>NZ_JAJEJR010000001.1:316198-632397 GCF_021390595.1 Paraburkholderia sp. HP33-1 | reverse complement strand
CAACGCGCCGCCAAAATATCGCCGGCTTCTCTCATTCCGGGTAACTCGCGACTGTTCGTCAGTTTTTCGACGCTATCAAATTCGTCTGCGAGCCGCGTCAGAACCGGATTCGGATGGGCGAAGCCAGATCCAGTCTTCTGGACACAGCGATCGACCGGAAGCTCATGCTCGCAAGTGATTCCTACGAAATTGAGCCTGATGCCGTTCGAGCAGTTTGTCTTGCCGCTTTTATGAGCCGGGGCGGGCGCGGACCACCCCGACGCTGGCCTTGCTACATCCCGCGAGGGCTGTACATGGCCGTCAATGCCAATGTGGCCAATTGTGCCTATGACGAGATCGAGTTCAGTGCGGTTTCGCACAAAGGCGACCCGCCATCCGTCTCAACATTCCGTTACTTCCCTTCCGAAAGCCCCCGCTCGAGCGCCGCGACACCCGCCGGCAGATCGACCTTGATGCCGAGATCGACCATCGTGCGGCCGAGCGCGTGCACGGTGCGAAACAGGTTGTGCTCGCGACACTGCTCGCCCATCTGTCCGATACGCACTATGGGTAGACCGAACGAGCCGGAGATTTCCACCTGATGCTGTCGCGAGATATGCGCGCAAACGTCGGCGGGACTCAGGCCGTCCGGCACCTCGATGCCGACCACCGAGTTGAGCCGGCAATGCTCGGGCGCATACAGTTGCAGGCCCATCGCGGTGACGCCCTGCTGCAACGCGAGCGAGCATTTCAGATGGCGCGCGAAGCGCTTCTCCAGCGTCTCCGCGCAGACGAGCCGCAGCGCCTCGTGCAGCGCGAGCACGCCCGACACCGGCGCCGTGTAGTGATAACCGGCGTTGTGCCAGAAGTTTTCCGCCAGCGACGCATCGAGACACCAGTGCGTATTGGGCGCCGTGCGGTCTTTGACGCGCGCCCACGCCGCGTCTGAAAACGCGATCAGCGACACCCCCGGAATCGACGACAAGCCCTTCTGGCCGCCGGTAATCACCGCATCGATGCCCCATCTGTCCATTTCGAGCGGCATCGTGCTCAGCGTGCAGACGGCATCGACGATCACGAGCGCGCCCGCTTCCTTCGCGAGCGCGGCGATGTCTTTCAGATGATGGTTCCACACGGTGTTCGACGTCTCGCCCTGCACGACCGTGACGACCTCGGGACGCTCGCGGCGCAGCGCCTCGGCCACCTGATCCAGACTCGCGACCGTGCGGTCCGCGACTTCGAGCACGCTCACGCGCGCGCCGACACGCCGGCCCATTTCGCCCATACGGTCGCTGAAGAAGCCGTTCTTGATGCACAGCATGCGCGTGCCTTCCCACGCGAGATTGGAGATCGCCATCTCCATCGCACCCGATCCCGGTCCCGCGACGCCGAGCACCCACTTCGACTGCGTCTGGAACACATAGCGCGCCATCGTCTTCACCTGGTTCACCACCTTCGCCATCGTGCCGCCCAGATGGTTGATCACGATCGCATTGGCCTTCGCGACCGCGGCGGGAATCGGCACGGGGCCGGCGCCCATCATCAGGAGCGGTTCTTCGGGAAGGATCGCGTCGAGCGATTCGACAACCGGACAGGGGACGGACGAAGCTACGGTAGTGGAGGTTGAAATCGGCATGGTCGGTGTGTGAATTTGGAGCACAAAGGAACGAACGGCCTCGCGGCAGGCACGCCGTTCGAGGCCGTTCGTCCGATCATTCACCGAACCGCGCGATTGCGCAAGTTTTTTGGCCAGGCTAGCCGGCCGTCACTTCGGGCGCCAGACGAGCCGCCACACGGACGCACCCCCTGACGGTGCAGGTAGTGCAACGATCTCCCGAACGTCCGACAGTTACTCTTTCATCGCGAAGTCGCCTAACATCGTGAAGAAGAAAATCTGCTGTTGGCCGATTTCTTGCGGCAGGTTTGCACGTGCTTTGTTCGGAGCCTGATATGCGCACGATCCTGTTCAGCAGTCGTCAGTACGACAACGACACATTTACCGAGGCCAATGCCGCGCACGGCTACGAACTGCATTTCCAGGAATCCCTGCTCGACAGCGACACCGCGATCCTCGCGCATGGCTACGAGGTGGTCTGCCCGTTCGTCAACGACAATGTCGACGCCACGACGCTCGAGCGGCTTCATGCGGGCGGCACGCGCATGATCGCGCTGCGCTCGGCGGGCTTCAATCACGTCGACCTCGCGGCGGCCGAGCGGCTCGGCATGCCGGTCGCGCGTGTGCCGGCCTACTCGCCGTACGCGGTCGCCGAACATGCGGTCGGGCTGATCCTCGCGCTGAACCGGCGCCTGCCGCGCGCGGTCGCGCGCACACGCGAAGGCGACTTCTCGCTGCATGGGCTGCTCGGCTTCGACCTGCATGGCAAGACAGTCGGCGTGATCGGCACGGGCATCATCGGCCGGGTGTTCGCGCGCATCATGGCGGGCTTCGGCATGCAGGTGCTCGCCTACGATCCAGGCACGCCCTCCGACGAACTGCTCGCGCTCGGCGCACGCTACGTGCCGCTCGATACGTTGCTCGCGCAAGCGGACATCGTCAGTCTGCATTGTCCGCTGCTGCCCGACACCTATCACCTGATCGACAGCGCCGCGCTGGCGAAGATGAAGCGCGGCGCGATGCTGATCAACACCGGGCGCGGCGGGCTCGTCGAGGCGAACGCGCTGATCGGCGCGTTGAAAGAAGGCCGGCTCGGCCATCTGGGGCTCGACGTCTACGAGGAAGAAGGCGGCATCTTCTTCGAGGATCACTCGAATCTGCCGCTCCAGGACGACGTGCTCGCGCGTCTCCTGATGTTCCCGAACGTGATCGTCACCGCGCACCAGGCGTTCTTCACACACGAGGCGATGACCGAGATCGCGCAGACCACGCTCGCGAACATCGCGGCGTGGCAGGCGGGCACGCCGCGCAACATCGTGCATGCGGCGGAGTAGAGGGGACACCCGTGTCGTACGCGATTTGCCGCGGGCGGCGCAAGCTAGACGCCGCCCTCGCCGCCCGGCTGGATTGCGCGAATCGCGGTGCGGGCATCATCGGCCGCGCCGCACAGTTCGCGCAGCAAGACCGCCTCGCGCTCGTGCACTTCGACCGGACACCAGCGCGCGCCCGCCGCGCACAGATAGCGCGCGCGATGCTGGCCGTTGCGAAACGCGACCACCCCCTCGCGCTCGATGCCGACCCAGCCGAGCAGTCCCGGCGCGCGACGCGTGGAGATCGTCACGTACGGCATCTGCGGAATGCGTGGGCTGTCGGGATCGAGAAACTCGCGAATGCCGCGGACCTTGCCCCCGTGCCACTCGGCGACGGGCTTAAGCACATAATCGGTGTTGTCACGATCCGCGCACACGAGCAGCTTGCGCAGATCGACGAGCACGACCTGATGACGTGTGCCGTCGGTGACAAATACGCGCTTCAGGCGCACATGGTCGTACCACGAATGCTCCTCCAACGGCACGATCCAGACCGTTTCGGTGGAGACCGGCGCGCCGGCCGGTGATGAATTGGGCAAAGGCAAGGACAAAGGCAGGCTCGGCAAGCTGGCGACAGGACGCCAGCGCATAAATAGAGCGCTAACGCTACGAGCCGGATGTGAAAGAAACATGACAGCCCACCGGATTAATTACGCTGCATGAACGTGCTGCAACGCTGCCCGATCAACAGCCAATCACCGCCCTTCAGATTCCCTTCAGGTACATAACGATGATAGCCAACGAATATTTCAATGACCATGTGCGCATCGAGTCGAATGACGACAATGGGGTGGCCACGATCGTTCTCGACCGGCCCGCACGGCGCAACGCAGTCGATCGCCAGGTGGCCGATGCGTTGAGCGCCGCGTTCAGCCGCTTCGAGGCGAAACCCGCGTGGCGCGCGGCCGTGCTGTTCGGCGCAGGCGGCACGTTTTGCGCGGGCGCGGACCTGAGCGCGCTCGCCGACGACACGCGCCGCAACGAGCTGCACGCGGACGGCAGCGGCCCGGGTCCGATGGGACCGACGCGGATGCACTTCAGCAAGCCGGTGATTGCCGCGATCGCCGGCCATGCGGTCGCGGGTGGGCTCGAGCTTGCCGCCATGTGCGATTTGCGCGTCGTCGAGGAAGACGCGCTGCTCGGCGTGTTCTGCCGACGCGTCGGTATTCCGCTGATCGACGGCGGCACAATCCGGCTGCCGCGTTTGATCGGCCTGTCGCGCGCGCTCGATCTGATCCTGACCGGCCGCGCGGTCGATGCGGGCGAGGCGCTCGCGTTCGGACTCGCCAACCGCGTGGTGCCGAAAGGCCAAGCGCGCGCGGCCGCCGAGCAACTGGCCGCAGAGCTCGCCGCGTTTCCGCAGGCGGCGCTGCTCGCCGACCGCCGCTCCGCGCTCGAGAACAGCACGCTCGACGATCTCGCCGAAGCGTTGCGGCGTGAAGGCTCAGGCGGCTACGCGGCCGTCCTCGCCGAGGGCCTGGCGGGCGCGGCGCGCTTCGCGTCCGGCGCGGGCCGGCATGGTGAAACGTTCGATGTGAATCAAGTAGCGCCGCGCGATGCTTGAGGTGCCTGCAAGCGCACGTTGCACCGTTACCCGAAGCGAAAGAGAGGAACTGCGATGGCTACGATCTACCGGGAAATCGCCGTGGAAACCCCCGCGGCCAATGCATGGGCGGCGCTGCGCGATCCCGCCGACGTTGCCCGCGTGTTCGCGGGCGTACTGATTGCGGCGCGCATGGAAGGCGACCTGCGCTGGGTCACTTTCGCCGACGGCACCGTGGTCGAGGAACGCGTGATTGCCGTCGACGATGCCCACATGCGGCTCGCCTACTCGGTGGGCGGCGGACGCTTCGAGCACCATCACGCGACGCTGCAGGTCATGGCCGACACGCCCGCACGTTGCCGCGTGATCTGGATCGCCGACTTCAAGCCCGACGAGCGCAGCGCCGTGGTCGAAGTGCTGACGGATGCGGGCTGCGCGGCTCTCGGGCGCAACCTCGCGCGGTGCTGAATGCCGCCCTGGCGGCTCAGGCGCCCCGCCGCCTCTTTTCACAAAAAACAACACCTTTCCTGACAGTCGGCAAGCCAGATTTGGCTTAGGTAGAATCCCCTGCTGGTTTCTCCCTACCCGGCGACAGCATTCCCGCCTCGGGAACGCCCCCCGGCGCCCGCTTTTCGCGCCGCATCACACGTCACACCCCATCATCGCCATGCCTTTGCCTCTGCTTGCCCTTGCCGTTGCCGCGTTTGGAATCGGTACCACTGAGTTCGTCATCATGGGGCTCTTGCCCGACGTCGCGCGGGATCTGTCCGTGTCGATTCCGGCGGCCGGCATGCTGGTATCCGCGTATGCGCTCGGCGTCACGTTCGGCGCGCCGATCGTTGCGATCGCCGTCGCCAACATGCCGCGCAAGAAGGCGCTGATGAGCCTGATCGGCGTGTTCATCGTCGGCAATCTGCTGTGCGCGATCGCGCCGGGCTACGCGGTGCTGATGGCCGCACGCATCGTCACCGCGCTCTGCCACGGCGCGTTCTTCGGCATCGGCTCGGTGGTCGCGGCGGGGCTCGTCGCGCCGAATCGCCGCGCGCAGGCGATCGCGCTGATGTTTACCGGTCTCACGCTCGCCAACGTGCTCGGCGTGCCGCTCGGTACCGCGCTCGGCCAGGCGGTGGGCTGGCGCGCGACGTTCTGGGCCGTGACCGGCATCGGCGTGCTGGCGGCGGCCGCACTCGCGATGTGCCTGCCCGCGAAGATCGAGATGCACAGGGCGAGCCTCGTGCGCGAATTCAGCGTGCTGAAGAACCCACAGGTGCTGATGGTGCTCGGCATCAGCGTGCTGGCGTCGGCGAGCCTGTTTTCGAGCTTCACCTATATCACCCCGATTCTCGAGGACGTGACCGGCTTCACGCCGCACGCGGTCACGCTGGTGCTGCTGCTGTTCGGCCTTGGCCTGACGGTCGGCAACACGCTCGGCGGCAAGCTCGCGGACTGGCGGCTGATGCCGTCGCTGGTCGCGTCCATGATGGCGATCGTCGTGATTCTGTGTGTGTTCGCGGGCACGATGCACGCCCGCATTCCGGCGATGCTGACCGTGTTCGTGTGGGGCGCGCTCGCGTTCGCGATCGTGCCGCCGCTGCAGATGCTGATCGTCGACCGCGCGAGCCACGCGCCGAATCTTGCGTCGACGCTGAACCAGGGAGCGTTCAATCTCGGTGACGCGACCGGCGCGTGGCTCGGCGGCATGGCGATCGGCGCGGGCGCGCCGCTCACGACGCTGCCGTGGGTCGGCGTCCTGACCGCGCTCGGCGCGCTGCTGCTGACGCTGTGGTCGGTGTCGATCGAACGTCGGGTGGCGGTGGCGGGATAAGGCGAAAGCCGGCGGCGAGTTGACGATTAGGCCCTGGTTGCTGCCTATTGCCATCGATCCGCACGGTGCTAATCTTCAACCCACGTTGCGCGGGCACTCGATAAACGGCCCATATTTTGTGGCGCCGCCGCAAGCAACGGGGAGACATTCATGGTATCTCTGCGCGCGTTGCGCCGTGTCTGCCTGTCGGGCGCGGCGATCGCGGTAACCGCAATCGCCGCCGCGAACTGCGGAGGCGGCGGAGGCGGAAACAACAACGCCCCGACGGGCGCGAGCGCCGGCGGCAGCACCGGTACATCGGGCAGTGGCTCGGGCACATCGATGGCGGCCGCGCAGGACGTGCTTACCTATCACGACGACGTCGCGCGCACCGGCCAGAACCTCAGCGAAACCACGCTGACGCCCGCCAACGTGACGGCATCGACGTTCGGCAAGGTCGGCTTCTTCGCCGTCGACGGCAAGGTCGATGCGCAGCCGCTGTTCGTCGGTTCACTGGCGATCGCGGGCGGCACGCACAACGTGCTGTACGTCGCCACCGAGAATGACAGCGTGTTCGCATTCGATGCCGACACTGGCGCGACGCTGTGGCAGGTCAGCGCGCTAGGCGCCGGCGAAACCCCGAGCGACAGCCGCGGCTGCAGCCAGATCGTGAACGTAATCGGCATCACGTCGACACCGGTGATCGACCGTTCGCGCGGGGCGCACGGCACGATCTACGTCGTCGCGATGTCGAAGGACGCGGCCGGCAGCTATCATCAGCGCATTCACGCGCTCGACCTCGCGACCGGCGCCGAGCTGCTGAACGGTCCCAATGAAATCGGCGCCTCTTACCCGGGCACAGGCGCGGGCAATACGAACGGCGTCGTGCCGTTCACACCGTCGTTGTATGCGGAGCGCGCGGCGCTGCTGCAGCTCGGCAACACGGTCTACACGACGTGGACCTCGCACTGCGACGACGGCGGCTATACCGGCTGGATCATGGGCTACAGCGCCGACACGTTGCAGCAGACCACCGTGCTCAACGTGACGCCTAACGGCACCGGCGGCGCGATCTGGATGAGCGGCGCGGGCCCGGCGTCGGACGGCTCGTCGATCTATCTGCTCGATGCCAACGGCACCTTCGACACCACGCTCAACTCGAGCGGCTTTCCGGCCAGCAACGACTTCGGCAATGCGTTCCTGAAGCTCGGTACGTCGGGTGGCCTGTCGGTCGCGGACTACTTCGCGATGACGAACGTCGTGCAAGAGTCCAAAGGCGACATCGACCTCGGCTCCGGCGGTGCACTCGTGCTGCCGGACCTGACCGACGCGAACGGCGTCGTGCAGCATCTGGCAGTCGGCGCGGGCAAGGACAGCACCATTTACATGGCGAATCGCGACTCAATGGGCAAGTTCAACGCGACGGCCGACAACATCTATCAGGAGCTTCCCGCGCAGCTGGCCGGCGGCGTGTTCGGCATGCCTGCGTATTTCAACGGGCGCGTGTATTTCGGCTCGGTCGGCGATTATCTGAAGGCGTTCACCGTGAGCAATGCGAAGCTGTCGATCACGCCGACCGCGCAGAGCGCAATGACGTTCGCCTATCCCGGCACGACCCCGAGCATCTCGGCGAACGGCGCCACGAACGGCATCGTGTGGGCCGCCGAAAACGGCACCGTCGCGGCACTGCATGCGTTCGACCCGGTCACGCTCGCCGAGCTGTACAACAGCAACCAGATGGGCACGCGCGATCAGTTCGGCGCGGGCAACAAGTTCATCACGCCATTGATCGCGAACGGCAAGGTGTATGTCGGCACGACCAATGGGGTGGCGGTATTTGGGTTGTTGGGCGGCTGAGAGGACGGCGTGCCGGGCCATTGCGACCCCGCGCGTCCAAGGACTCGCTCGTCGCGACTGCTTCGCGTTCACTGCCGCGCCGGCAAAATCTCCCCGGCACACGCGCCGAACCCCACGCGATATCCGTCGCCCTGGCACCAGCCGACGAGCGTCAACTCATCACCGTCCTCGATAAACGTGCGCGTGCCGCCCTCCTTCAACTCCAGCGGCTTCGTGCCGTTCCACGTCAGCTCGAGCAGGCTGCCATATGAATCCTCGCTCGGCCCGCTGATCGTCCCCGAGCCCATCAGGTCGCCCACCCGCGTATTGCAGCCCGCCACCGTGTGATGCGCGAGCTGCTGCGCCATCGTCCAGTACATGTATTTGAAATTGGTCCGCGCGATCGTGCTCGCTTGCTGCGCGTGTTGAGCACGCAACGTCACTTCGAGGTGGATGTCGAACGCGTGCTCGCCTTGATGCCGCAGGTACGCGAGTGGCTGCGGCTCCTGCACCGGCTGCGCGACGCGGAACGGTTCGAGCGCATCGAGCGTGACGACCCACGGCGAGATCGTCGTCGCGAAGGTCTTCGCGTTGAACGGGCCGAGCGGCACGTATTCCCATTGCTGGATGTCGCGTGCGCTCCAGTCGTTCAACAGCACCATGCCGAAGATGTGCGCCTCCGCATCCTCGCACGCGATCGATTCGCCGAGCGCATTGCCGCCGCCGATAATGAAACCCGTTTCCAGTTCGATATCGAGCTTGCGGCACGCGCCGAATACCGGGCGCTCCTGATCCGGCAGCTTCAGCTGACCGTTAGGACGACGCACCGGCGTGCCGCTCACCACCACCGACGACGCGCGGCCGTTGTAGCCGATCGGCATCTCCGACCAGTTCGGCAGCAGCGCATTCTTCGGATCGCGAAACATCGTGCCGACATTGGTCGCGTGTTCCTTCGACGAATAAAAGTCCGTGTAGCCCGGAATCTGCACCGGCAGATGCAGGCGCGCATCGGCCACGCGGACCAGCGCCTTCGTGCGCAACGCGGCAGCGTCGCGCAGCGTCGCGGTGTCGCGCGCGAGCAGCTGGCTCAGCTGAATACGCACGCTGCGCCACGCATCGCGGCCGAGCGCGATGAAATCGTTCAGGGCATCGCGTGCGAACACGTTCTGCGCCGGCGCGCTCAGCAGACCCGCGGCTTGCAACCCGGCAAGATCGACGATCTGATCGCCGATCGCGACGCCCACGCGCCGCGCGTCGTTGCCACGGTCGCTGAAAATGCCGAACGGCAGGTTCTGGATCGGAAAGTCGCTGGCCGGGTCGTTGGCCGACTCGATCCAGCTCTTGCGCGCCGGATCGAGCGTCGCCTGAAGATCGTTCACCGCGTTCATCGTTGCTCCGGATTGAAGTGTTTCTTGAGACCTTGCCAGCACTCGTAGTAATGCGCCTGCAGTTGCGCGGTTTCGAGCGCGAAGCGCGTCGGCTTGATCAGCGTGCGCGTCTCGAACATGAAGGCCATCGTGTCGTCGACCTTCTTCGGCACCGAGGTATCGCTATGCGAGGCCTTCTCGAACGTGTCCGCGTCCGGGCCGTGGCCCGACATGCAGTTGTGAAGGCTCGCGCCGCCGGGCACGAAGCCCTCGGCCTTGGCGTCATAGACGCCATGCACGAGACCCATGAACTCGCTCGCGACGTTGCGATGGAACCAGGGCGGGCGGAAGGTATCTTCGGCGGCGAGCCAGCGCGGCGGGAAGATCACGAAGTCGATCGTATCGACGCCCGGTGTATCGCTTTGCGATTGCAGGACCAGAAAGATCGACGGATCCGGATGGTCGAAGCTGATCGAGCCGATCGTGTTGAAGCGGCGCAGGTCGTACTTGTACGGCGCGTAGTTGCCGTGCCAGGCCACGACGTCGAGCGGCGAATGGCCGATGTCCGCGCGCCACAGATTGCCGTTCATCTTCGCGACGAGTTCGAACGCGCCTTCGCGGTCTTCGTACGCGGCTTGCGGCGTCAGGAAATCGCGCGGATTCGCGAGACCGTTCGAGCCGATCGGCCCCAGGTCCGGAAGACGCAGCAGCGCGCCGAAGTTCTCGCAGATATAGCCGCGCGCGCTGCCGTCCGGCAGGCTCACCGCGAAGCGCACGCCGCGCGGGATCACCGCGATTTCGAACGGTTCGATATCGACGCGGCCCATCTCGGTCGCGATCTGCAGGCGCCCTTGTTGCGGCACGATGAGCAGCTCGCCGTCGGCGCTGTAGAAGAAGCGGTCCTGCATCGAGCGGTTCGCCGCGTACAGATGAATCGCGCAACCGCTCATCGCTTCGGCCGAGCCGTTGCCCGCTATCGTGACCCAGCCGTCGATGAAATCGGTCGGCGCAGTCGGCATCGGCAGCGGGTCCCAGCGCAGCTGGTTCGGCGGCGTCGGCGGAACCTCGGCGAAGTTCGCAACGAGCCGCTCCGACGATATCAACGTGAACGGCTTGTGCATGGCCGCCGGGCGAATCCGGTACAGCCACGAGCGACGGTTGTGACCGCGTGGCGCCGTGAACGCGGTGCCCGAAAGCTGTTCGGCGTACAAACCATAGGCCGCACGCTGTGGCGAATTGCGGCCGCTCGGCAGCGCGCCCGGCAACGCCTCTGTCGCGAATTCGTTCGCGAAACCCGACTGATAGCGAGGCTCGATTTCAGGCCGCAGGCTTTGGTCGGCCGGCGCACGTTTTGAGGTATCCATGCAATTCTCCGAAAGTTGCTCGGTTCTTTCCCGGTTAGTACGTGATTTTTGCCATCAGGCCGGCTCCACCTCGGACGCGCGGCTGCGTTGCCGGGTCACGCTCGCGCATGACCGGATTGGTCTGGAATCGATGCGCGGGCGCTTCGGCATCGTCTTAGCGACGCCTAGATTTACGTATAGTAAAACGAATTATGAATAGTGAAACTAACGTATACCCTTGGAATACCACGTCCCGGATGTCGTTCACACCTCGCTCGGCCCCGGCCGATAAGCGTGCGGCCAATATCGTTATGAACATTTTGTTCATGTGAGCACGGCGCGGACTGCTACCATCAATGGATGCGACCATTGCGTCGCGTCGTCACGCGCCCGGTGCGCGTTCACCGTCGCCACTCATTCGCCCACATGATTTCGCCGACCATCCCCGATCTGATCGCCCGCGCCGCTCATCACCCGTTTCTCGGCGAGCATCTGGCTATGGGACACGGCACGCAAGGCGGTATCGCGCTCGCGCACTTCGACGGCATCGAGCTTGCGAGCGCCTACGAACCGATCTTCGATATCAGCGTGCATGGCCTCGCGCAGTCGCTGTCCTGCGGCGCGGAAGGAGTCGACCGGTTCGGAGACGAACTCGGCTTTCAGGCGGTCACGCACAGGCTCGACGCACCGCCGTTCGACGTGTTCGATCCGTTCGACAAGATCGCCGACGACCAGCGGCTGGTCGCGCTGGATCGCATGTCGCGCGCGCTGCACGCGATCAACTTCTTCGGCGCGCAGCGCCATGGGCTGCTGTTTCTGCGCGTGCACGAGCGGCTGCTGAAGAGCGTGAAGTACGATCACGGCCGCCATTTTTCGAGTGTGCTGACGTCGTTCAATCTGAATCCGGCGCGCATCGTGATCGAGCTGCCGGCGGCGGCGGTCGCGCACAAGACCTTTCTCGGCTATCTGACGCGCAGCTATCAGCACTACGGGTTCAAGGTGGCGGGCAATCTGTCGAACGCGGGGCAGATTCTGTCGGTGTCGGAAACCGCGCGGCTCGACTTCATCAAGATGGATGCGGCGGTCGCGTTGCGCGACGCGACCGTGAAGCCGCTCGTCGGCTACGCGAACCGGCTGCGGGTGCCGCTGATTTTCAATCGCGTGACGGATGAAGCACAGTTCCTGGCGCTACAGCAGTACGACGTGCGCTTCGTGCAGGGGCCATTGTTCACTGCGCATTATCACGACCGGGCGGCGTGACACGGTGTGTGCCCGGCGAGCCAGGGCGCCTCTGGATCATTTCAGCCTGGCTCCCCCAGGCGACGCGCGAGCGCCTTCAGGCGCGGTGCGACATTCTCGCGAAACACCTGCTCCCCCATCGACGACGCCGGCCCGCTACAGCTGAGCACGAGCCAGCGCTTGTCGCGCGGCTCGCGAAACGGCACCGCGACCGCATTCACGTCGTCGTGCCACGCGCGAAACGAGTAGCAGCAGCGCTCGGTTGCGAACGCGGCGATCTCCTTTTCGGCTTTCGCGACGAGCATCGGCCCCGCCTTGCCGGCCGCTTTTTTCAGTTCTGAGAGTAGCGCGGCGCGGACGTCGAGCGGCTGCACGGCGAGATACGCGCGGCCCATCGAGCTCGTCAGCATCGACAGTTTCGAGCCGGATGCGAGGCCGAGCGTCAGCGCGGTTTCGCTGCGAATCGTCTCCAGATACACCATGTCGAGCCCGTCGCGGCAGCCGAGCGAGACCGCCGCGCCGACCTCGCGCGCGAAGCTGCGCAGGTGCGGGCGCGCGAGTTCGAGTGTGTCGGTGCCCGACAGCAGCGCGAAGCCGAGCGACAGCACGCCCGCGTCGAGCGCATATTTGCCGTGGGTTTCGTCGAGCCGCAGATAGCCGAGCACGCTCAACGTGTAGGCGAGCCGGTTCACGGTCGCCTTCGGCAATCCCGTGCGTTCGACGAAATCGCGGTTACCGAGCATCGTTTCGCCCGGCCGGAACGCGCGCAACAGGTCCAGCCCGCGAGCGAGGGCCACGACGAACTTGCGTTCGTCGAGCGCAGCGGAGAATGTGGATGGCAGCGTCATAGGGTGCTACACTCGATCGTCGATTGCAAAACATTGTTTCGCAGGGCGGAACTCAAGTCAAGCTTGTTCTGAGCGAGAGAATCAGGAGATACGTCATGGCCGTGGCCGCGCAGTTTCACTGGGAAGACCCGTTGCTGCTGGATCAGCAACTCACCGAAGACGAACGCATGGTGCGCGACGCCGCTGCGGCTTACGCGCAGGACAAGCTGCAACCTCGCGTGCTGGAGGCGTTCCGCCACGAAAAGACCGACATCGAGATCTTTCGCGAAATGGGCGAGCTCGGCCTGCTCGGCCCGACGATTCCCGAACAGTACGGAGGCCCCGGTCTGAACTATGTCGCGTACGGGCTCATCGCGCGCGAAGTGGAACGTGTCGACTCCGGCTATCGCTCGATGATGTCGGTGCAGTCGTCGCTGGTGATGGTGCCGATCCACGAATTCGGCTCGGACGCGCAGAAGGACAAATATCTGCCCAGGCTCGCGCGCGGCGAGTGGATCGGCTGCTTCGGTCTGACCGAGCCGAACCACGGTTCCGATCCGGGCGGCATGGTCACGCGCGCGAAGAAGGTCGACGGCGGCTACTCGCTGTCGGGTTCGAAGATGTGGATCACGAATTCGCCGATCGCTGACGTGTTCGTCGTGTGGGCGAAGCTCGAGGAAGACGGCGAGGACAACATCCGCGGCTTTATTCTCGAGAAGGGCTGGAAGGGTCTGTCGGCGCCGGTGATCCACGGCAAGGTGGGTTTGCGCGCGTCGATCACCGGCGAAATCGTGCTCGACGAAGTGTTCGTGCCGGAAGAGAACATCATGCCGGGCGTGAGCGGCCTGCGCGGCCCGTTCACGTGTCTGAACTCGGCGCGCTACGGCATCGCCTGGGGTGCGCTCGGCGCGGCTGAAGCGTGCTGGCACACCGCGCGTCAGTACGTGCTTGATCGCAAGCAGTTCGGCCGGCCGCTCGCCGCGAACCAGCTGATCCAGAAAAAGCTCGCCGACATGCAGACCGAAATCACGCTCGGCCTGCAAGGCGTGCTGCGGCTCGGCCGCATGAAAGACGAAGGCACCGCCGCCGTCGAAATCACCTCGATCATGAAGCGCAATTCGTGCGGCAAGGCACTCGACATCGCCCGCCTCGCGCGCGACATGCTTGGCGGCAACGGCATTTCGGACGAGTTCGGCGTGGCCCGCCATCTGGTGAACCTCGAGGTCGTCAACACCTACGAAGGCACCCACGACGTTCACGCGCTGATCCTCGGCCGTGCGCAGACGGGCATTCAGGCGTTCTTCTGATACCGATGTCGCAGTACCGATAATGGCAAAAAGCCGGTTCTTTCGAACCGGCTTTTCGTTTGGTGTCGCGCCGCTTAGCTGTTCGGCTGCGGCGTCAGGCGCAGGTACGGACGCAGCGCCTTGTAGCCCTTCGGGAATTTCTGCCTGATGACTTCTTCGTCCTTCAACGACGGCACGATCACGACGTCATCGCCCTGCTTCCAGTTGCCCGGCGTCGCGACCGAGTGACTGTCGGTCAGCTGCAGCGAGTCGATCACGCGCAGCACTTCGTCGAAGTTGCGGCCGGTGCTCGCCGGATAGGTGATGATCAGACGCACCTTCCGGTTCGGATCGATCACGAACAGCGAACGCACGGTGAACGTCTCGTTCGCGTTCGGATGAATCATGTCGTACAGCCCGGAGACCTTGCGGTCGCCGTCCGCGAGAATCGGAAAACCGACGTTGGCGGCTTGCGTCTCGTTGATGTCCTTGATCCACTCCTTGTGCGACTCCGCGCTGTCGACCGACAACGCGATCGTCTTCACGTTGCGCTTTTCGAACTCGCTCGCGAGCTTCGCGGTCAGGCCCAGCTCGGTCGTGCAGACCGGCGTGAAGTCGGCGGGATGCGAGAACAGCACGCCCCAGCTATCGCCGAGCCACTCGTGAAACCTGATGCGGCCAATACTCGACTCCTGTTCGAAATCCGGCGCAATGTCGCCAAGACGTAGACTCATAGTGCATCTCCTGTAGGTATTCGGATGGGTTCGCGGGTGCGTCCGCGGCGGATCGTTGCGATAAAGCATAAGGCAGCGATGGTACGTGGCGAACCAACATCGCGTCAGTACTTTATGCGTTTTTGTAATTTTCTCCCATTTGACGGAAACTTTGCGGGACAGATCAACTCAATCCCCTATCGGTCTGGAGCAGAGTGCCCTCAAAAGGGTTTCTTAACGCCGCGCGCTGCCGGAAACGGTTCATGCGGCGGCGGCAAGCAACCGGCACTACGCTCGCCAGCAACCGTTTCTTTGGTTACGATTCTCGCGTAGCGTGAGACAAAGGGAGCTGTCAATGTCGGAAGTCAACAAGGAGAGATTGATGTCGGATATCAAAACCGTCCTCGCGGACGCTGAAGACCTGCTGAAACAGGCCGCGAGCGCTACCGGCGAACGCGCGTCGGAACTGCGCGAGACCGCGCTGACGCGCCTGAAGCAGGCGAAGGAAAAGGCAGCCGACGTTCAGGTCGTGGTCGTGGAAAAAGGCAAGAAGGCCGCCCGCGCCACCGACGACTACGTTCACGAGCATCCGTGGGCGTCGATCGGCATCGCCGCCGGCGTCGGCGTGCTGGTCGGTCTGCTGATCAATCGCAAATAAATGCCGGTGAGGCCGCCGGAGCGGGCCCGTCCGGCGCATCGGCGAAATGGGCGGACCGGCGCGAGCCTCGCCGGTCCCCTTCCGCTGGCGCGCGTGCGCGCCGGTTAGGCCATCACGCGCAACGCCCACAGCCATGACGACCGAAACACACTCGCAGCGCGCAGAACACAGCCCGTTGCGCCGTATTCTCAGTTCCGTGTTTGCGATCCTGCAAACGCGGCTCGAACTGGTGGGCATCGAACTCGCCGAGGAAAAAGACCGCCTGCTTGGCGTGCTGTTTCTCGGCCTTGCCGCGATGATGCTCGCGTCGATGGCCTTGATCGCGTTGACCGCACTGGTCGCCATTGCCTTCTGGGACACCTACCGATGGCAGGCGCTCGCCGGCATCACTGCGGTCTACGCGATTGCCGGCCTCGTCTGCGCGCTGAAAGCGCGCAGCGGTTTGCGCAACGCGCCGATGGTATTCGAAGCGACCATCGCCGAGTTCGAAAAGGATCGCGACGCGTTTCGCAACCGCGACTGATGGGCAGATTTGACTGCGTCCGATCCATCGCCCCACCTTCACTGCCACCGACACGCCATGAGCCCCTCCCGCCCCGATACTGCCTTTCGTAACAAGCGCCCTTCGAAGGATCTGAGCGCGCCGCATCTGCGAGCGCTGCGCAAGGAATTGCTGCTCGTGCGCGCGGACGTCGAGCGCGTCGAACTCGCTCAGGCTACCTTCGAATTTCGCCAGGCCGTTACGCGTTTCAGCTGGCTCAAGTTCGTCATCCCCGGTTTCGGCGGCGTGCGCGTCGGCAAAGGGCCGAAGGCGAGTGTGCTCAACGCGGGCACCATCGGCGCATTGCTCAAGCAGTATCCGATCATCAGCTCGATCGCTTCGCTGTTGCTCGCCAAACCGCTGCGCGCGACAGTCGTCGCGGGCGCGAAGCCCGCGCTCAAGTGGGGCAGCATTGCGCTCGGAGTGTGGGAAGCGTTCCGGATCTGGCAGCAGATGAAGAATGACTCGGCGGCGGCGGCTTCCGCTTCGGCGCAATCTGCGGCCGCGCAAGCCGAGCCGATGTGAAGCGGCTATCGTGCTCGCCGCCGCCGGGAGTGGTTTTCGATGATCCGCTAACTCGTATTCCAGCATTCATTGCCTGTAGGCGCAGAGCCGCCCGCGTCGTTTCTGTTGCCCCGCTGACCTGCCGCATCGAGCATGAACGTGCCGCATGGGTCGTCGCGCATCGGGCCCGCTTCCGCGGGCGCCGCTTCGACCGAATAGCCGCCGTTCGTGTCGTCCGCGGGCAACACGCGCAGGTGATACACCGGCGTGCCGAACTGCGGCGCCTGATCGAGTCCCGCAGGCAAGGCCGGCACGCCATCGCTCGCTGCACCCTCGACGAATTGCGCAGCCCGATATAACGCCGACGCCGCATCGATGCGATGTGTGCGCGCGATGTGACCGCGGTACGAAGGGATCGCAAACGCAGCGAGCGTGGCGACGATCGCTAGCGCGATCACGAGTTCGAGCAGCGTAAATGCGCAAGTGTTTGGCCTTCTCATACGTCTCCAGTCGGTGCGTTCCTCAGAATGGTCGCGCGGCAACGCGCCGCCAATGACGTTCGATCGTGCCATCCTCGATCACCAGCTCCATCTGCAACCAGACCTGCGACTCGCCGCTCTGGCCGAAGCCACGCGCGGTCAGCAGATAGGCAGTGGCGTTCGGTCGATTCGCGAGACGCCAGGGCTCGATCAGGCATTGCGGCGCGCGCGATGATCCCGGCCACTGCGCGACAGGCGTGACGGCGCCTGCGTCGAATGCGGTTTCACGCTTCCATTGGGCCGGCTCGCCGGAAACGAGTGGCGCTGTGGGCGCGTCGCCACCTGGCGACAGCACGTTGCGCGCGCACAAGGTCAGCGCTGAATCCGCCGCATGGAAAGCCTGCAGATAGTCGCGCACATTGGTCGCCGCGCGAGCCGCCGCGAGCGACGTCTCGAACCAGATTGCGGACGTGGCGAGCATCATGGCCGAGACCAGCAGCACGATGGCTAGCACGACACCGCGTTGATGCCCACGTCGGGCATGGATTCGACAACTTCGCTTAACTAAGTATTCTGGCTGGCCGCGTAGCGTTGCCGTGTGACGCCCCATCACGCCGACACCTCCGTGCGATTGCGCAGCGCAACGCGTCGCGAAAACGCCTGCCGAGGCCGCAAGTCGGTGCCAAGCGTGCTCACGCCATCGCAGTCGACGTACTTCGTGCGCTGCCCTTGCGGCGCGCCGCGGACCAGTATGCAGACATCGACCGCAACGACGTTCGTCCATTGATCCACCGGCACTGCCGACGCATTCACTGCATCGGCCGCGCCGGCCAGCCAATAGCGCAGTCGCACGCGCTCGACGCCTTCCACCAGCGGCTGCGCAGACCCGGCATTGCCGCTGCCCACACAGTAAAGTTCCGGCTCGCCGGTCGAGCCGCTGACATTGGCGAAGTAGCGATTGACCACCGGCGCGCCCTGATCGCCCAGTGCCGCGTCGCCGCCTTTGACGGCCTGTCCGACGCAGTCGGTGATCTGGCCGCTCGACGATGGCCACGTCGATACGACGTCTGCGACGTAACGGATCGCGACGCCATCCGAGCCGGTGCTCAACGTGGAGCAAGCGAGGCTGTCGTCGGCGCCGGTCGGGCGACCGCCCGAGCAGCCGAACAACGCAGGCGCCTCGTTGTAGCCGATGACATCGGCGGGAACGAAGCCGGCCATCTGCAATTGCTGGCCGATCAGCATCAGCGCGGTCAACCCGGCTTCGCGAATCCGTGCCGCGTTGCTCGCCTGCACGAACGCGCTACGCTGCGTTGTGTAGAGGGACACGGCGCCCGCAGTCACGATCAGCCCAAGCGCCATCGCGATCACGAATTCGATCAGCGTATGGCCGCGTGCGCAATGCGGCCGTTTCATTTCGCGAACGCCAACGCGACGCACGATGATCCGGCGGGCGCATCGATCCCGCCGCAAGGCTCCGGTTTATCGATCACCTGGCCGGCAATCGGCCGGTCCTGCACGGACGCCCACGTCACGCGCGCCGTCGCGACCGCGCCGCTCTCGCCGATCGATACATCGGCTTGCGGCAGCAGGACGCTCGCCCGCGCGCTCCATTGATTGAGCCCGACATCTCCCGTGGAAGACGTGCTCGCCGCTTCGGCAATCGAGTCGGCTAGCCACACGGCATTCTCGCGCAGCGTCATTGCACGGGCTTCGCGTGCGGTCCACACCTGAGCCGCGATCAAACCCAAAGTGGTTGTCGCGATCAACGCTACCGCCAGCATCACCTCGATCAGCGAACTGCCGACGCAGGCCGATGCGCGCGCGCGCAAACCAGTATTGAGTACGGACCGCCTCATGACGTCGCTCCGCACGCGCCCTGTGCAAGCCGCGCGCGACCACCTGCCGCGATACTGATGCAGCGCCGCCACGGGTTCCCTTGCATCGATTTCGATGGACTTCGCGGCGCAATGTCGAAGCTTCGAAATGCGCCGATCAGTTGCCCAGCCGGCGGCGTGAACGTCATATCCGTCTGTACGCCGGTGATGCTGACCGCCGCGAGCGCCGGCTGCGCGCGCAGCAGCGACGGCTTGCCGCCGCGCTCGGCGAACACAGCCCAGCCGCAGGCCCAGTCGGCAATGCCGTCGGCGCAGGGTTGGCCCGACGCAAGACAGACGCGCGCCGCATTGACGCGACACACCGTGATGCGCGTACCACGCCGTAGCGCCTCGCTGCGGGCATAGGCGAGCGTCGATAGCAGCGCCTTCGAGCGCGCGTCGACCTGATCGCGCATATGCCATGCGGCAAACGACGGCATTGCCATCACGGCAATCAGCATCACGAGCGCTATGACCGCCAGCGTTTCGACGAGCGTGAAACCGGTGCGTGATGGCCGGTAAATCCCATTGCATTTCATCTGCATACCTGATCGTTTTGAACGAATGCAGCCAATCTAGCGATTTGCGGGCGTTCCGACCATCGTCCGAACGGCCAGGTGGCATTCAGACGCTAGCGCACGCAACAATGCACGTGACGATCCATCACGGAGGCGGGAGAAGCGATGCGTGAACAAAGGCGCGAAATGCGCGAGGCGATGAAAACGAACGACCGCAAGCCAGGTGCGGCACGCGCGCGCTCAGCGCTTGCGGGACGGCTTGGGCGGGGAAGAGGCGCGGCGGAATTCCTCGATCACGTCCTCGAATTCGGAGACGTCTTCGAAGCGCCGGTACACGGAAGCGAAACGGACATAGGCGATCGTATCGAGCGCGCGCAACTCGTTCATCACGAGTTCGCCGAGGCGCTCGCTACGCACCTCGCGCTCGCCGCTGCCAAGCAGCTGATACTCGATGCGGGCGACCGCCGCCTCGATCGCGTCCACCGCAACCGGGCGCTTGCGCAGCGCCAGTTGCATGCTCGCGACGATCTTGCGGCGATCGAACTCCGTGCGCGTGCCATCCTTCTTGACGACCGACGGCAACGCCAGCTCGACCCGCTCATACGTCGTGAAACGCTTGTCGCAGGCCGGGCAGCGGCGGCGCCGGCGAATCGTCGCGCCGTCTTCGGATACGCGCGAGTCGACGACCTGCGTATCGGCATGGCGGCAGAAGGGGCAATGCATGACAGCTTAGCCGTAGACCGGGAAGCGCTTGGTCAGCTCGGCGACCTGAGCCTTCACGCGCTCGATCGTCGCGGCGTCTTCCGGGTTATCCAGCACGTCGGCGATCAGGTTGCCGACCTGCTCGGCTTCCTTCACGCCGAAGCCGCGCGTGGTCATGGCCGGCGAACCGAGGCGGATGCCCGAGGTCACGAACGGCTTTTCCGGATCGTTCGGGATCGCGTTCTTATTGACCGTGATGTGCGCCGCGCCGAGTGCCGCTTCGGCAGCCTTGCCGGTAATCTTCTTCGCGCGCAGGTCGACCAGCATCACGTGGCTTTCGGTGCGGCCCGATACGATGCGCAGACCGCGCTTGACCAGCGTCTCAGCGAGCACGCGCGCGTTCTCGACGACCTGCTGCTGATACGCCTTGAATTCCGGCGACAGCGCTTCCTTGAACGCGACGGCCTTCGCGGCGATCACGTGCATCAGCGGACCGCCCTGGATGCCCGGGAAGATTGCCGAGTTGATCTGCTTCTCGAACTCGGCCTTCATCAGGATCACGCCGCCGCGCGGGCCGCGCAGGCTCTTGTGCGTGGTAGTGGTGACGAAATCGGCGTGCGGCACCGGGTTCGGATAGACGCCCGCAGCGACGAGACCGGCGTAGTGCGCCATGTCGACCATGAAGTAGGCGCCAACCGACTTCGCAATCTTCGACATGCGTTCGAAATCGATGCGCAGCGCGAACGCGGACGCGCCCGCCACGATCAGCTTCGGCTTGTGTTCGTGCGCGAGCTTTTCAGCAGCGTCGTAGTCGATGTCTTCGGCTTCGTTCAGGCCGTAGCTGACCACGTTGAACCACTTGCCCGACATATTGACGGGCGAGCCATGCGTGAGGTGACCGCCGTGCGCGAGGCTCATGCCCATGATCGTGTCGCCCGGCTTGAGCATCGCGAAGAACACACCCTGGTTCGCCTGCGAGCCCGAGTTCGGCTGCACGTTCGCGGCTTCGGCGCCGAACAGCTGCTTCACGCGATCGATCGCCAGTTGCTCCGCGACGTCGACGTATTCGCAGCCGCCGTAGTAGCGCTTGCCCGGATACCCTTCGGCGTACTTGTTCGTGAGTTGCGAGCCTTGGGCGGCCATCACGGCCGGGCTCGTGTAGTTTTCCGACGCGATCAGTTCGATGTGCTCTTCCTGACGGCGGTTTTCCTGCTCGATGACTTTCCAGAGTTCAGGATCGACGTTGGCGATGGTGCTTTGGGCTCTGTCAAACATACGGGTTCCGTTGAGTGTTTTCAGGTTGACCGGATCGTGCGCCGAATCCTGCGTAGAGGGTACACAGCGGGGTACGCAGCGCTGCGGGTGGTGAGGTCTGCCGTGACGTGGCGAGTGGAGAGTCGCCGCACGCGCGAGGCAGGCCAGCCACCGTCAGCGCAGATTCATGCGCGCGGTTCACGGCTGCCCAGGCGAACGGCAAAACGGCACCCTGCGCTTCACGGTGGGTTGTTCCACCTTGAACCCGATTGGTTGAATCGGCTGAGTCGGACGACTCGGTTCTATCGCCAGTCACGCAGGGTCGAGCGCGTTAGTGTATTGGAAGAGGCCCGAATAGGCAACCAGCTTGCGGGCGCTCCAGCGGCCGCTGGCGGGCCATCCAGCCATGCTGGCGCGGCCGCCACGCAACCGTCTGACGAAAGCGCGCCGCCCGCGTCGCGCACCCGCTGCGCGCCCCCGCGACCGGCGCCGATCTGCCTCGTGCATCCTTGCCGCAGCGCCGCATTGGAAGTAGGCTTGGGGCCTTTGCCTCTTACCGACCAGGGAACTGCAATGATCGTGTTTGTCACTGGAGCGTCGGCCGGCTTCGGCGCCGCCATCGCCCGCGCATTTGTCAAAGGCGGCCATCGCGTCGTCGCCACCGCCCGCCGCAAGGACCGCCTGCAGGCACTCGCCGACGAGCTCGGCGACGCACTGCTGCCGTACGAACTCGACGTGCGTGACCGCGCCGCCGTCGAAGCCGTGCCGGCCTCGCTGCCGGCCGGGTTCGCCGCGATCGACGTGCTCGTCAACAACGCCGGCCTCGCGCTCGGCACCGAGCCGGCGCACAAGGCGAGCCTCGACGAATGGAACACCATGATCGAGACGAATTGCACGGGCCTCGTGCAGGTCACGCATGCGCTGTTGCCCGGCATGGTCGAGCGCAATCGCGGGCATATCTTCAATCTGGGCTCGGTGGCGGGCCGCTGGCCGTACGCGGGCGGCAACGTGTACGGCGCGACCAAGGCGTTCGTGCGCCAGTTCAGCCTGAACCTGCGCGCCGACCTCGCCGGCACCGCGCTGCGCGTGACCGACATCGAGCCGGGTCTGTGCGGCGGCACCGAATTCTCGAACGTGCGCTATCGCGGCGATGACGACAAGGCCGCCAAGGTCTACGAAAACGTGCAGCCGCTGACCGCCGAAGACATCGCGGATTCGATCTACTGGATCGCCACGCGCCCGGCCCACGTCAACATCAACACGATCGAGCTGATGCCGGTCGCGCAGTCGTTCGGCGGTCTGGCCGTGCATCGCGGCTGAGTTTGAGGGCGGGCGGGGACGCCCGCCGGTGCGGCAATTTGCCCCGCCACTCCCATTCACGGCTTTGCCGCATGGCGGCCGACATCGTGCTCCTCGCAGTCCTGGCACGGCCGGAAAAGCCGGCCACGATCACCGCCGACGCCCGCCACACGGACCGCACACTTTGAAACAGACCCCTCGGTGTGCGTTCCGGTAGAATGCGCCGCATGAATATGTCGACCAGCCAGCCCGGCACGGAAATCGGCTACACGTGGCCCATCCGCGTGTACTACGAAGACACCGACGCCGGCGGCATCGTGTTTTACGCCAATTACCTGAAGTTTTTCGAACGCGCGCGCACCGAATGGCTGCGCGCGTGCGGTGTCGACCAGCATCGGCTCGCGGAAGAAAACGACGCGATTTTCATCGTGCGCAGTACCGCGGTCGACTACCGGGCTCCGGCCCGGCTCGACGACATCGTGAAAATTGTCAGCCGGATCGAGCGTCTTGGCCGAGCTTCGGTAGACTTCGTGCAGGAAGCGTGGCGCGAAGGCGTGTTGCTGGCTACCGGTTCGGTCCGGGTTGGCTGCGTGGACCGCGCGACGCTGCGGCCGGCCGCGATCCCGGCTTCGGTTCTCGCCGCGCTGCGGCGCGGGCCGGGCGTGAGCCAGCACGGGGACTGAACAGCGGCGACATGTCAACGGACGATGCCTGCGCCTCGTTGTTACGGGGCCAGCGAACTCATACCGGTCAGGTAACACAAAGCATGGTTCGGCTTCGATATCGCCGAAGCTTCCGTTTTGCTCACGGCAAGCTTGAAGCGGCCTTGCAGCCGGACGCCCCCTTCCCGGGACGTTAAAACGAATCTTTATGAACACTACACAAGATCTGTCGATCGTTTCACTCGTACTCAACGCGAGCCTGCTGGCCCAGGCCGTCATGGCTCTGCTGCTGTTGCTGTCGCTGCTCTCCTGGACTTTCATCTTCCGTAAGTGGTTTGCGATTCGCCGGGCGCGCGCGCAAACTGAACGCTTCGAGCGTGATTTCTGGTCGGGCGGAGACCTGCAGGCGCTGTATCAGAGCGCCGCGAACAACCGCCACACGATTGGCGCGCTCGAGCGGATTTTCGAGTCCGGCATGCGCGAATTCCTGAAAGGCAAAGAGAAGCGCCTGAACGATTCCGGCGCGATTCTCGACGGCGCCCGTCGCGCGATGCGCGCTGCGTTCCAGCGTGAAATGGATGTGCTCGAAGCGAACCTCGCGTTTCTCGCATCGGTCGGTTCGGTCAGCCCGTATATCGGTCTGTTCGGCACGGTGTGGGGGATCATGAATGCGTTCCGCGGCCTCGCCAACGTGCAGCAGGCCACGCTCGCGAACGTCGCGCCGGGCATCGCCGAGGCGCTGACCGCCACCGCGATCGGCCTGTTCGCCGCAATTCCGGCCGTGGTTGCCTATAACCGCTACGCGCACGACATCGACCGCCTGGCGATCCGCTTCGAAACCTTCATCGAAGAGTTCTCGAACATCCTGCAGCGCCAGGCACAGTAAGGAGGCCACGATGGCAGGCTCCCGCTCCTCAAGCATGCGCGGCTCGCGTCAGCGGCGCGCGATGGCCGACATCAACGTCGTGCCATACATCGACGTGATGCTCGTGCTGCTCGTGATCTTCATGGTCACGGCGCCGCTCGTCGCGCCGTCGATCGTCAATCTGCCGACCGTCGGCGGCGCCGCGCCCCAGCAACAGACGCCGCCCGTGATCGTCAACATCCGCGCCGACGGCAACATGAGCGTCAAGTACAAGGACGACTCCGGCACGCAGCAGCAGGAAGACATGACGAAGGCTGGCCTCAACGGTTTCATCGCGGATCGGGCACAATCGCACCCCGATCAGCCCGTCGTGATCGCCGCCGACAAAACCGTGAAATACGAAGCCGTGATGAACGTGATGTCCCAGCTGAAGGCTCAGGGCGTCAAGCGCGTTGGATTGCTCGTCAAATCGCAATGATCCGCAAGAACTCCGACTATCCGCTTCAGCCACCGCGTGAACGCGGCACCGGGCGAGCTTTTCTGTTCGCGCTGGTGATGCATGCGCTGCTCGGATTCTTCCTGTATCACGGCATCCACTGGCAGAACAGCACGCCCGAGGGCGAGGAAGCGGAACTGTGGACCGAGGTGCCGGATTCTGCGATCCCGCATCCCGTTGTCACGCCGCCGCCCGCGCCGGTCGCCCCTGCCCCGCCCGTGCGCGACGAGCAGGCCGACATCGCGCTGCAGGAAAAGAAGCGCCAGCAACAGGAAGCGGCTCGCGCGGCGCAACTGGCAGAACAGCAGCGCCAGCAGAAACTGAAAGAGCAGCAGGACGCGGAAGCGAAACGTCAGCAGCAGCTGGCGGAGCAACAGGCGGCCCAGCTCGCCGCGCAGAAAGCGGCGAAGCTCAAGCAGCAACAGGAACAGCAGCAGGCGGAGAAGCTCAAGCAACAGCAACTCGCCGAGCAGCAAAAGCAGCAGCAACTGAAAGAGCAGCAGGAGCAGCAGCAAAAGCAGGCTCAGGCGGAAGCGCAGAAGAAGGCTGACGCGGAGAAAGCGGCGAAGGCCAAGGCACAAGCCGATGCGGCCGCGCAGGCGAAGAAGCAGCTCGACGCCGAGCGTCGCGCGCGGCTTGCGCAGATGCAAGGCGTCGCGGGCGGTGTGGGCGGCAGCAGTACCAGCAGCAACGGCCTGGGCAAGAGCGGAACGGGTAGCGGTTCGGGCGGCACAGCGGCAACGTCGGCATTTAACGACAGAGTTCAACGGCGCGTTCGTCCGAACATCATCTGGTCGGGCCCGACTGAAGGCCTCGAGACGGTGATCGCGGTACGTTGCTCGCCTGGCGGCACGCTGCTGAGCGCATCCATTTCCCGCAGCAGCGGCAACTCCGCGTGGGATGCCGCCGCATTGCGGGCCGTGCAGCGTTCCGATCCAATGCCCCAAGACGTCAACGGCAAGACGCCGGAAAGCTTCACTATCACGCTGGTCCCGGCAGGTTGATGGCAGCCCTGACAACCGACTGGCGCCCCACGCCGCGCCCTGCCCCGCGCGGCGTTGCATGGGAACGAAATAGCCGCTTTCCGGTCTGTCTGCTGTCTTTGAGTATTAAGTAAAACCGTTTTGAGGAACCCATACAGCATGAGTTTGATGACCAAGCTAGGCCTGCGAACACTCGTGGCAACGTGCCTGATCGCCGTCGGCGGTGCCGCCAACGCACAACTCAACGTCCTCGTGACGGGCGTCGGATCCACCCAGTTTCCGATCGCAACGGCGAATTTCGCCAATGAAGCGAACTCCCCCCAGCAGGTCAGCACGATCGTGCGTCAGGATCTGCAACGCAGCGGCAAATTCACGAACATCGACGCAGGCTCGACGCCGGTCTCCGAAACCGATTCCGTGGACCTCGGCGCATGGAAGGCCAAGGGCGCCAATGCATTCGTCGCGGGCAGCGTAAACCGTCTGCCGAACGGCCAGTACGAAGTGCGCTTCAAGCTGTACGACACGGTCAAGGGCGAAAGCCTCGGCGGCCTCGTGCTGGTGAGCCCGGAAAGCGGCTTGCGCATGAGCGCGCACAAGGTCGCGGACTACATTTACGCCAAGCTGATGGGCAACCGCGGCGTGTTCGCGACGCGCCTGTCGTACGTGATCAAGACGGGCGGTCGTTATCAGTTGCAGATTTCAGATTCGGACGGCCAGGACGCGCATATCGCGCTGTCGAGCCCCGAGCCGATCATCTCGCCAGCCTGGTCGCCTGATGGCACCAAGGTCGCCTACGTATCGTTCGAGAAGAAAAAGCCGATCGTCTATATTCACGACCTGCCCACGGGCCGTCGCGTGGTCGTATCGGATCAGAAGGGTAACAACAGTGCGCCGGCCTGGTCGCCGGATGGCCGTACGCTCGCCGTCGCGCTGTCGCGCACCGGCAATACGCAGATTTTCGCGGTCAACGCCGACGGCAGCGGCCTGCGTCGTCTCACGCAGGGCAGCTCGATCGACACCGAGCCGACCTACTCTCCTGACGGTCAGTGGATCTATTTCACGAGCGACCGCGGCGGTGCACCACAGATCTACAAGATGCCGGCGCAAGGCGAAAGCGCGAGCAGCGCGCAGCGCGTCACGTTTACGGGCAGCTACAACACCAGCCCGCGTGTGAGTCCTGACGGCAAGCAGCTCGCCTACATCTCGCGCGTCGGCGGTGCTTTCAAGCTATATCTCCAGGACCTGCAAGGCGGAACCGCCACGGGCCTGACGGACACGACACAAGACGAATCGCCGAGCTTCGCGGCGAATGGTCAGTACATTCTTTACGCCACTCAGGTGAACGGCCGTGGCGTGTTGGCCGCAGTATCGACCGACGGTCGCACTCGGCAGGTCCTGTCCGTTCAGGGCGGCAACGTACGCGAGCCGTCCTGGGGCCCGTTTATGCAATAACGTTGATGCAATAACACAAGGAGAGTAATCAAATGATGTCCAAACTTCGTTTCGCATTCGCCGTCGTGATGGTCGGTGCATTGGCCGCATGTCACTCGGGCGTCAAGCTCGACGAAAATGCCAACAAGGGCGCTGGCAGCGCTCAACCGAACCCGAACGACGTCGCGACGGTCAACGTCGACCCGCTAAACGATCCGAACAGCCCGCTCGCGAAGCGCAGCATCTACTTCGACTTCGACGCCTACTCGGTCAAGGACGACTATCAACCGCTGCTGCAACAACACGCGCAGTATCTGAAGAGCCACCCGCAGCGTCACGTGCTGATCCAAGGCAACACCGACGAGCGCGGCACCAGCGAATACAACCTCGCACTCGGCCAGCGGCGTGCTGAAGCCGTGCGCCGTTCGCTGTCGCTGATGGGCGTGTCGGATTCGCAAATGGAAGCCGTGAGCCTCGGCAAGGAAAAGCCGCTGGCAACGGGTCATGACGAAGCGTCGTGGGCACAGAACCGCCGCGCTGACCTCGTGTATCAACAGTAAGTCAACGGGTTATGAGCCGAATGACGCATCGTTTCTCCTGGCTGCGGTTTGCCGCAGCGGCCTGCGTCGCAGGCACGGCCCTCGCGGCCGTGCCCGCCCATGCGGGCATGTTCGACGACGATCAGGCCCGCCAGGCCATTCTCGATCTGCGCTCGAAGACCGATAGTCTGTCGAGTCAGCTGTCGGCGGCGCAGCGCACGATCCTCGATCAGTCCAACCGACTCGACCAGCTGAACCAGCAGGTCGCGACGCTGCGCGGACAGAACGAGGACATGGCGAACCAGCTCACGACGCTGCAAAAGCAGCAGAAGGACTACTACACCGATCTCGATGCGCGCCTGAAGAAATTCGAGCCGCAGCAACAGACGGTGGACGGCGTCCAGGGCGACGTACAGCCGGGTGAAACCGATGCGTTCAACGCGGCTTCACAGCAATTCCGCAGCGGCGATTTCAAGAACGCGGCGGCATCGTTCCGCAGCTTCATCTCCAAGTATCCGAGCAGCCCCTATCAGCCGACGGCGCAATACTGGCTCGGCAACGCGCTGTATGCGCTGCGCGACTACAAGGGTTCGACGGCGATCTGGCAAGGTATTGTGGCCAAGTACCCGCAGCATCCGCGTGCTCCGGAAGCGCTGCTCGCGATCGCGAACAATCAGCTCGAACAAGGCCAGAAGGCCGCGGCGAAAAAGACGCTCGAGCAGATCGTCGCGCAATACGCCGGCTCGGACGTCGCGCAGTCGGCGCAGAGCAAGCTGTCGCAGATCAAGTAGTTCGTGGTGGCGGATTGATCACGTTTTGATGTAGTTGGCAGTAACGCGCAGTGTCCGGAGTGATAGCCACGCGCGCCTCTCGCTGGAAAGCCCGGGTAGCGATGCCCGGGCTTTTCATTTTCGCCCGACGGCCTTGCTGAGTTGACAGGGCATCGGTGCGCCGATATAATCTCGCTTCTCTTTTGGGTCGTTAGCTCAGCTGGTAGAGCAGCGGACTTTTAATCCGTTGGTCACAGGTTCGAATCCCGTACGGCCTACCAAAAGATTCAAGGGCTTAGCGTTCGCGCTAGGCCCTTTTTCTTTGCTCCGCAAAAAGCCTCACTGACCATCCCCCTGTCTTCGCTCACGCTGGGCGGCCGCGTTTCGGCGGTCGGCAAGATTGAAGAGCGATAATGGTCCGGCTAAGCGACTAGCTCGTTGTCTGCAACCATTCTGATCTCCCGATCGACGCTCAACTGACTAGCAAAGGGGAAGCCCCATGGTGAAAAGCACTAGCCTACGCTACGGTCCGACGGCCCAATTCTTCCATTGGTGTACTGCGATTCTTGTCCTCGTCGCATTTGTGTATGGGCCTGGCGGACCGGAGCAGCGCGTGTACTCGTCCGTCCACGATTTCGACCGGCGACTCCATGAGACATTGGGATTGTGCGTGTTCGCGCTGACTGCCATCCGATTGCTATGGCGGACGATCGATACCCGACCCAAGACACCCTCCGTGTCGCGCTGGATGGATCTCATGGCGACAGTCGTCCAATCGCTGCTGTATCTGCTTCTCGTTGCACTTCCGCTGACGGCCGTGGCTGGCGCATGGCTCGAAGGACACCCTCTGACGCTCGTCGCCGGTGTCGAAATTCCACCTTTGATCGCCGTCTCACATGATGCAGGCGCAACCCTGGCATCGGTCCACAAGTTGCTCGGCGACGCAATCATGTGGCTTGCGGGACTGCACGCGCTCGCTGCTCTGTTCCATCACGCCGTCCTGAAGGATGACGTACTGATCACCATGCTTCCTCGCTGGTTTCCGGGGGCACGGGCAAGAGCTGGCCGGTAAGCCCTGAAGCGTGCTCCTCAGAAGCGCTTGGAAAAGCCAACGGTCAGTCCGTGCGGCAGAATCTGCACGAAAATGGGCGTTTGCCAGGTGGTTGCGAAATAGCCGACCGCCGTACCCAGCGCCCAACCCGCGAGGACGTCTGTTTGCCAGTGCGCCTGTGCCTTCATCCGGGCCACTGCGTCATAGGCGGGCAATAGTTCGAGTGCCCAGACCCATGGGTACCGTCGTCCGTAGTTGACGATAAACGGCGTAACGAAGCTGGCCTGCAAGGTCACTTCGCCGCTCGGGAAGCTGTCGCCACCGCTCACGAACCATGCGCCCGGCCCCTGCCCGCTATTGGGGCGTGCACGGCGAAACGCGTATTTCATGCCCTGCGCGGCAACCGCCGAGATAGCCCCAGCATCCACCGTTTGCCAGAAAGTATGGCCAAGCTCATTGTCGTTGCCCAGCCACAGCGCGCCGCCCACTGCAGTGGCGATCACCGAATACTCGAGTGCCAGCTGGACGTTCCGGTTCCAGATGCCGCTCTGGTCGTACGCCCATACGTGGTCAATGCCGGCGTGCGCTGTCAGGCTGACGGCGCTTAACGCTGTCGTAACGATCAAACGCTTGCAGATGCAGCTCAACAACGCCAATGATCTCGTAGACATGGTTACCCCACCATTCGGTGCGGATACCGCCGCGTTGGCAATTGAAAACCGAACGACCGCACGCTGAAGGAGCCGTTGCGAAATCACAGGCTGCACCGAGGCTCAGCTATCGAAGGCCAAGCCCGAGCTCCTTTGATGATTGCGCACTTCCTCAGAATAGTTGATTGAATTGGTGGCGCAAAGTGTGGTCCAGCGAACGTTTTCGGTGACGATTCGAAGCAGGCATTCGTGCACCAAGCGTGGCGCAGAGCCCCTCTTCGGGTTCGCGCCACGCCGCATTCTAAATTTTTAGTAATTTTCGATTCACGTTTGTGCCACGGGTGGTTTGTAGCCTCGCGAGCTGCAATACCGGCTGCAACTTTCAAAAAATTTCACCACCCTACTCAAGCGAACAGAATGCAAACCACCCTGAAGGCGCTTCCTATCGCAGTTCTGATCTCCGCCATCTACGGCTGCGGCGGCAGCACCCAAAACACGGCGTCGCAAGGCAGCACGAGCGGCACCCCGGCCACGACTTCCACCAGCAACTACACGGCCGGCAACCTGCTGGTCTCGCGCACGGCCTATGACCCCACGTTCACGCTGAGCGGCACGCTGCCATACAACGCGACGCCCACGACCACCAATGCAGCGCCGGTGACCGCTGTCACGCCGGGCACCTTTCCGAATGTGTTCACCAACGATGCGAACGACGCCAACTTCGGCGTGACGTCGGAAGCGTATCTCGATCAGTGGGCACCGAACGCGACGAGCCCGTCGCAAACGCTGGACATCACCGCGCAGGCCGCGAAAAGCAACGTGAATTTCGCCTCCAGCTTCGCCTCGAAGTCCGAGCTTGCGCTGAACGTGTCGCTGGATCAGAAATCGCTGACGTTCACCGGCTACAACACGTCGATCGACCAGGCCGATATCTCGAACTCGAATACGCCGGGCGTGGTCGACACGACGAATACCGACGTCGCGACGCCGACCTACCGTACCGTCGCGCAGCTGAATTTCGCCGACAACAGCCTGTCGTTCACGAACACCAACGCCTACGCCGGCAACAACAGCCGCGCAGCGGTGCTGGCCAACGGCATGTACTACCTCGTCGGCAATGCCGGCAATTCGGGCAAGAATCCGAAGCCGACGACGGCGCAGCTCGACATGCTGACGATGGCTACCGGCGTGCAATCCATCGCCCCCGGCAGCCAATGCGCGTTCACGCAGGTAATCGGCGCCTTCCAGTCCGGCACGGGCACCGGCACATATGCAGTCGCACCGACTGGAACGGCATGCTCGCTGGCGTCGATGGGTTCGATCACGGGCGGCAGCTCGACGGGCGACCAGTTCGGTTTCTCGATCACGAGCCTGCCGACGACGCCCGCGACGGCCGCCGACAAAACCGGCAAGGACGTCAACCTCCGCGGCCTCTTCGTCGGCCCGGACGGCACGATGTACGTCTCCAAGGGCAGCGGCGGCAATGGCGTGAACACCGTCTACCAGGTGGGCGCGACCGGTGCGCTCGCCAATGGCGGTACGCTGCCGCAAAACGCCGCGATCACGATCGTGCCGGGCTTCACGACGGCCCTCGCGACGAACCTGACAGCGCTCACGTCGGCTAGCCAGGTAACCGGCACGGTCTATCCGTTCGGTATGTGGATCCCCGCGTCGAATCCGTCGATCATGTTCGTCGCCGACGAAGGCGACGGCATTGCGGGCGACCAGGTGAGCGGCAGCGGCGGCCTGTGGGTCTATCAAAACCAGAACGGCACGTGGAAGCCGCTCGCCAACCTGACGACGGGCCTGAACCTCGGCACCGCCTACACCGTGACGGACACCACCGGTGTGTACGGTACGAAGGGCGCGAGCTATACGACCACGCCTGACGGCCTGCGCAACATCACGGGCCAGGTCAACAGCGACGGTTCGTTCACGATCTACGCGGTGACCTCGACGATCGGCAACAGCCTGGGCACCGTGTTCGATGCGGGTGCCGACTCGAACCAGCTCGTCAAGATCACGGTGAGCATCAGCGGTTCGACGGTGAGCTCGGCGCAGGGATTCACCGTGATGCAGACCGTGCCGTTTGGCCAGGCGCTGCGCGGCGTCGCGCTCGTGCCGAAGTCCTGAGCGGAGTAGTCGATTCACAAGTAACGACCCGCCATCTGGTGGGTCGTTTTTTTTCATGCACTTCCATGCGTGAAAGCCGTCGCGACGGGCCGCCGTCTCACCTCAACGCGCTGGCAGTCCCGCATTGAACCGCAATACGATCCTGCAGCCCGGCGTGTTGTCGTGAATCTCCACGACGGCCTCGTGCACCCGCGCGATCGCGGCCACGAGACTCAAGCCGACTCCATGTCCTGAAGGCGCCGACTCCTGCCCGTTTCTGCTGCGATAGAACGGACGCAGAACCGCGTCGCGCTCGCCCGCCTCGATCCCGGGTCCGGTGTCCGCGACCTGCACGACCGGCCGTCCTGCTTCAAGCGCCGCTTGCAGCGTCACCGCGCCACCGCCGGGCGTGAACTTCAGCGCGTTATCGAGCAGATTCTCGATCGCGCCGAACAGCAGGTCCACGTCGCCGCGCGCGAAAACCGGTTCGGACGCAAGCACCGCGACCGACAAACGGCGGCTTTCCGCGACCGGTTCGTACAACTCCGCGACGTCGCGCAAGATGGTGTCCAGCGAGACGTCGCCGAAGCTCGCGCGTCTGACATCCGCTTCAACCTCCGCGATTCTCAATAGCGCGGTGAAACGGTTCAGCACGATGTCCGACTGTGTGATCGCGGCGTCGACGGCGCTTGCGTAGTCGTCGACGGTATGCGAGCGCCGCCGCGCACGTTCGAGCCCCGCGCGCAGATGCGTCATCGGTGTGCGCAGATCGTGGGCGATGCCCGCACATACGCCGCGGACTTCGGCCACGAGCCGCTCGATTTCATCGAGCATCAGGTTGACGATTTCCGCGAGACGATCGAGATCGTGATGCGTGCCGCGATCCGGCAGACGCCGGTTCAGCTGGCCCGCCATGATCTCGCGTGCCGTCAGACTCATCGACCGGATGCGCCGGTTCGACATCGCATGAAGCGCGGCGCCGCAGCCGACGGCGAGCAGAATCGTCAGCGTGAGCCCGAGGCACAGGATCTTCACGAGCGTATGGTCGAAATGAATGATCTCGTCGATCGAGTGACCGACGACGATCCGCAAACCGCTACGCGTCGGCACGATGATGCCGCGGAAATGACTGTCCGGCGACGGCGGCCCCTTGTTCATCGACTGCGCGTAGTAGAACGGCCGGCGTTCGCGCTCGGCCGGCAACGCAGGGATATTGCCGGCGAGCCAGCGGCCGTTCTCATCGAACACGCCATAGGGTCGGCTGCTCGCGATGTCGCGCCGGCTGAGCGCCGCGATATTGGCAATCGCCTCGGCGCGGCCAATCGAACTGAACTCGGCCACCTCTCCGCGCAGCCGTTCATCGACCTCGTGCAGCAGATACGTGTGCATCATCCAGTAAAGCATCGCGAACAGCACGACCGCGCAACTGACGAACACCATCAGCAGCCACGTGACGTGGCTCGCCGGCAGGCGCGGCCAGCGCCTAGTCGCCGGCACGGAGCACATAGCCGACATTTCGAATCGTGTGGATCATGAGCGAAAACCGTCCGTTCAAACTGATCTTGCGGCGCAGTTGACCGATGTGCATATCGATCACGTTGGTCTGCGCATTGAAGTGGTAATTCCAGACCGACTCGAACAGCATCGCGCGCGTCACCGGCTGCTCCGTATGCAGCATCAGGTATTTGAGCAACTGGTACTCGCGGGGCTTCAACTCGATCGGCTCGCCCGCGCGCCGGACCTGAGCCGTGTCCATATCGAGCACGAGGTCGCCGACACTCAGCACGAGCGGCTGATCCGAGGAAGAGCGGCGGCGCAGCAGCGCATTGAGGCGCGCGGTCAGCTCCAGACTGTCGAACGGTTTGGTCAGGTAATCGTCGCCGCCGGCGCGCAGGCCGCGTACGCGCTCGTCGACCGCTGAAAGCGCGCTCAGTATCAGTACCGGCGTTTGTTTGCCGACGTTGCGCAACGTGGAGAGGATCGACAGGCCATCCACATCGGGCAGCATCCGGTCGAGCACGACGGCGTCAAAATCGCCGTTGAGCGCGCGCAACAGGCCGGCATGGCCACTCGATACGCTTTCCACTGCGAAGTCGTAGTCCTCTAGCGCGGTGGACACCTCGAGCCTCACACGCTCGTCATCTTCGACGACGAGAATGCGGGGTCTTCGCCCCGCGGGGTAGTTGATCGCTGCTTTGCTTTCCAAGAGGACGTCGTTTCCTGTGGTCGTGTGTCACCGCATGAACGGCGACGTCAATAGCGGGGTACGTCCGTGCGGGCGCGGAGTATGACAGGGCCATGTTGCTGCTTCATGACGCGTCCGCAACCGGGCCGGAAACCGTTCACGCGCGCAACTAGTCGAGCTTCAGTGCCGCGCGGACCTCCGCCTTCGCCTCGGCAAAGTCGCGCTGAAAATCCGGATTGGCCATGAGCGCCGCCGCGACGAGCGTTCCGTCGATGCGGCCCGCTTCGACATCGCTCGGATAGTGCACGCCGTCGACGACGCGGTTCATGCCGAATTCGCGGCCGCGCTCGAACAGCGCATCGCGCTTCTCAGGGACCATCTGGGCGAGCAGGATCGCGCACAGATAGCCGAAGGTCGCATGGCCGCTCGGGTACGAGTTGTAGTCGTCTCCCGCCCGCTTCGGCACGATCGGCTGCACGTCGCGGCTCTCGACGAAGGGCCGCGCGCGGCTAAAGAAGTGCTTGCCGCCCTTTGCGACTCGCTCGGCATCGTGATCGACGGCCTCGAACAGCGCAGCGGCTTTCGGCAGACCGGCTTCGTTGAAGTCCGGCCCGAGCACATCCGCGAAACGGAACACGGACTTCGTGGCGTCCGCTTTCGCGCGCGCAACCTGCTCGGGCGTGCGGCTGCGTTGTGCGTTCAGCACGGCATCGAGATCGGCCAGCTGGCGCTCGGAACCGTCGGCGGCAGGCGGCGCGAGCAGCGCGCCAAGCGGGATTTGACGGGCGTCGATATAGCTCGCATCCGCGGACGGTGCGGCGTAACTCGCTGCACTTGCAGCGACGAAGAGTGAAGCAGCGAGGGGTATGCAGGTAAAGCGTTTCATTGTGTGCGGAAAACGAAGAGGGATTGATGCGAAGTGGCACGGCGCTATCGCCGGCACCAGAAACGAAGTGATTCACCGCCTGAACGGTGCAGCCGATGCTAGTGCGCACGTATGAATGAGCGGTGTCCACAAACTTACAAACCTGAGCGCGCCGCCTGGCTTCAGCGCGGATCGCGATGTCGTCGGGCATCCGTCATAGCAACTTTAACTTCGTAAGATACCGATCACTTCGCGTTAATGGACGGTTGATAGCATCCCGCCTCGTTCGACTCCCAGTTCATTGCCCCACTCGCGAAAGGATGCAGCACCATGCAACGGGTTAGTTTTCCCCTTAGAAAGAAACCGCTGACGCAATTCGTTCTTGCCACACTGTGCGCGGCCGGCGCGCAGATCTCGCATGCCGAGACCTCGGGCGATCTCGGCTCCGTGCAAAGCACGGCCGTCTCCTCATCGAACAGCGGCACGGCCGCCAGCACAAATGTGCAGTCGGCGCCGGCACAGGCGCCTTCGCAAGGCTCGCTCACCGCAACCCAACCGCAGTCGGTGATCAGCCGGCACTACATCGAAAACAGTACCGCTCCGACCGAGAACTACAGCGAGATCGTGCAAATCGCGCCGAGCGTGTCGAATGTCGATCCAAACGGCTCCGGCCTGATGGAATCGCAGAGCCTTTCCATTCGCGGCTTTCAGGACGGCCAGTACAACGTGACGTTCGATGGCATCCCCTTCGGAGATACCAACGACTTCACCCATCATTCGACGTCGTTTTTCTCGAACCGGGTGCTCGGCAATATCGTCGTCGACCGCGGTCCCGGTGACGCTTCGCAGATCGGCTTCGCCACGTTCGGCGGAACGATCAGCCTGCAGTCGAGGGATCCGTCGGCAACACCGGCATTCTCGGTACTCGGCTCGTACGGAAGTTTCGACACGTGGCAGGCTGGCGCCGAGTTCAATACCGGCTATCTGCAGCAATGGGGCGATGCGCGCGCGATGGTCGGCTATACGCAGAGCAGCAGCGATGGTTACCTGACCAACGCGAACCAGCGCCGTCAGAACGTCTACTTCAAGCTCGACAAACCGATCGGCGACAACACGCTGCTCACGCTGTTCGCGACTTACAACAACATCCACCAGAACGTGCCGCTCGGCGCGACGGCCGCGCAGATCCGGCAGTTCGGTCCGAACTTCGGCCTGAGCGCGGATCCGACGAGCCAGGCGTACGCCGGCTACAACTTCGACAAGATCAACACGGACTTCGAATACATCGGTGTGAAGTCGCAGGTCGCCGGGTGGGTGATCGACAACAAGCTCTATACGTACGGTTACTACCACAACGGTTTCAACGGGCTCGACCCGAACGGTGAAACGCCGAACGGCACGATCTTCGGCCCGAACAACGTGCCCGGCCAGGAGATGAACAACAACTACCGCGCCTTCGGCGACGTCCTCGCGCTCGAGCGGCAGTTCGGTCCCGGCAAGCTGCAGACCGGCATGTGGATCGCGCACCAGTCCAACTTCCGCGACAACTTCAATGTCGATGCGTCGCTGAACTTCGCGTTCATCTCGCAGAACTTCACGATGAACGACACGATGCTGACGTTCCAGCCGTATCTGCAATACGCCTGGCAACTGCAGAACGGTTTGACGATTACGCCGGGACTCAAGTACGTGTCGTTCAACCGCAGCATCGATACGCCGATGAACCAGAAGACCGGTGAGCCGCTCGATTTCAGTCACACGTGGGACAAGGTGCTGCCGTCGCTGACGCTGCATCAGCAGATCACGCCGCAATGGAGCGCGTATGCACAGTACGCGCAGGGCTTTCTCGCGCCGAACCTGAACGTGTTCTATGTCAACGATCCGACCATTTCGGGGCAGCCCGATCCGGAACAGACCGACAACTACCAGATCGGCACGACGTACAAAACGGGTCGCCTGACCGTCGCCGCCGATCTGTACTACATCAACTTCCGCAACGCGGTGACGAGCCGCACGGTCGGCAACAACGTGATCTTCTCGAATGCGGGCGGCGCGACCTACAAGGGCGTCGAAACCGAGGCGACGTTGTCGGTCGGCGACGGTTTCAGCCTGTACGGCAATCTGACCTTCAATTCGGCCAAACAGAAGAGCACCAATACGTGGATGCCCAACGCGCCGCAATCGACCGCCGCCGCCGGCGTGCTCTACGAACGCGGGCCGCTCGCCGGTTCGTTGCTCATGAAGTTCGTCGGCCATCAGTACGGCGACACCGGCAACACGCAGCCGATCGGCGGCTACGCGGTGACCAACTTCGCCAGCTCGTACAGATTTGACCGACTCGCATCGTGGACGCATAACACGCGCCTCGGCTTCCAGATCGACAACCTCTTCAACCGCACCAGCATCAACGCGCTGGCCGGTTATACCGCCGCGGACAATACGCCGCTTTACTGGACCATCCCGGGCCGCGCGTTCGTCGCGACGCTGTCCACCGATTTCTGAACGGAGCTTCTTTCATGACTGTCGAAAACCTGCTGCATCTCGCGAACAATTCTGGTGGCGTGTTGTACGTGATTGCCGCCATGCTGTTCATTGCCCTTACGATCATCATTGAGCGCTCGTGGTTCTTGCAGCGCGCATCGAGCGGCAGCCGCGCGGCGCTCGACCAGATCGACCGCCTCGAACCTCTGAACGCCGCCACGCTGACGGCATGCGCCGAGAAGTTTGAGGCGCTGCCGATGGCGAGCCTGCTGAAGGTCGCAGGCCGGCTTGCCGGTCAGACGTCGCGCGAAGAACTCGACGCATGTCTCGACGAGGAGATCATGCGCGAAGCGCCGAACATCGACCGCTTCCTGTGGGTGCTCGACACCATCGTCACGCTCGCCCCGCTGCTCGGTCTGTTCGGCACGATCGTCGGCATGTTCAATGCGTTCCAGGTGCTGTCGAATCCGGGCAATGCGCCGACCCAGGTCACGGGCGGCGTGGCCGAGGCGCTGATCGCGACCGCGTCGGGCCTGTTCGTCGCGATGATCGGCCTCGTGTTCTTCAATGGCCTGCACAACCGCGTGAGGAGCGTCGTCCATCAGCTCGAAACCGTGAAGGCGGCGCTCGTGAACCGGCTCGCGGCCAGAACGCATGAGCCGTTCAAGACCGTGCATGAAGTGCCGCGCCCGGTAGTCGGCAAATTCGCCTCGCAGGGAGCGTGACAATGAAGTATTTCGAGGTGCGAAAGGCGCGCATCGAGATCATCCCGATGATCGACATCATGTTCTTTCTGCTGGTGTTCTTCATCATGATCACGCTGCACATGATTCCGAACGCGGGCCTGCGCACGCAGCTGCCGTCGAGCGCCACATCGCAATCGCTGCCGCCGCCGCAGGTCACGGTAACGCTCGCGAGCGACGGCAGTCTGTCCGTCGACGGCCGCACGCTGAACCTTGCGCAATTGACCACCCTGCTCGCCGCCCGCACGGACGTCTCGCACACGGTCGTGACGATTGCCGGCTCGAAAGAGGCGCAGATCCAGCACCTCGTTTCGGTGATGGACGCGTGCCGCGCCGCGGGCGTGTCGCAGATCGCGCTCGCTGCGCAGCCCGTGGCGAACTGATATGGCAACCGTACCCGCCTCCGCGATCGTCCAGGAACGAACGCGCCTGTTGCCGGCCGCCGCCATCGCGCTCGCCGCGGAAGCGCTGGTGCTCGGCGTGACGATTGCGCTGCTCACGCATACGACTCGGATGTCTTCCGTGTCGCATGAGGCGCCGCCAACGCTGCTGACGCTGGCGGCACCGGCTCCCGCGCCGCAACCACCGCAACCGCCGCAGCCGCCTGCGAAGCCCGTGCCGCCGCCCGTGCGGCCGGTCGTACCGGTGCACCATGCGGCGCCTACGCCCGTGAAACCCGTGACTGCTGCGGTGCCGAAGCCTGCGCCGACTCAGGTGCCGGTGCAGCCCGCGGCGACGCCGACCGAGCCGCCGTCCACGCCAGCGCCGCAACCGCCAGCTCAGCCCGCGCCGCAACCGGCACCCGCCGCGGCGCCGGTTGCCGCCGCGCCTACGCCAAGCTTCGAGGGCGCGCTGCGCTCGGCGATTCAGGCCGCGCTGCGCTATCCCGAGTCGGCCCGCATGGCTGGCATGACGGGCCGCACACGCGTGGCCTTCAAGTATCGCGACGGCGTCGTGTCCGACGTCAGCGTCGTGGTGTCGAGTGGCATCGGACTGCTGGACCGCGCGGCGCTCGCGGCCGTGCGCGACGCCACCTATCCGAAACCCGAACCCGCGTTCGTCGGCAAAACGCTAGCGGAGCAATTGTGGGTCGACTTCAAATTCGACAACCACGAATGATGATGCGCTAACGCCCCACCGTAACAGGGACGTCATCCACTCACCGGAATGACGTTCATCTTCCCGATCGATACGCACTACTAACCTGGATCCACTCAACGTGAAACTGAAAAATATCCTGTCCGCACTGGCCACCTGCGGCGTCGCTTCCCTGCTCGCCCTGTCGAACGTCCATGCGGCAACGTCCGCCAACGCCGATCAATTCGAAATCGCGAAACGCTATGGTCTCGACGGCGGCGAGCGCTGGGATTACGTGGCGTACGACGCCGTTCGCCAGCACCTGTTCATCAGCCGCGACACGCACGTGCAGGTGATCGATACGCGCACCGGCAAACCGGCCGCCGAGATCGCCAACACCGACGGCGTACACGGCTTCGCGTTCGTCGAAGACCGCAAGCTCGGCTTCGTCACCAACGGCCGCGCCGATACGGTTAGCGTCATCGACCTCGACTCGCTCAAGGTCGTCGATATCATCAAGGCCGCGGGCCCCGACCCGGACGGCATCCTCTACGTGCCGGCCTTGCAGCGCATCTTCGTGAGCAATGGCCACGACGGTAGCGTGAGCGCGATCGACGTCGCGACGCGCAAGGTGGTCGCCACGATGAAAGTCGGCGGCAAGCCGGAGGCGCTCGCGGCGGACAGTCACGGGCACGTGTTCGTCAATGTGGAAGATCGGGCCGAGATCGTCGAGATGGACGGCCGGTCCGCGACGGTGCTGGCGCATTGGCCGCTCGAACGGTGCGAGTCGCCGACCGGACTCGCCATCGACCCGGCGAGCGAACGCCTGTTTTCGGTTTGCGGCAATCACCGCATGATGATCGTCGACGCGACGTCGGGGCGTCGCGTGGCCCAGGTGCTGATAGGTGGTCACCCTGACGCGGCGGCTTTCGATCCGGCCTTGAAGCTCGTGTTCAGTTCGAACGGCGCGGACGGCACGCTGACAATCGTTCATGAAGACGACGCGGACCACTACACGGTCGCGCAGAACATGCCGACGCTGGAAGGCGCGAAAACGATGGCGCTCGATGCGCAGCAGCACCGCATCTATCTGGTGTCGTCGAAGTTCGGCGCGGCCGAAGCGGCCACGGCCGCCAATCCTCATCCGCGCGCGACGGTCATCCCCGGCACGTTCGAAGTGCTCGAAGCGCAGCTCAAGGCACGCTGATGGGCGGCACCGACGCGCGGCCAGGCGTTGATCGCCGCGGCGGGTGAAACAGCAGTTCGCCTACATGAGGCCGTGCGCGATGCCGCTCGGCCTCGCCCGATGCTCCCTGTCGTTCGACACGCCGAAATCGGCGGCTTGCAGTGAAGTGGTGGCCGAACTGGCCGTCGTACGCTTTGCGCTGGCGCGCGCGAGGATGAGCTGCTCGTGTGCGTAGAAAAATTCGAGTTGGCGCGTGTCGGACGCTTTTCGTTCGAGTTCGAACACCTGCTCGAGCACGCGCCGTGACACGTGAAAACGCTGAAGCCCGCGGCCAAGCTGGATCTGAAAGACAACGCCGTCGCTGTTATGCGGCACCGCTGCCCAAATAAGCGGAATGCTGCTCATGGAGCCCCCGTGAGTCTGCGTCTTCATATCGGGACTACCGACGATTTCATCCTCGCACGTATAAATGCACGGCGCGACTTTTCAAAATTTAAAAACCTTGATTTGGTATTTTCGCCACAGTGGCGGATGAATGCGCGCGCCAGCACAGCAGGAACGGTCCTTGCGCATGCGGGCGCCGTCGCCTATAACTCCCGAAGACCGTGTGCTGCGGGTCATGGCACCACCGTCGTTCAATCCGTTGATGAGAACTTATAACGAGGAAACATCTTGGATATCGAAACCGTACGCACATTCATCATGACCCGGGGCGTCGACATCGGCACCAAGGTCGTCGGCGCTATCGTGCTGTGGATCATCGGCCGCTGGGTCATCGGGCTGATCTCCAGCCTGTTGCGCAAGATGCTGGCACGCAACGGCAAGGTCGATCCGACGCTCGCCAACTACCTCGCGTCGATTCTCGGCGCGTTGCTGAACCTGCTGCTCGTTCTCGCGATCCTCGAAATCTTCGGTGTGCAGACGACGTCGTTCGCCGCGTTGCTCGCCGGTCTCGGCCTCGCGATCGGTACCGCGTGGGGCGGCCTGCTTGCGCACTTCGCGGCCGGCGTGTTCATGCAGGTGCTGCGGCCGTTCAAGGTCGGCGATTTCGTCATGGCCGCGGGCGTCACCGGCACCGTCACGGAGTTGGGCCTGTTCGGCACGACGATCGTCACGCCGGACAATGTGACGACCATCGTCGGCAACAACAAGATCTTTTCCGACACAATCTCGAACTACAGCGTGTTGCCGTACCGGCGCGTCGAGCTGACTGCGAAGATCGCCAATGGCGTCGATCCGACCGACGCGATCGCGCGCTTGAAAGCCGCCGTCGCGAAGATTCCGAACGTGGCCGAAAACCCGGCGCCGGACATCGAGGTCCTGAGCTTCACGCCGGAGGGACCACTGCTGTGTGTACGGCCGTACACATCCAACCAGAACTACTGGCAGGTCTACTTCGACACCAATCGCGCGATCGTGCAGACTTTCAAGGATGCCGGCTATCCGACGCCGGAAACACCGCTCGCGCCGCGCGCAATCACGCGCGATTGACGGCATCGAACGTCCGCGCGAACGCGACCGGCGTTCGGGCAGCCCCATGAAAAAAGGCGTCGCGAGATTCGCGACGCCTTTGTGTTTTCAAGGCCCGAAATACAGCAAACAAGCGCTAGTCAACGCGGACTCGCGTTCGGCCCATTCTTGCGCAGCATCTTCCACAACGCGCCGAGCACGATCGGCACGATCGCCGCGCCGATACCGACCAGCACGATCACATTCAGATACTGACGGATAAACGGGATGTTGCCGAAGAAATAGCCAAGCAGCACGAGCGACAGCACCCACGACAGCGCGCCGACAACGTTGAACATCTGGAAGCGGCTCAAGGTCATCGACGACGCGCCCGCGACGAACGGCGCGAACGTCCGCACGACCGGGATGAAACGCGCGAGCACGATCGTCTTGCCGCCATGCTTCTCATAGAAGTTGTGAGTCTTCTGCAGCGCGGCGCGATCGAGGAAACGCTCCAGCACCGGAATATGCGTATTGAACACGCGCGGTCCGATCGCACGGCCGATCAGGTAGTTGGTCGTATTGCCGGCGACCGCCGCCGCCAGCAGCAACAGGATCAGCAGTCCAAGATGCATCTGCCCGGTCGCGCAGAACGCGCCGCCGATGAACAGCAACGAATCGCCCGGCAGAAACGGCAGAACCACGAGCCCGGTTTCGGCGAACACGATCGCGAACAGCACCGCGTAGACCCAGGCGCCGTACGCGTGAATGAAGTCCCCGAGAAACTTGTCGATGTGCAGGACAAGGTTGGCGAAATGTAGCAACGTATCCAAGGGACGTCCTTTTAAACCAATATGTGCGTAGAGGGAAAACGGCCGCCGCGCGACCCGGGAACAGGGGCAGCAAACGGCGTGCCGAGCGCTGCCGATTGACCGCGACATGATACCGAAAGTGCCTCACGGTGATTAAAAAACTGCTGATTGGGCGCATGCACGGGTGGTGTGCGCCGAGTCGCTATAATTTCGCCATGTCCGAATTCCCCGAAACGCCTGCCGGCACCATCGCCGCGACCGCACTCTCCGACGCTTCCAGCGCGGCGCCCGCGCCGCGTCCGCTGCGCGCGATCCAGCCCCTCCCCGATCAACTGATCAGCCAGATCGCCGCTGGCGAAGTGGTCGAGCGGCCGGCGTCGGTGGTCAAGGAACTGCTCGAGAATGCGCTCGACGCGGGCGCGCGGACACTGCGCATCCTGCTCGATGAAGGCGGCGTCAAACGCATCTCGATTACCGACGACGGTTGCGGCATCCCCGAGAACGAACTCGTGCTGGCACTGACGCGCCATGCGACCAGCAAGATCCGCTCGCTTGCCGAACTGGAAGCGGTCGCGACGCTCGGGTTCCGCGGCGAAGCGCTGGCGTCGATTGCGTCGGTCGCGCAGATGAGCATTACGAGCCGCACCGCCGACGTGCCGCACGCGGTGCGCATCGATGCGCAAACCGGCGTGCTGAGTCCCGCCGCCGGCACCCAGGGCACCACGATCGAAGTCCGCGAGCTGTACTTCAACACGCCCGCGCGCCGCAAATTCCTGAAGAGCGAACAGACCGAACTCGGCCACTGTCTCGAACAGATCCGCCGTGCCGCGCTCGCGCGGCCCGATGTCGCGATTTCAGTGCTGCACAACGGCAAGGCCGTCGAGCACTGGAACGCCAGCGAGCCGCCCGCGCGCGTCGCGAAGATTCTTGGCGATACGTTCGCGACCGCCCATCTGCCGCTCGACGAATCCGCTGGTCCGCTCGCGATCTACGGCTGCGCCGGTCTGCCGACCGCGAGCCGCGGCCGCGCGGACCAGCAGTATTTCTTCGTCAACGGCCGCTTCGTGCGCGACAAGCTGCTCACGCACGCAGTGCGCGCCGCGTATGAAGACGTGCTGCACGGAGAGCGCTTTCCGTCGTACGTGCTGTTTCTCGATCTTCCGCCGGAAGGCGTCGACGTCAACGTGCATCCGTCGAAGATCGAGGTGCGTTTCCGCGATTCGCGCTCGATCCATCAGTTCGTGTTCCACGCGGTGCAGCGCGCGCTCGCGCGGCATGCGGGCGCGTCGCCGGAAACCACGGCGGGCGGACATGCGGCGCATCTGGAGCCGTCGGCCGGTGGACCGGCTTCGTTTGGTTCGACAGCGCTGGGTGAGGCAAGTGGCGCAGGTGACGGCATGGGTACGGGCGCCGGTCTTTCAGGCGGCGCCGGCTTCGGCGCGGGAAGCCGTGGCGGCTTCGGCGGCGGCGGATTCAGCGCAGCGCAGCCGGGCAACACGTGGATGCGCCAGGCGCGCATGACGCAAGGCACGCTGCCGGTCGCGCAACCGCTGGCGGGTTACGACGCGCTGTTCGGCCGCAAGGATCCGCTCGCCGGTCGAGTCGAAGGGGCATCGCTGTTCGAAGCGCGCGACTCGGCAACCGACTCGACGTCGCCGTACGACGCGGCGCCATTCGCGTCGCGCCCGACACCCCACGCGTTCGATGCCACCGACGACCAGCCGCTCGGCTTCGCGCTCGGCCAGGTCCACGGCATCTACGTGCTCGCGCAGAACCGCCACGGTCTGGTGATCGTCGACATGCACGCCGCGCACGAGCGCATCCTGTACGAGCAGTTCAAGAACGCGCTCGCCGATCGCACGATCGCCGTGCAGCCGCTGCTGATCCCGCAGACGATGCAGGCCGACCCGGTCGAAATCGGCACGGTCGAGGAAGAGCGCGACACGCTCGATGCGCTCGGCTTCGACCTCGCGGTGCTGTCGCCGACCACGCTCGCGATCCGCGCGGTCCCCGCCCTGCTGAAGGACGCCGATCTGCAAGCGCTCGCGCGCGCGGTGCTGTCCGACCTGCACGCGTTCGGCGGCTCGCGCGTGCTGACCGAGCGTCAGCACGAACTGCTCGGCACGCTCGCGTGCCATCACGCGGTGCGCGCGAACCGGCGTCTGACGCTCGACGAAATGAACGCGCTGTTGCGCCAGATGGAAGCGACCGAGCGCGCCGATCAGTGCAACCACGGGCGTCCTACCTGGTACCAGCTGACGCTGGCCGATCTCGATCGGCTCTTCATGCGCGGGCAATAACGCGCCGCGTTGGATCACACCGTTGCGCCGCGCGCCCGTTTGCCCATGACGTCACGCCCTACCCCGATCCCGTGCCTGCTCGGACCCACCGCGTCGGGCAAGACCGCTGCCGCACTCGCGCTCGCCGCGCGGCGGCCGGTCGAGATCATTAGCGTCGATTCGGCGCTCGTCTATCGCGAGATGGACATCGGCACCGCGAAGCCGACCGCCGAGGAACGCGCGGTCGCGCCGCATCATCTGATCGATATCGTCGATCCGGCCGACTCCTACTCTGCCGCGCAGTTTCGCGCCGACACGCTGCGGCTCGTCGGCGAGATTCATGCGCGCGGGCGGCTGCCGCTGCTGGTCGGCGGCACGATGCTGTACTACAAGGCGCTCACGCAAGGGCTCAATGACCTGCCCTCCGCTGACGCCGACGTGCGCGCGACGCTCGACGCCGACGCCGCCCGCGACGGCTGGCCGGCGCTGCACGCACGGCTCGCCGGGATCGATCCGCTCACGGCCGCGCGTCTGGCGCCGAACGACTCGCAGCGCATCCAGCGCGCGCTGGAGGTGTTCCTGCTGACCGGCCAGCCGATGTCGACGCTCCTCGCCGCGCCCGCGCGCATCGACGACGCCGCTTCGGCGTGGCGCTTCGTGCCGGTCGCGCTGGAGCCGTCCGAGCGCGGCGTGCTGCACGCGCGCATCGAGCAACGCTTCGATGCGATGCTCGCGCACGGTTTCGTCGATGAAGTGGTGAAGCTGCGCGCGCGTGGCGACCTGCAGCCCGAGATGACGTCGATGCGCTGCGTCGGGTATCGGCAGGTCTGGGAATACCTCGACGGCACGGTCGACTATCGGACCATGCGCGACAAAGGCATCTTCGCGACGCGGCAACTCTGCAAGCGGCAGCTCACGTGGCTGCGCAGCATGCCGGAGCGGCAGGTGGTGGATTGCTGCGATCCGCACGCGACGGCGCGGGTGGTGGAGTTGATCGAGACGCTGGTTTGAGACGCCGATCAGGGCGAGTGAACCGGAGGAATTTGAAGCGGGGGGATGTAAAACGCGGGATTTGAAGCAAAGGATTCGAAGCCCGCGCGGCGCACCGTTACGGCACGCCACGCGAACCCTCGTCGATCTTTAGACCACGACCGTTTGCGCTTCGCCCGCCGCGCTTTCACGGACCGTGCCGATCTTCCAGACCTGCTCGCCCGCCGCGGACAGCGCGGCGATCGCCGCCTCGGCATCCGCCGCCGAAACGATCACCGCCATACCGATACCGCAGTTGAACACGCGGTGCATTTCCGCATCGGCGACGCCGCCGTGCTCCTGCAGCCACGAGAACAGCGGCGGCAGCGGCCACGCGCGTTGATCGAGTTCAGCCGTCAGACCTTCGCGCAGCACGCGCGGAATGTTCTCGACGAGGCCGCCGCCCGTGATGTGCGCCATACCCTTGACCTCGATCTGCTGCATCAGCGCGAGCAGCGGCTTCACATAGATGCGCGTCGGCGCCATCAGCGCGTCGGCAAGCGTGCGGCCGTCGAAGTCAGCGTTCAGATCGGGATTGGCGCGCTCGATGATCTTGCGCACCAGCGAAAAACCGTTCGAATGGATGCCGCTCGAGGCGAGTCCGAGCACCGCGTCACCCGGAGCGATCTTGCTGCCGTCGATGATCTTGCTCTTTTCCACCGCGCCGACCGCAAAACCGGCCAGATCGTATTCGCCGTCCGGGTACATGCCCGGCATTTCCGCGGTTTCGCCGCCGATCAGCGCGCAGCCCGACAGCTCGCAGCCGTGCGCGATGCCCTTCACGACAGTCGCCGCCGTGCCGACGTCGAGCTTGCCGCAGGCGAAATAGTCGAGAAAGAACAGCGGCTCGGCGCCCTGCACGAGGATGTCGTTCACGCTCATCGCGACGAGATCCTGGCCGACGGTGTCGTGCCTGTTCAGCTGGAACGCGAGGCGCAGCTTGGTGCCGACGCCGTCGGTGCCGGACACGAGCACCGGCTCCTTGTACTTCTTCGGCACTTCGAACAGCGCGCCGAATCCACCGATGCCGCCCAGCACGCCGTCGCGCAGGGTCTTCTTGGCAAAGGGCTTGATGGCATCAACGAGGGCGTCGCCCGCATCGATGTCCACGCCGGCGTCGCGATACGACAAACCTTGGGCGTCAGGGGTGGATTTCGGTTGATTCATGGGGAAGAGCGAGAAGGTCGGTAAAATGCGATTTTACCCGATGCTGGCCGCATGGCTGGAATTCGCGCGTTCCGTCGAGATCCGGGAAACGACTTTGCAATACGATACCCCGATTCCGGCGCCGCCGGCCCGCGCAATTCCGTCCGCCGCGCTTCGCGACGCGCGGCCTGGCAACCCGGCGAGCACGCTTTACGACAACTGACCGCCTGGCAACGTTCCAGGCCCCGAGGCCCGGGCCATTCGCGGCTTGAGCCTCATTTTCGGCATTAACCTACTGTGCTTCGTCAACTGACGCTCGATCTCGGCACCCCGCCGCCATCGACATTCGACAATTTCTTCGCCGGCGCGAACGCCGAGCTCGTCACGCGCCTGCGTGAGCTCGACAACGCGCTCGCCGCTGGACCGGTCGCCGATCGCACCTTCTACGTCTGGGGCGAAGCCGGCAGCGGCCGCACGCACTTGTTGCAGGCGCTCGTGCACGAAGCACCGCCGGGGCATGCGCGCTTCGCCGGTCCGCAGAGCAGCCTCGCCGCCTTCGGCTTCGATCCGCGCGTCGCGCTCTATGCGATCGACGACTGCGACGCGCTGTCGGCCGCACAGCAGATCGCCGTGTTCAACCTGTTCAACGAAGTGCGCGCGCATCCGACCAGCGCGCTCGTCGCCGCGGGCAACGCGCCGCCGATCGGCATGACGGTGCGCGAAGATCTGCGCACGCGCCTCGGCTGGGGTCTCGTGTTTCACCTCGCGCCGCTGCCCGACGACGCGAAGGCCGCGGTGCTCAAACGCGCGGCGCGCGAGCGCGGCATCATGCTCGCCGACGACGTGCCGGCCTACCTGCTCACGCACTTTCGCCGCGACATGCCGAGCCTGATGGCGCTGCTCGACGCGCTCGACCGCTTCTCGCTCGAACAGAAGCGCGCGGTCACGCTGCCGCTGTTGCGCACCATGCTCGCGTCGCCCGACCCCGCCACCGCGCCGGGTTCACACGCCGCCCTGCCCGCTTCAAGTAAAATAGGCGCCCATGGCTAACCTTGCACTCTTCGATCTCGACCACACGCTCATCCCCACCGACAGCGACCACGAATGGGGCCGCTTCATGGTGAAAAAAGGCATGGTCGACGCCGAAAATTTCGCCCGCGAAAACGACCGCTTCTACGCCGACTACAAGGCCGGCAAGCTCGACATTCATGCTTATCTGATCGCCATGCTGACGCCGCTCGCGAAGTACACGCGCGCGCAGCTCGCCGACCTTCACGCCCAGTACATGCACGAGGTCATCACACCGGCCATTCAGCCGGTGGCGCTCGAACTCGTGAAACAGCACCGCGAAGCGGGCGACCTGTGCTGCGTCGTCACCGCGACCAACGAATTCATCACGCGGCCGATCGCGCAGGCGTTCGGCGTCGACACGCTAATCGCGTGCGAGGCGGAGACCGTCGGCGGCGATCCGCACGGCGCCTACACCGGCCGCCCGACCGGCACGCCGAGCTACAAGGAAGGCAAGATCGTGCGCACCGAAATGTGGCTCGCGTCGCTCGGCAAGAGCTGGAGCGACTTCGAGCACAGCTATTTCTATAGCGATTCGCACAACGACATCCCGCTGCTCGAAAAAGTCACCGATCCCATCGCGACCAATCCGGACGACACGTTGCGCGCCCATGCGCAGGCCAAAGGCTGGCGCATCCTCGAACTCTTCCAACCCTCGTGATCAAGAAACTCATCCGCAAGCTATTCGGCCAGGACGCGGCGACCGCTGACGCCCCGCTCTCAGCCGAGACCCACGCCGCGGCCAGCGCCGACAGCGACGCTCATGGCAACAAGACGGCGCGCGGCAAGTCCGTTTCCGGCACGACCGCACGGCCGCGTCGCAAGTCTGCCGCCGCCAAGGCGCCGCCCGAGCCGGACGTGCCCGTCATCATTCCGCACGACGTTCACGGCATCGACCCCACGCTGATCTCGCGCAACGCGATCCGTGTGACCGAGGGCCTGCAACAGGCTGGCTACCGCGCGTTCATCGTCGGTGGCGCGGTGCGCGACTTGCTGCTCGGTGTGAAGCCGAAGGACTTCGACGTCGCGACCGACGCGACGCCCGAACAGGTGCAGAAGCTGTTCCGCCGCGCGCGCATCATCGGCCGGCGCTTCCAGATCGTGCACGTGCAGTTCGGCCAGGAAATCATCGAGACCTCGACGTTCCGCGCGCTGGTCGATCCGCCCGCGGCCGACGCGCCGCCTCCGAAGCGTCTGAAGCGCGACGAGCTCGACCGTCGCACCCACGCGGTCGACGCGAGCGGCCGCGTGCTGCGCGACAACGTGTGGGGCGAGCAGCACGAGGACGCCACGCGCCGCGACTTCACGATCAACGCGATGTACTACGATCCGGCCACCGAAACCGTGCTGGATTATCACAACGGCATGGCCGACATGCGCGCGCGCCTGTTGCGCATGATCGGCGACCCGGCCACGCGCTATCGCGAGGATCCGGTGCGCATGCTGCGCGTCGTGCGCTTCGCCGCCAAGCTCGATTTCGACATCGACGACGCCACGCGCGCGCCGATCGGGAAGATGGCCGATCTGATCAACAACGTGCCCGCCGCACGTCTGTTCGACGAAATGCTGAAGCTGATGCTCTCGGGTCACGCGCTCGCGTGCCTGAAGCGGCTGCGCCAGGAAGGCCTGCATCACGGGCTGCTGCCGCTGCTCGACGTCGTGCTCGAGCAGCCGACCGGCGAAAAATTCATTTCGCTGGCACTCTCCAACACCGACACCCGCGTGCTCGCCGGCAAGCCGGTGTCGCCGGGCTTCCTGTTCGCGACGCTGTTGTGGCACGACGTGCAGCAGCGCTGGCAGAAATTCGAGGCCGAAGGCGAGTATCCGGTGCCTGCGCTGCATCGCGCGATGGACGAAGTGCTCGACATGCAGACCGAAAAGCTTGCGATCCACAAGCGCTTCTCGGCCGACATGCGCGAAATCTGGGGCCTGCAACTGCGCCTCGAAAAACGCTCGGGCCGCAGCGCGTTGAAGCTGCTGGAACACCAAAGATTTAGAGCGGGGTATGATTTCCTCCTGTTGCGCTGCGCATCGGGCGAACTCGACGAGTCGGTCGGTGCATGGTGGACGGAGTTCATCGAAGGAGACGCCGCCGCGCGCGAGACATTGCTCACGCAAGGCGGGAAGGACCGGAGCCCTAGAAAACGACGGCGGCGCGGTGGCGCCAGAAACCGCAAATCAGGCGACGGAGTGGAGGGCGGCTCGTCCGCCGAACGCACGGACAACGACGCGGGCCATGAAGGCTCGTACGAAGACTGACGCGGCGTTCGCGGAAAGCCGTCAAACGACAGTTGCAGGAAGTTATGCCATGACGGTTGCTTATCTCGGCCTCGGCGCGAATCTCGGGGACGCGCGCCAGACCCTGAAAGACGCGGTGGTGTGCCTGGCCCAACAGCACACCATCACCGTGCTCGCCAAATCGAGCCTGTATCGTACTGCCCCGATCGACGCGGGCGGCGACGACTATTTCAACTGCGTCGTGAAGCTGGAAACGACGCTCCTCGTGCGGCAACTGCTCGCGCTGTGCCACAAGATCGAGCATCAGTTCGGCCGGGAGCGGCCGTTTCGCAATGCGCCGCGCACGCTCGACCTCGACATCCTGCTGTACGGCGATCAGTCCATCGACGAAGCCGATCTGATCGTGCCGCATCCGCGCCTCGTCGAGCGCGCGTTTGCGCTGGTTCCGCTCGTCGAGATCGACGCGGCGATCGTCATTCCGCAACATGGCCGGGCCGCCGCACTGCTCGACAGCGTCAGCGATCAGCGCATCGAAAAGGTGAAGTCGCCCTGCCAGTGTCCGATGTACAGTGCGCTGACCGGCAACTCCGCCGAGAAAGGCCGCTGCGAATGAGTTCGCCGCCGCTCACGGTCACCGCGCCGCAACTGCGCCCGCCGTTCGGCTATATCGCGATCGAAGGGCCAATCGGCGTCGGCAAAACGTCACTCGCGCAGCGCCTTGCGCAACGCTGGTCGATGCACGAACTGTTCGAGCGGCCACAAGACAATCCTTTTCTCGAACGCTTCTATCGCGACACCGCGCGCTATGCACTGCCGGTGCAGCTGCACTTCGCGCTACAACGCGTGCAGCAGGCGCAGGAAGTGAGCGCCGCGCAGGTGGGCGGCACACCGCTGATCGCCGACTTCATCACGCAGCGAAACGACATCTTCGCGCGTCTGACCTTGCAGGAAGACGAGTGGCAGCTGTATCGCTCGCTCGCCGCGCGGCTCGACGTCAGTGCGCCGGCGCCGGACTTCGTCGTCTATCTGCAGGCGAGCCCCGAGGTGCTGTTCGCGCGCATCCAGAAGCGCGCGGTGCCGATGGAACTGCAGATTTCCGATGCGTATTTGCGCGCGCTCTGCGACGCATACAACGAATTCTTCTACCACTACGACCGCGCGCCCGTGCTGACGGTCAACGCCGAACACCTGAATCCGCTCGACTCCGACGCGGACCTTGCGCTGCTCGCCGAACGCATCGGGACGATGCGCGGCCGCAAGGAATTCTTTGTCAAAGGCACGTCGCTGTAAGCGGCGGCGGCTATTTCTTTTTTCTGATTGGATTGACCATGACTTATTTGCAGGAAACGAGCCGGAGCGCGATTACCGTGCCGAAACTGCAGGCAATGCGCGACGCCGGCGAAAAGATCGCGATGCTCACCTGTTACGACGCGAGCTTCGCCGCGCTACTCGATCGCGCGGGGGTCGACACGCTGCTGATCGGCGACTCGCTCGGCAACGTGCTGCAAGGCCAGGCGACTACGCTGCCGGTGTCGCTTGCCGACATCGCGTATCACACGGCGAGCGTCGCGCGCGCCCGGCCGTCGGCACTGATCGTCGCGGACCTGCCGTTCGGCACGTACGGCACGCGCGAAGACGCGTTCAGGAGCTCGGTCGAACTGATGCGCGCGGGCGCGCAAATGGTCAAGCTCGAAGGCGGCGAATGGCTCGCGGACACGGTACGGTTTCTGGTCGAGCGCTCGATTCCGGTGTGCGCGCACGTCGGTCTTACGCCGCAGTCGGTGCATGCGTTCGGCGGCTTCAAGGTGCAGGGCAAGACCGAGGCGGGCGCGAGCCAGCTACTGCGCGATTCGCTCGCTGTGCAGGAGGCCGGAGCGCAACTGATCGTGATGGAAGCGATCCCGTCGCAACTCGCGGGCGAGGTCACGAAGCAGCTGCGCATTCCGACGATCGGCATCGGCGCGGGCCTCGACTGCTCGGGTCAGGTGCTCGTGCTGCATGACATGCTCGGGATTTTCCCAGGCAAGCGGCCGCGCTTCGTGAAAGATTTCATGCAGGGACAGCCGAACATTCAGGCGGCAGTCGAGGCTTATGTGCGAGCGGTAAAGGACGGCACGTTTCCGGGCCCCGAGCACACTTTCTGATGCTTCTTTGCCGCGCGAGCGCGCGGCATTCCGGCCGCAGCGCTCTAACGAACGAGCCGTGCCGGTACCGCGCCGCGCAACGCGTTGCACACGAGCAGCGCCTCGGCGTTCAGTACATCCGCCTGCGTCAGCACTTTTTCAGCTGCCTGCAGGCTCGATGCCTCGTCGAGCAACACGCTTCGCATCACGCCAGGCAGCACGCCTGATGCGAGCGGCGGCGTCCACCATCGTCCCGCGAGCTTCACGAATACGTTCGAGCGGCCGCCTTCGGTCAGCTCGCCCCGTTCGTTGAAGAACAACGTATCGAAGGCGCCCTTCGCTTCGGCTTCTCGCCAGCCGCGGTCGTAGTCGGCGCGACGCGTAGTCTTGTGGTGCAGCAGCGGATCAGCGGCGTGTGTCGGCGCGAATTGCGCGTCGGTGCCGAGCAGAACACCCACGGTCGCATCCGCTAATGGCGCAAGTACCGCGGCTGTGATCTGCGTCGCGCCGCTCTTGCTCAACGCTAGCCGCATGCGATGCGCGGTGCGCGCCGGCAGCGCCGCGCACTGCGCGGCGATCTCTTCACGAATGCGCCCTTCGTCGCACCCGAAGCCGAGCGTCGCGGCGCTCGACGACAAACGCCGCAGATGACGCTCGAGATGCCGCACGCCGTCTTCCCGCGTCGCGTACATCGTTTCGAACAGCTCGAAGCCCGGCTCGGCGCCGGTCAGAAAACGTCCTTTCAATCGACACTCCTCATGCTCGTCGGCGGCCACGCTGTCGAGCACGATGCCCGCGCCGATGCCCATGCTGCCGCGCAGACAGTCCGTGCCGCCGGCTTGCGCCGACGGAGTCAGCGTCAGCGTGCGGATTGCCACCGACAGGCAGAAGTCGCCGCAATCGTGATCATCGCCCGGCGCATCGAGCCACCCGATCGCACCGGTATAAAGCCCGCGCGGCGTACTCTCCAATTCATCGATCAACTGCATCGTGCGATGCTTCGGCGCGCCGGTAACCGAGCCGCATGGAAACAGCGCGCGCAGAATCGTCGCGAACGAGGTACCGCCGGGCAACGTCGCTTCCACAGTCGACGTCATCTGCCACACCGACGGATACGGCTCGACAGAAAACAGCGCGGGCACGTTGACCGACCCAATCCGCGCGACCCGCGACAGATCGTTACGCAACAGATCGACGATCATCACGTTCTCGGCGCGGTTCTTCGGGTCATTGGCGAGAAAGCTGGCGTTGCCTCGGTCGGTGACGGGATCATCCGAGCGCGGCGCCGTGCCCTTCATCGGCCGCGCGCGCAGCGTCTCGCCGTGCTTTTCGACGAACAGCTCGGGCGAACACGACAACACCCACGCATCGTCCGGCAACCCGATCAGCGCGCCGAACGGCACCGGCTGACGCGCTCGCAATCGCCGATAGAAGGCGAGCGGCGAGCCGAACACGTCGAAGCCGAGCCGGTAAGTGTAGTTGACCTGATAGGAATCGCCCGCGCACAGCGCGGCGTGAATCGCGTCGATCGCCGCGTCGAACTGCGCGCGATCGACGCTTTCGCGCACATTCGCCGTGCCCGCGACCGACGGCTCCAGCGCGCCGTTATCGCGCGTCATCAGCCACGCGTCGACCTCGTCGCGCGCAAGCTTCGTGCAGCGTTCGAACAATAAAAAACGCAGCGTGGCATTGCCACGCTGCGTTTCTGTGGACCGAAGCGCATCGATACCGACGAGCGCACGGCCAAATTCGTAGTCGGCGAGCACGACGGCGTGCAAACCGTTGCGGGTATCCTCCGCGACGCTGTCGCATACAGCGTCGAGCTGCGCCGCCTCCGTACAGACCCGCTCGCGCACGAAACCCGTGTACAAGCGGCTCGATGGACGCGCCGCCGTTGCATCGCAATCGTCGAGAAGCGCGAACACCGCGCCGCGCCTGTCCACCGTCATACTGACCGCCAAATCAGATCAATCGAAAAAGCTCTTCACGCGATCGAACCAGCTCTTGCTTTGCGGACTATGCCGCGAACCGCCTTCCACGAGCGCCTTTTCGAACTGCTTGAGCAGATCGCGCTGCGTCTCAGTGAGCTTGACCGGCGTTTCGACCTGCACGTGCACGTACAGATCGCCGGCGATACTCGAACGCAGCCCCTTGATGCCCTTGCCGCGCAAACGGAACGTCTTGCCCGACTGCGTGCCTTCCGGCACCGTGAAGCTGGCGCGGCCGGCTAGCGTCGGCACCTCGATCTCGCCGCCGAGCGCCGCGGTGGTGAACGGAATCGGCATCTGGCAGTGCAGATCGTCGCCGTCGCGCTCGAACACCGAGTGCTGCTTGATATGAATCTCGACGTACAGATCGCCCGACGGTCCGCCGTTGATGCCCGGCTCGCCATTGCCAGCCGAACGGATGCGCATGCCGTCGTCGATACCGGCCGGAATCTTCACTTCGAGCGTCTTGGTTTCTTTCACCTTGCCGGCGCCGTGGCAGTGATTGCACGGGTCCGGGATGTAGGTGCCGGAGCCGTGGCACTTCGGGCAAGTCTGCTGGATGCTGAAGAAGCCCTGCGACATGCGCACCGAACCCGAGCCGCTACAGGTCGGGCAGGTTTCCGGCTTGGTGCCCGGCTTCGCGCCCGAGCCGTGACAGACTTCGCACGAAACCCAGCTCGGCACGCGAATCTGCGTGTCATAGCCGTGCGCGGCCTGCTCGAGCGTGATTTCCATGCTGTAGCGCAGATCGGCGCCGCGATAGACCTGCGGGCCCGCGCGGCCACCTGCGCGTCCACCACCGCCGGCCGCCTGGCCGAAGATGTCGCCGAAGATGTCGCCAAATGCATCGGCAAAGCCGCCGAAACCCTGCGCGCCGGCCCCACCCATGTTCGGATCGACGCCCGCGTGACCGTACTGATCGTACGCAGCGCGCTTTTGCGAATCCGACAGCATTTCATAGGCTTCCTTCACCTCCTTGAAATGCTCTTCCGAATCCTTGCTGCCCGGATTGCGGTCGGGGTGGTGCTTCATCGCGAGCTTGCGATAAGCCTTCTTGATTTCGTCGTCGCTCGCGTTCTTTGCGACGCCCAGAACCTCGTAGTAATCCCGTTTCGCCATATCGGTTCAACGCCGCCGCGCAAAGCGACGCGGTAGCTCCTTGTGAATGCTGTGGAGTCTCACGACTCGTCCGGCCGCTGTCTGCGCCGCGTTTGCCCACGGTTCAAAACAACGCCCTCCATAAAACGAACGTGCCCGGAGAGCCCACAAGGCTCGCCAGGCGCGAAAACCGCTCTTGCACTCCAGGCGCCCCAAAGACGCCGTTCTGGTGCAGCCGGGCCGCGCACATTGCTGTGCACGGCTTTACGGTCGGATGCCGACCTGGCTTTAGTCTTTCTTCACTTCCTTGAACTCAGCGTCGACCACGTCGTCGGCCTGCTGGCTCGCGCCCGCCGATGCACCGGCACCGCCCGCCGCGCCGGCTGCCGCTTCGGCACCTTGCGCAGCCTGCATGTCGGCGTACATCTTCTCGCCCATCTTCTGCGAGGCCGTGGCCACCGCTTCGATCTTCGCTTCGATCGCGGCCTTGTCGCTCGCGCTGCTCTTGAGCGCGTCTTCGAGGTCCTTCAACGCGGCTTCGATCTTGTCCTTCTCGCCAGCTTCGAGCTTGTCGCCGTACTCGGTCAGCGCCTTCTTCGTGCTGTGCACGAGGGCGTCACCCTGGTTGCGGGCGTCGGCCAGCTCACGCAGCTTGTGATCTTCTTCCGCGTTCGCTTCGGCGTCCTTCACCATCTTCTCGATTTCGGCTTCGGACAGACCCGAGTTCGCCTTGATCGTGATGCGGTTTTCCTTGCCGGTCGCCTTGTCCTTCGCGCCGACGTGCAGAATGCCGTTTGCGTCGATGTCGAAGCTCACTTCGATCTGCGGCACGCCGCGCGGTGCCGGCGGAATGCCTTCGAGGTTGAACTCGCCGAGCAGCTTGTTGCCCGCTGCCATTTCGCGTTCGCCCTGGAATACCTTGATCGTCACGGCGCTCTGATTGTCGTCAGCCGTCGAGTAGACCTGCGCGTGCTTGGTCGGGATCGTGGTGTTCTTGTTGATCATCTTCGTCATCACGCCGCCGAGCGTCTCGATGCCGAGCGACAGCGGGGTCACGTCGAGCAGCAGCACGTCCTTGCGGTCGCCCGACAGAACCTGGCCCTGGATCGCGGCACCCACGGCCACGGCTTCGTCCGGGTTCACGTCACGGCGCGGATCCTTGCCGAAGAACTCCTTCACCTTTTCCTGCACCTTCGGCATACGGGTCATACCGCCGACCAGAATCACGTCGTCGACTTCACCGACCTTCACGCCCGCGTCCTTGATCGCGACACGGCACGGCTCGATGGTGCGTTCGATCAGGTCTTCGACCAGCGCTTCCAGCTTGGCGCGCGTGATCTTCAGGTTCAGGTGCTTCGGACCCGATGCGTCGGCCGTGATGTACGGCAGGTTGATTTCGGTCTGCTGGCTCGACGACAGCTCGATCTTCGCCTTTTCAGCCGATTCCTTCAGGCGCTGCAGCGCGAGCACGTCCTTCGACAGATCGACGCCCTGCTCCTTCTTGAACTCGCCGATGATGTAGTCGATGATGCGCTGGTCGAAGTCTTCGCCGCCGAGGAACGTATCGCCGTTCGTGGACAGCACTTCGAACTGCATTTCACCGTCGACGTCGGCGATTTCGATGATCGACACGTCGAACGTGCCGCCACCCAGGTCGTACACCGCGATCTTGCGGTCGCCCTTTTCAGCCTTGTCCAGACCAAACGCGAGAGCCGCGGCGGTCGGTTCGTTGATGATCCGCTTGACTTCCAGACCGGCGATGCGGCCGGCGTCCTTGGTCGCCTGACGCTGGCTGTCGTTGAAGTACGCCGGCACGGTGATCACGGCTTCCGTGACGGTCTCGCCGAGGTAGTCCTCAGCGGTCTTCTTCATCTTGCGCAGCACTTCGGCGGAAATTTGCGGCGGCGCGAGCTTCTCGTCGCGCACCTGGACCCATGCGTCACCGTTGTCGGCCTTCATGATCTTGTACGGCATCAGGCCGATGTCCTTCTGCACTTCTTTTTCTTCGAAGCGGCGGCCGATCAGGCGCTTGACCGCGTACAGCGTGTTCTTCGGGTTCGTGACCGACTGACGCTTGGCCGGTGCGCCAACGAGAATCTCGTTGTCTTCCATGTAAGCGATGATCGACGGCGTGGTGCGCGCGCCTTCCGAGTTCTCGATCACCTTGACCGAGTTACCTTCCATGATCGCCACGCACGAGTTGGTCGTGCCGAGGTCGATGCCGATGATTTTGCCCATTTTTTCAAATCTCCTGACTTTGATCGCTGCGGAAAGCGCCCGGTTGGCCCATCTGGCGGCGGGGCGATCCGCTCTCAATTCATACCTGCACTCAAAATAAGTGCGGCCGCATCGTTTTCAAGACCTTTTTTGCGATGCGGTCTTTAATTTTTTTCAATCACGGGGCGGGCCCCTGAATCTTTGCTGCGAGTCCGCTTCGTCAGCCGGCACGGCGCCCCCCGGCGCTGCTGGCCGGAAGCACCTGAATTGACTGGATCTTTTGCGACGCGAAGCGATGTGAAACGACGGTGCGGACGCGACGGGCCCAAACGCCCGGCGTGCGCCTCGCCGTACTTATTTCGGCGCCGCGACGGTCACGAGCGCGGGACGCAGCACGCGATCCGCGATCACGAAACCCTTTTGCAACACCGCGACGACGGTGTTCGGCTCCTGGTCGGCCGGCACCATCGAAATTGCCTGATGACGATGCGGGTCGAACTTTTCGCCGACCGGATTGATGGCAACGACGCGGCCCTTCTCGAGCGCGCCGCTCAGCTGACGCAGCGTGAGCTCGACGCCTTCGCGGACCTTCTGCAGGTCGTCGGATGAATGGGCCACGGCCGCCTCGAGACTGTCGACCACGGGCAGCAGATGCTCGGCGAAGTTCTCGATCGCAAACTTGTGCGCCTTGGCGACGTCTTCCTGAGCACGACGGCGCACGTTTTCGGTTTCGGCCTTGGCGCGCAGGAAGCTTTCCTGCAACTCGGCGATCTTCGCCTGAGCGTCGGCCAGTGCCTGCTCGCCAGCACCCTGGGCCAGTTCAGCGGCGGCGCCGGTGTCCGGCTGTTGAGCAGCGGCCTGGGCGGCCTCGGCGGCCTGGCGCGCGGCTTCGTCGGCGGGCGTGGGATTCTGGCTCGTCGGGTTCTCTTGCGTGTTTTCCATGTCGCTGAAAGTCGTAAAAAAAGTAAAAGCCAAAGGCGGTGAAAGCCGTTCCAACACGCGGCAATTTGTGCGTTGCAAAATCGCGACACGCGCCTTCGCGGCGACCTGCCAGTCCGGACCGCAGATGGGGCCCGAAAAAGCCGTTTCAAGCGGCTCCGACGGTTTTTTCGCACCACCTTCGGGCAGGCGAAATGCGCCGTAACAACCATTAGCGTGGCGCAATCAGATAGAGATTGAGTGCGGCCCGCAACTGGCCTATTCTCCAATCATGCAGCAGAAACGCCACGTTAACCCTAATTTAACGTAAGCCTTACCGAAGCCTGACAGTTGTTCCGATCGCTGTATCAGCCCACCATCTTCCCAAGGGGAGTACCGTGAAACTGACCTTTGCAATCGGGGTGGTCGCACTGGTACTGATAGGGGGCACCACGACCATCTGCATGTCCGGTGCGGTCAACGACCACACCACGGAGTACGGTGGCGCCAGAGCCACCATGGAGCAGTTCCTCAATCCCCACCTGAAAATCTGTCGATAGTGCGCCGGTCGCGCTTGGTCGGTCGCCCGTGCAGCGCGGCAGCCGGTTCGTGGTACACCCTGCGCCGCTCCTGCTCGACCTGCCGCTTCGCCCGGCTCTCCGCGGTTTCTACATAAAGCGTCTGCGCCACACTGGCCGGGCCGCGCACGTCGCACACGCCCAGCACTTCCACCTGCCACACGAACCGCTCGATCTCGATTTCGACCAGATCGCCGACACGCACGTCCTTCGCCGGTTTCACCGCCACACCGGCGATGCGCACGCGCCCCTTCTCGACCGCGTCCGCCGCCAGCGAACGAGTCTTGAAAAAGCGCGCTGCCCACAGCCATTTGTCTATGCGCAGCCTCGCGCCCGGTTCGGTTGAAATGCGATAGTTCATCTGCGTATTCAAGCTCCTGTGGTGTGCGGCACAGGTACCGCCTGCACCGGCCATCCCTGCAGATGCTGCGCAACGATTTCGCCGAGCGCGGCAACCCACGGCTGCGACGCGTTCAGACAGGCGATCCGGTGAAACTCCTTGCCACCCGCCTGCAGAAATTCGTTGCGCACTTCCATGCCGATTTCCTCGATCGTCTCGAGGCAGTCGGCGGTGAAGCCCGGGCAGAACACGTCAGCACGTCGCACGCCTGCCGCGCCGAGTTCCTTCAACGTCGGTGCCGTGTAGGGCTGCAGCCATTCGGCCTTGCCGAAGCGCGACTGGAACGTAATGCGGCATTCCATCGGCGTCAACCCGAGCGCCTGCATCAGAAGCGCGGCGGTCTGCTGGCATTGCTCGTGGTACGGGTCGCCGAGATCGAGCGTGCGCTTCGGTACTCCGTGAAAACTCAGCACGAGTTTGTCGCCCGCGGCGAAGTCGGGGCGGCCGTGCTGATGCCAGTAGTGATGCACCTGCGCGGCAAGCGCTGCGATATACGCCGGGTGATCGGCGTACTGGCGCACCGTGCGAATTTCCGGCTGGTTGCGCATGCGTTTGAGTGCGCTAAAGGCTTCGTCGAACGCGGTCGCGGTAGTCGACGCCGAATACTGCGGATACATCGGCATCAGCAACACGCGCTCGGCGCCGGCGAGCTTCAATTGGTTGAGCATGGCCGGAATGCCGGGCGTGCCGTAGCGCATCGCATAGTCGACCAGCACCGTGTAGTCGTTCAGTTGCAGCAGATGACGCAAGCCCTCCAGCTGCTTTTCGGTATGCACGCGCAACGGCGAGCCCTCGGGCATCCACACCGCCGCGTACTTCTTCGCGGAGCTGCGGCCACGAAACGGCAGAATCAGCAGACGCAGAATGAGCTGCCACAGCAACGCCGGAATTTCGACCACGCGCGGGTCGGACAGGAACTGGGCGAGATAGCGACGCACCGCGCGCGGCGTCGGCGCGTCGGGCGTGCCGAGATTGATCAGCAACACGGCGACGCGATGCGACGTGGCGTTCTGTGAAGGCCGCTCGAGGTCGAAGCGCATAGGCAGCAGAATTCACCGCTTCATGCGGCGAGTCGATTCAGTGGAGATTCATTATAGCGGCGCGGGTCCTGCCCGGCCCCGCCAGACACCCATGGCCATTCGGACGATTGGCAGACGCCGCGCGCTCGCGCATCATGGCCGGGACGGGCTGCGATGACGGCAGTCCCGCGCAGCGCGAGGACTACTGCTGACTCAGCGTCATGGACAGCAGCCGCGCGGTGATGTCGACGATCGGGATCACGCGGCTGTAGGCCATGCGGGTCGGCCCGATCACGCCGAGCGTGCCGACGATCTTGCCGTTCACCTCATACGGTGCGGTGACGACGCTCATTTCCTCGATCGGCACCAGAGTCGATTCGCCGCCGATGAAAATCTGCACGCCCGCCGCATGACTCGACACGTCGAGCAACTGAAGGAGGCTGGTCTTCTGGTCGAACACATCGAACAGCTTGCGCAGGCGCGCCATGTCTGACGAAAGATCGGCGACTTCGAGCAGATTGCGCTCGCCCGAGATCAGCACGGTCTCGCCGGTGTCGGATTCGTCGGTGCTCGCGGTGACGGCCGCGTGCATCAACGAGGTCATGTCGCCGCGCAGCTCGTCGATTTCCCCGCGCAGGCGGCGGCGCACTTCGTCGAACGACAGGCCCGCGAAGTGCGCGTTGATGTAATTGGAGGCTTCCACCAGCTGCGACGGCGAAAAGTCGCGCTGGGTGGCGAGGATGCGGTTCTGCACGTCGCCTTCGGGCGTCACGATGATCAGCAGAATGCGCTTGTCGGACAGGCGCATGAATTCGATCTGCTTGAACACGTGGCTGCGGCGCGGCGTGAGCACGACGCCGGCGAACTGCGACAGGTTGGACAGCACGCTCGCCGCCGCGGCAACGATCTTCTGCGGTTCGCCCACCTGCAGCGTGGTCTTGACGGTGCGCATCACCGCTTCCTCATCAGCGGCGGATTCGACCGTCAGCATCGTGTCGACGAACAGACGGTAGCCGCGCGGCGTCGGAATGCGCCCCGCCGAAGTATGCGGACTGATCACGAGCCCCAGATCCTCGAGATCGGACATCACGTTGCGGATCGTGGCCGGACTGAGTTCGAGGCCCGAATAACGCGACAGCGTGCGCGAGCCGACCGGCTGACCTTCGGCGATGTAGCGCTCAATCAGCGTTTTGAGGAGGGTTTGTGCGCGAGGATCTAGCATGACGAAAAATTTTAGCTCAATGGCACCGCAGCCGCGAGCGCCCGCGGCGCCCGCCCCCGCCGAATGCGTCGCCGTCGGCGGGCTCGCATGTCATCAGGTCTTCACCATTCTAACGATAATCGCGACATACGCAGACGCCCCATGTGCGGTGACCCACTACCGGGTTGGTCTGCGATTCTTTTCAGGCCCCACCTATGGTGTAATGCCGGCATGCAAGTGACCAGCCAGTTCAAGACCGTCGCGCTCGTCGGGCGCAGCAATACGCCGGGCATCGGCGAGCCGCTCACCGCGCTCGCCGCGTGCATCGCGAAGCTCGGCCTCGAAGTCGTGTTCGAAGCCGACACCGCCGCCGAAATCGGCGTGACCGACCACCCGGCGCTGCGTCTCGCCGAGATCGGCGCGCGCGCCGACGTCGCCGTGGTGCTCGGCGGCGACGGCACGATGCTTGGCATCGGTCGCCAGCTTGCGCCATATCGCACGCCCTTGATCGGCATCAACCATGGGCGGCTCGGCTTCATCACCGACATCCCGATTTCCGACATGCGCGAGATCGTGCCGCAGATGCTGTCCGGCAATTTCGAGCGCGAGGAGCGCATGCTGCTGGAAGCGCGCATCGTGCGCGATGGCACGCCGATCTACCACGCGCTCGCGTTCAACGACGTGGTGGTCAACCGTAGCGGCTTCTCGGGCATGGCGGAACTGCGCGTGTCGGTCGACGGGCGCTTCATGTACAACCAGCGCTCGGACGGCCTGATCGTCGCGACGCCGACCGGCTCGACCGCGTACTCGCTGTCGTCGCAGGGGCCGATCCTGCATCCGCAACTGCAGGGCATCGTGCTCGTGCCGATTGCGCCGCACGCGCTGTCGAACCGGCCGATCGTGCTGCCGGACGAATCGAAGGTCAGCATCCAGATCGTTTCCGGGCGCGAAGTCAACGTCAATTTCGACATGCAGTCGTTCACGTCGCTGGAACTCGGCGACACGATCGAGGTGCGCCGCTCGCGTCACACGGTGCCGATTCTGCATCCGGTCGGCTACAGCTATTACGCGACGCTGCGCAAGAAGCTGCACTGGCACGAGTACCCGTCGCACGAAGAAGACTCGAGGCCGTAAGCGGCGCGTTGAAGCGCGCACGCCGCCGCGGCCGTCACCCGAACCCCAAGCCCAACCCGACGACTTCCATGCTTCGCCACCTCTCGATACGCGACTTCGTCATCGTCGCCGCGCTCGATCTCGAATTCGACAGCGGCTTTACCGTTTTCTCGGGCGAAACCGGCGCCGGCAAGTCGATCCTGATCGACGCGCTCGCACTCGCGCTCGGCGCGCGCGCCGAGGCAAGCGTCGTGCGCACCGGCGAGAGCCGCGCCGACATCACCGCGGAGTTCGAGACGCACGCGCTCGTCGATCAATGGCTCGACGAGCAGGCGCTCGGCGCGGCCGACGAAGGCCAGCACGGCGGCACCGTGATGCTGCGGCGGGTGGTCGACGCGAACGGCCGCTCGCGCGCATTCATCAACGGTACGGCGGCCACGCTCGCGCAGCTGCGCGAGGTCGGCGAAATGCTGGTCGACATTCACGGCCAGCACGCGCACCAGTTGCTGATGCGCCCGGACGCGCAGCGCGAGCTGTTCGACACGCACGCGGGCCTGTCCGACATGGCCGCCGCGGTCACGCGCGCATGGCGCACGTGGCGCGACAAGGCGCAGGCGGTCGAGCACGCGCAGACGCGCGATCGCGAGCTGCAACTCGAGCGCGAGCGACTCGCGTGGCAGCTCACCGAGCTCGACAAGCTAGCGCCGCAACCGGGCGAATGGGAAGAGGTCAACACCGAGCATCGGCGGCTGTCGCACTCGGCGAATCTGATCGACGGCGTGCAGGGCGCGCTCGGCGCGCTGTCCGAATCGGACGACGCGATGATCACGCATCTCGGCTCGATCGTATCGAAGGTGCGCGACCTCGCGGAGATCGACCCGGCGCTGAACGACGTGCTCGCCGCGCTCGAACCCGCCGAAATCCAGTTGCAGGAAGCGGCGTATTCGCTAAGCCACTACGCACAGAAGCTCGAGCTCGATCCCGAGCGGCTCGCGCAGGTCGAAAAGCGCCTCGACGCGCTGCACTCGGCCGCGCGCAAATTCCGCCTGCAACCCGAGACGCTCCCGGAAGAACACGAAGCGCGGCGCAAGCAATTGGCCGCGCTCGACGCCGCCGCCGACCTCGACGGCCTGCGCGCCGCCGAGGCGCAAGCGAAGGACGTGTTCGTCGCCGAAGCGAAAAAGCTGTCGAAGGCGCGAGCGAAAGCGGGCAAGGCGCTCGGCGAGGCGGTCACGACCGGCATGCAGGAACTGTCGATGAAAGGCGGCAGCTTCGAAGTCGCGCTGGTGCCGCTGCCCGAAGGCGGCGCGCATGGGCTCGAGCAGATCGAGTTTCGCGTGGCCGGTCACGCCGGCGTGCCGCTGCGGCCGCTCGCGAAGGTTGCGTCGGGCGGCGAACTGGCGCGTATCAGTCTTGCGCTCGCGGTGATCGCGAGTGCGGCCAGCCCGACCCCGACGCTGATCTTCGACGAAGTTGACACCGGTATCGGTGGCGCCGTGGCCGAAGTGGTCGGTCGGCTGCTGCATCAACTCGGTGAGGCGCGCCAGGTGTTGTGCGTAACGCACCTGCCGCAGGTCGCCGCGCGCGGCGATCATCATTTCCAGGTGGCGAAGACCGGCAACGGCAAGGGCGGCACGCTCAGCAGCGTGACCTCGCTAGACAAGGCGAGCCGCATCGAGGAAGTCGCACGCATGCTCGGCGGCCTCGAAATCACCGCGACCACGCGCAAGCACGCGAAGGAAATGCTGACCGCTTGAGTTTGCGCCGTGTGTAGGTCACGGCAAATGACCTGAGCCAAGTTGGCCGAGACCTCACCACCCATCCCGGCCACGCATGACGCGCTTCGCGAAGCGCGTCAGCGCCGTCACCCAAACACCCTCTTCCACAACGCCAGCACCGCCTCGCGCTCGGTCGTCACCAGCGCGGGATCGACCCGCGCCTTCTCCATCCCGTCGAGCCTCAGAGTGTGCTGCAGCTTGCGATACCGCCGATACGCGGCGCCGACCGTCTCCGCTTCCGCCTCGCTCATCAGCCCGAAACGCGACACCTCGCGCAACAGCGCGATATTGCCGGTATTGCGAATCAGCTCGGGATCGCGCGCCGCATGCAGCAGCACCCAGTACTGCACGGTGAATTCGATATCGACCATGCCGCCGCGGTCGTGCTTCAGATCGAATAGCGCCGGCGTATGGTTCGGATGTCCCGCCGCGACACGCGCGCGCATCTCGACGATCTCCTTCGCGAGCGGCGGCGCTTCGCGCGGCGTCGTCAGCACCTGTTCGCGGATCGCCTCGAACTTCGCGCCGATCTCCGCATCGCCCGCGCAGTAGCGTGCACGCGTCAGCGCCTGGTGCTCCCACACCCACGCGGTGTTCGCCGCGTCGCCCTCGCGCAGCTGGTAGCGGCGAAACGCGTCGAGATCGGTGACGAGCAGGCCCGACTCGCCGTTCGGCCGCAGCCTCAGATCGACGTCGAACAGCGTGCCGGCGCCGGTCGCGGTCGTCAGCCACGTGATCAGGCGCCGCGTGTAGGTGGCGTAGACGTCGGCGGCGGCATCGTCGGGATCGTCGTACAGGAAGATCAGGTCGAGGTCCGACGCGTAGCCGAGCTCCTTGCCGCCAAGCTTGCCGTAGGCGATCACCGCGAAGCGGGGCGCGTCGCGGTGACGTTTGGGCAGCTGCTTCCACACTGCGTCGAGGGTCACGTCGAGCACCGCGTCGGCCAGCGCGGACAGCTGGTCGCTAACTTGCTCGACGGAGAGCTTGCCGGCGAGATCGATCAGCAGAATGCGGAACACCTCGGCCTGATGCGCGTGGCGCAACAGATCCATCTGCTGCTCGACGCCGTCGGCGGCCGCGAGCCGCCGGCGCAGCGTGCGCTTGAATTCGGTCCAGTCGAATGGGCTGTTGATCGCCTCGCCGTCGAGCAGCTCGTCGAGCAGTTGCGGATGGCGGATCAGATAGCCGGCCGCCCAGCGCGAGCCGCCCAGCACCGACAGCACCTGGTGCAGCGCCTGCGGATACTCGGTCAGCAGCGCCAGATACGCGCCACGCCGGCTCACCGCTTCGAGCAGATCGAAAAAGCGCGCGACGGTGTCGCCGCGCCGCCCGGCCGGCTCCAGGGTGCGCGCGGCTTCGAGCGCGCGCTGCGCGACGATGTCGAAACGCTGCCGGCTGCGCTCGTTCAGGCCCGCGTAGCGCGACGAACGCCACACCGCCTGCAGCCGCGCGAGCAGCACGCCGGGCTCTGCCACCCCCAGTTCGACGAGGCGCGCGCGCAGCGCGTCGTCGGCGCTGTCGTCGGCGAGCGCGCTGCTCCACACCCACGCAGCCGCGCCGTCCTCAGGCGCTGCGCAGCCGTCGCGGCCGCCCACCTTGTCAGCAAAAATCTGGTCGAACTGCTGTTCGACGAACTCACGATGCGCGTCGAGCTTCGTCATCAATTGCGCATAGTCGTCGCAATCCATGGCGCGCGCGAGCGCCAAGCGGTCTTCGTCATCGACGGGCATCGCGTGGGTCTGCGCGTCGTTGCGGTATTGCAGACGATGCTCGATCTCGCGCAGAAAGCGGTACGCGTGCGACAGCTTCAAGCAGACCGACGGATCCATCAGCCCGTGGGTAGCCGCGTGACGCAGTACGGCGAGCGTCGGTCGCACGCGAAAGCCGGCATCCTGGCCGCCGCGGATCAGCTGAAACACCTGCGCGCTGAATTCGATTTCGCGGATGCCGCCACGGCCGAGCTTGATGTCGTCGGCCTTGTCCGGACGCATCGAGGCGCGGCGCTGCGCCTCCTGGCGAATCTGCAGATGCAGCGCGCGAATCGCGCTGATCACGCCGAAGTCGAGATAGCGTCGATAGACGAACGGCGTGACGATCGCGTCGAGCTGCTTGCGCAGCCGCTGCGCCGCGGCGCTCGCGCCCTCGGATACGAGCCGCCCCTTGATCCACGCGTAGCGCTCCCACTCGCGGCCCTGCACGTAGAAATATTCTTCGAGCATGCCGAGGCTGCACACGAGCGGCCCTGAATCGCCGTTCGGCCGCAGACGCATGTCGACGCGGAATACATAGCCGTCGGCGGTGACTTCGGCGAGCGCGCCGATCAGCCGCTTGCCGAGGCGCGTGAAGAACTCCTGGGTCGCGATCGGTGGGCGTTGGCCGCCGGCGGTCTCGCCGTCGTCTTCATAAACAAAGATCAGGTCGATATCCGACGACACGTTCAGCTCGCGCCCACCGAGCTTGCCCATACCGACCACGCCGAGCGCGAGCCGTTCGCCCTGCGGGCCGCGCGGCTCGCCGTACAGCGCCTCGAGCTCGGCGCTCAGCACCGCCAGCGCGCGCTGGATCGTCGTTTCCGCGAGATCGGTCATCGCGCCGGTGACTTCGGCGACATCGGCCTCGCCTGCCAGATCGCGCTCCATCACCGCGCAGAATACTTCGGTGCGCAGCTGGCGCAGCGCGCGCTTGAGCGCATCTTCATTGAACGGCGCACCGGCTGGGCCCGCCGCCTCGGCACACAGTAGGTCGAGACGCGCGTCGATGCGCTCGCGCGTCAGCGGCTCGTCGGCCAGCGCGCTGACACGCGCGACGAGTTGCGGGCGGGCCGCGGCGGCGCGCGCGGCGTAGTGCGAATAGCTGGAACTCAGCAGAATGGCGTCAGTCATCGAAAATCTGGCTCGCTCGTTGCTTGATCGTATTTGTCCGGCGGTATCTGACGGTGTCCGGATGCCCTCGCGCCTGCCCCGTCGCGGGCCGCGAGGCAGCGTGCGAACAGGGTTTGCAGAAGGTCCGCCGACGCTTTCCCGTGTGTTACATTTCGTCGTTAACTCGCAAAACTACCATACGCCTAGCCGCTGCAGCATGTCCGAGCGAAACGAATCCGCCGACCCGCAAGACCCATCGCAGGTCCGGCATGTGCGCGGAAGCGACCACATTGTGCTGCGTCGGACGTTGCGCGTGCTCGCCACGCTCGCACTCGTCCTCTATTTCATCGCGACCGGACTGTTTCTGGGTTTGCGCTACGTGGTGCTGCCGCGCGCCGACCTGTTCCGGCCACGCATCGAAGCCGCCGTCTCCGACAAGCTGAGCGCCCAGTTCACGATCGGCCGCCTCGCGCCGCACTGGAGCGGCTTCCAGCCGGGGCTCGATGTGACAAACCTCGTCATCCGCGATCACGACGGCCAACCCGCGCTGACGATTCCGCACGCCACGGCGACGATGTCCTGGCGATCGCTATGGTTGTTTCATCCCGCGCTGTCGAGTCTGATCGTCGATCAGCCGGATGTGCTGGTGTCGCGCAGCGAGGACGGCGTGCTGTCGGTCGCGGGCGTGCCGGTGCCGACGCGCCATAGCGGCAACGACATCCTGTCCACCTGGCTGCTGCGCCAGCAGGCGATCGTCGTGCGCGGCGGGGTGCTGCGCTGGCGCGACTCCACCCGCAAGGAGCCCGAACTCGCGCTGCGCGACATCCGCATCGCGATCCTCAATGACGGCTACGACCACCGCATGGCACTGCAGGCGCCGCCCGACGGCCAGGTGCTGAAAGGCCCGCTCGATTTCCGCACCTCCTTCCGCCACGCACCACTCTCCGCGATCGGCAAACCGATCAACTGGAGCGGCCAGGCATACGTATCGACGGGCCCGGTCGATCTGCCGACGCTCGCGCGCTACGTCGAATTCCCGATCGAGACGTTCGCCGGCCGCGTCGACAATGCAATCTGGATCGACTTCCGCGAAGGCCGCATGACTCAGGCGAGCGGCCAGCTGAACGGCAACGACGTCGCGCTGCGCGTGAGCCCGACCCAGCCGAAGCTGCTCCTGCCGGTCGCCCATTTTCTGTGGCGCGTAGGAGCGGGCGAAGGCGACTACACGCTGCAGCTGTCGGACCTGAGGGCCGAACTCGGCCAGCCGCCGCTCGAAGACGGCACGCCGCTCACGCGCATCCTGGACTTCGAGACCCTCGACAGCCGCTACCGGACCGCAACGCTGCAGCATGGGCAGCTTTTGAGCATCAGCGGCGATCGCGTCGATCTCGGGATCCTCGCCGAATTCAGCCGCGCGCTGCCGCTGCCGCGGCGCTTGCTGAACGAACTCGTGCGCATCAATCCGCGCGGGCTCGTCGCGAACTACGTCATCGAGGTCGAGCGCGCCAAGCCGGAATCCGGCGAGTTCGGCGGCGACCGTCGGCCAGGGGGATCGGAGCCGATCGAGCGTTATCGCTTCAAGGGCGATCTGCAGGGCATCAGCTTCGCTGCCCAGGAGCCGGGGCCGGGTCTCACGCCGCGCGGACACCCACGCGCCGGCGTTCCCGGCATCGAAAACCTGTGGGGCAATGTCGACGCCGACGAAAAAGGCGGCCACGCGAACCTCGACACGTCCGACGTGGCGATCACGCTGCCGGGCGTGTTCGACGATCCGCGCCTCAAGTTCGCCCATCTGCACGGCCGCGCCGACTGGACGATGGGTGCGAAGGCACCAGGCGACACGCGTCCGGCGTTCGCGGTCAAGCTCAACGACTTCGGTGTATCGAACCCGGACGCCGACGCGACCTTGACCGCGAGTTACAGCAATCCCGGCCATGGCCGCGGTTCGCTCGACCTGAAAGCCGACTTCCAGCGCGCGCAGGTGACGCGCATTGCCCGCTATCTGCCGACCGCGGTCAGCGAAAAGCTGCGCATTTACCTCGGCCACGGATTGCAGGCTGGTGTGTCGCGCGGCGGCACGATCGAAGTGCACGGCGACCTGACCAAGTTCCCCTACGCGCGCGACCCAGACGCCGGCATCTTCCACATCGTCGCGCCATTCACTGGCGGCAAATTCGATCCGACGCCGTTTCCGCCGCGCAACATGCGCAACGGCACGCCAAACGTTTGGCCGCCGCTCGACGGCATCGACGGCGTGTTCGAGCTCAAGCAGAACGTACTGCGCTTCGACATCGATCGGGGGCGCTACAAGCGCGTCGCGCTGACTGACGTGAACGGCCATATCGACGACCTCGGCACGAAAGGCTCGAACCTGATCATCCAGGGCAACGGCCGCGGCCCGCTCGCGGACATGCTCGACTACGTGAACGGCAGCTCGCTTGGCATCATGGCGCGGCATCAGACCGAGAAGATCCGTGCCGAAGGGGCGGCGTCGCTCGCGCTGAAGCTGACGATCCCGCGCACGCCGAAGCCGCATATCGGCGTCGAGGGCGCGCTCGGCTTCCAGAACAACCGCCTGAGCGTGAGCCACGTGCCGCCGCTGTCGCAGCTGAACGGCCGGGTGCGTTTCACCGAGCATACGGCCGAGGCCGACCGGCTCTCCGGGCGGTTCCTCGGCGGCGACGTGCACGCGAACGGGGGCTTCCGCCAGGACGGCACGTACGCTCTCGCGCTCAACGGCCATATCGCTGTCGCTGCCGCGCGCGAGCTGAATCTGCAGGGTCCGGCCGCGCAGGTCCTCGCCCATATGAGCGGCAGCGCGCCTTATGCGCTGAACGTCACCGGCGCGAAGGGCCGCCTGCCCCAAGTCAGCGCCAACTCCGATCTGACCGGGCTCGCGCTTGATTTTCCGGCGCCGTTCAAGAAGGCGGTCGGCACGCCAATGCCGCTACATTTCTCAGTCAATCCGTCGACGGCGCCGGGCGAAGCCGGCCTCGAGCGCGCCGACCTGACGTTGGGGCCGATCGCCGCCGCGTATCTGCTGCGCTATCAGCCGAGGGTGCAGCCCAATACGCCACCAACCGTCGTGCGTGGCGCGATCGGCGTGAACCGCCCCGCCGATCTGCCGTCCGAGGGCGTGGTCGCCGCCGTCGACGTCAAGGAGTTCAATGCCGACGATTGGCGTGCGCTCGCCGCGCTGCTGCGCGCGGAGGCGGCCGGGGCGAATCGGGCGAACAGCGGCAACACCGCCAGCAGCGCGGCCACTCCCGCCGCCGCGCCGAATCCCACGCTCACTCAATTCCTGCCGAATCGTTTCGCGCTGCACATCGACAAGCTGACGCTGCTCAAGCGCCACTGGGACAATGTGATCGTCGGCGCATCGCACACGGACCGCACGTGGCAGGCAAACATCGCGTCGAACCAGGTGTCCGGCCACGTATCGTGGCTGCCCGGCGCGACCCGCGAGTCTCCCGGCGAGCTGCAGGCGCGCTTCGCGCGGATCGTGATTCCGTCGGTCGAGGACAAGGACCTGCTCGGCCCGGCGATGTCCGCGCCCGCTCTGAACATGCCGTCGATCGATCTGGTGGTGGACGAGTTGATCGTGCGCGATCGCAACGTCGGCCGGCTCGAAGTCGACGCGCACAACTACGAAGAAAACGGCGTGCCGGTCTGGCAGCTCGACAAGCTCGACGTGACGAACCCCACCGCAACACTCACCGCGACCGCGAACTGGCGCACGTCGACCGAGCTGCCCACGTCGGCCGATGAAACCACGCCGCGTCGCACCGTCTTCGATTTCAAGCTCGACGTCAAGGATGCCGGCGCGATGCTCGAGCGCTTCGGTCTGCCGAAGACGCTCAAGGGCGGCACCGGCTCGCTCGCGGGCAAGGCCGTGTGGCAAGGCGGCCCGACCACGATCGACTATTCGACGCTGAACGGCAACCTCGCGCTCGATCTGCGCCACGGCCAGATCCTCAAGGTCGAACCGGGCGTCGCGACGCTGCTCGGTGTGCTGAGCCTGCAAAGCCTGGCGCGGATCGCCACGCTCGATTTCCGCGACGTGATCGGCGAGGGCCTGCCGTTTTCGAGCGTGACTGGGACCGCGCAGATTCATGACGGCATCGCCCGCACCGACAACTTCAGGATGGTGACCGCACCGGCACGCGCCGAGATGGTGGGCTCGGTCGACATCGCGCAGAGAACCCAGGACCTGCACCTGCACGTGGTGCCCACCGTCAGCGCCGGCTCCGCGGTGATCGCCGCGACGATCATCAATCCGCTGATCGGCCTCGGCGCGCTGGTCGCCGACGTCGCGTTCTCGCATGGCGTGTCGCAGGTGTTCGCGCGCGAGTACGCGATCACCGGCTCGTGGACGCATCCGCACGTCGAGCGGGTGACGACCGAACGGGGTAAGATTGACGCTCCGGCTTCGTCCGTGGAAGCGCACTGAGTTTCGCCGGGTTCGCGCGGTTTCGCCTCCCGGCGGCCTCGCTTGTCCGGTCCACTCCGGTGTCGCCGGCGCCGCTGTCTCGCACCTCGCGGCCGCTCGCGCAACCTCGCCGACTCAATGCGCCAACGGGGCCGAGCCAGCCCAGAACCATGCATGCGGCGCCCACGCTTTGCGTCGCTGCCCTGCAAGGAGCCTTTCGACACGCTCATGAGCGAAACACACGCCTCTTCTTCTCTATCCGACGCGGCATCCGGCGGTCCATCGGGCAGCCCCTTCCGGGTCGCCGCGCTGCAGATGGTCAGCACGCCGGATCGCGAGCGCAATCTCGCCGATGCAGAGCGCCTGATCGCCGAAGCCGCCGCCGATGGCGCGCAACTCGTGCTGCTGCCTGAATACTTCTGCTTCATGGGTTTCAAGGACACCGACAAGCTCGCCGTACGCGAGCCGTATCAGGACGGTCCGATCCAGCGCTTTCTCGCCGACGCCGCGCGCCGCCACCGCATCTGGGTGATCGGCGGCACCCTGCCGCTGACCGCGCCGGAGCCGTCGCGCGTATTGAACACGACCCTCGTGTTCGATCCGCACGGCAACGAAGCCGCGCGCTACGACAAGATCCACCTGTTCAATTTCGAAAAGGGCGAAGAATCGTTCGACGAAGCGCGCACGATTCGCCCCGGCACCGCCGTGCGAGGCTTCGACGCGCCATTCGGCCGGGTCGGCCTGTCGGTCTGCTACGATCTGCGCTTTCCCGAGCTGTACCGGCGCATGGGCGACTGCGCGCTGATCGTGGTGCCGTCCGCGTTCACCTACACGACTGGCCGCGCGCACTGGGAGCTGCTGCTGCGCACCCGCGCGATCGAAAATCAGTGCTACGTGCTTGCCGCGGCGCAAGGCGGCAAACATGAGAACGGCCGCCGCACCTGGGGCCACAGCATGCTGATCGACCCGTGGGGCGAGATCGTCGCGGTGCGCGACGAGGGCGCCGGCGTGGTCGCGGGCAACCTCGATCGCGCGCGCATCGACGAAGTGCGGCAGAGCCTGCCGGCATGGCGTCATCGCGTGCTGACCTGAAACCGACATTGAAACTGCGGCGCCTGCCACACATATAACGACGCAGGCGCTCCCCGACCCCTTCGTATCGAGCAGAACATACTTCGCATGAACATCATCGAACCCGGTATCCGTAATCTCGCCGCCGCCAAGGACATCCTTCTCACGCCCTATGGTCTCGACGAATCGCTGCTCACGCGCACGCTCGCCGAAATCTTCACGCACCGCGTCGACTACGCAGACCTCTACTTCCAGGCCACCCGCAGCGAAGCGTGGAGTCTCGAGGAAGGCATCGTGAAGTCGGGCAGCTTCAGCATCGATCAGGGCGTCGGCGTGCGCGCCGTGTCGGGCGACCGCACCGCGTTCGCCTACTCGGACGACCTGTCGCCCGAAGCGATCCGCCAGGCGGCCATCGCCACGCGCGCGATCGCCAAGGCAGGCGGCGGCAAGCAGAAGATCAAGGTGGCGTCGTCGCTGACCGGCATCGCCGGGCGCGATCTGTACCTGCCCTCCGACCCGCTCCATTCGCTCGACGCAACCGCAAAGGTCAAGCTGCTCGAGCGCATCGAGCAGATGGCGCGCGGCCGCGATCCGCGCATCCAGCAGGTGATGGCGGGCCTCGCCGGCGAATACGACGTGGTGCTGGTCGCTCGCAGCGACGGCGGCTTCGCGGCCGACATCCGCCCGCTCGTGCGCGTCTCGGTGACGGTCATCGCCGAGCAGAACGGCCGCCGCGAAATCGGCAGCGGCGGCGGCGGCGGGCGCTTCGACTACGGCTACTTCACCGACGAAGTGCTGTCGCGCTACGTCGACGACGCGGTGCACGCCGCACTCGTCAATCTCGACGCGCGACCGGCGCCGGCCGGGGCGATGACCGTCGTGCTCGGCCCGGGCTGGCCCGGCGTGCTGCTGCACGAGGCGATCGGCCACGGGCTGGAAGGTGACTTCAACCGCAAGGGGTCGTCGGCGTTCGCGGGACGCATCGGCGAGCAGGTCGCCGCGAAGGGCGTCACCGTGGTCGACGACGGCACGCTGCCGAACCGCCGCGGTTCGCTCAATATCGACGACGAAGGCAACCCGACCCAGTGCACGACGCTGATCGAGGACGGCATCCTGAAGGGCTACATCCAGGACTCGCTGAACGCGCGTCTGATGAAGATGCCGATCACCGGCAACGCGCGGCGCGAATCGTACGCGGCGCTGCCGATGCCGCGCATGACCAACACGTACATGCTGAACGGCGACAAGGATCCGCAGGAGATTCTCGAGTCGGTGAAGAACGGCCTGTATGCAGTGAACTTCGGCGGCGGTCAGGTCGACATCACCAACGGCAAGTTCGTGTTCTCGGCTTCTGAGGCTTACATGATCGAAAACGGCAAGATCACGTACCCGGTCAAAGGCGCGACGCTGATCGGCAGCGGCCCGGAATCGCTGAAGTACGTCACGATGATCGGCAACGACATGAAGCTTGATTCGGGCGTCGGCGTGTGCGGCAAGGAAGGCCAGAGCGTGCCGGTGGGCGTCGGTCAGCCGACGCTGCGCATCGAACGCATGACGGTCGGCGGCACGGCCTGATTTCGAGATGAATGCACGCTTCGCGCACGCAAAGCGCGAAGCGTGCGGGTTTTCCGCATTTTTCGACGTCCTGGCTTGTCAACCGAGCCTGTGCCGGGTTATAAAGTCACTCACCCTTTTTTGACCAGCGACGCATTTCACTTCGCCATGTCCGCCAAGTTTTATTTTTACTTTTTTTGGTATCTCAGACCGCTGGCGGATCGAGAGGGGTGTTAGTGCACGCAGGACACCGAGAATTCCCGAAAAACCGCCAGCCAGCCTGGCGGTTTTTTTTCGCCTCACGCTTTTCGACACCTATCTGACATTTTGTCGTTGACTATTTTTTGATCGTCGCTGCCCGCGCGAACACGCTACGAACCGACTCAGGAGAACCACATGCCCCCGCACAATACCGACGATGTCCGCATCCGCGAATTGAAGGAACTCACGCCGCCCGCTCACCTGATCCGCGAGTTTCCCTGCGACGAGACGGCGTCCAACGTGATCTACGACTCGCGCACCGCGATGCATCGCATTCTGCACGGCATGGACGACCGTCTGATCGTCGTGATCGGCCCGTGCTCGATCCACGATCCGAAGGCCGCAATCGAATATGCGGGCCGTCTGATCGAGCAGCGCAAGCGCTTCGCCGGCGAACTCGAGGTCGTGATGCGCGTGTACTTCGAAAAGCCGCGCACGACGGTGGGCTGGAAGGGCCTCATCAACGATCCGCACATGGACAACAGCTTCAAGATCAACGAAGGTCTTCGCACCGCGCGCGAGCTGCTGCTGCGCATTAACGAACTCGGCCTGCCGGCCGGTACCGAGTACCTCGACATGATCAGCCCGCAGTACATCGCGGATCTGATCTCGTGGGGTGCGATCGGCGCGCGCACGACGGAGTCGCAGGTGCACCGCGAACTGGCGTCGGGACTGTCATGCCCGGTCGGCTTCAAGAACGGCACGGACGGCAACGTGAAGATCGCCGTCGATGCGATCAAGGCCGCCTCGCAGCCGCACCATTTCCTGTCGGTCACGAAGGGCGGCCACTCGGCGATCGTCTCGACCGCGGGTAATGAGGACTGCCACGTGATCCTGCGTGGCGGCAAAACGCCGAACTACGACGCCGACAGCGTCAACGCGGCGTGCGCGGACATCGGCAAGGCGGGTCTCGCCGCGCGTCTGATGATCGACGCGAGCCACGCGAACAGCTCGAAGAAGCACGAGAACCAGATTCCGGTGTGCGCAGACATCGGCCGTCAGATTGCCGCGGGTGACGAGCGGATCGTCGGCGTGATGGTGGAGTCGCACCTCGTCGCAGGCCGTCAGGATCTGCAGGAAGGCTGCGAGCTCACGTATGGCCAGAGCATTACCGATGCGTGCATCGGCTGGGACGAAAGCGTCGCCGTGCTCGAAGGCCTCGCCGACGCGGTCAGGCAGCGCCGCATCGCGCGCGGCAGCGGCAACTGATCACCCGCCCTGTCGCCACTTCGGCGACTTGTCAGCACTTCGTAGAAAAACCCGGTTCGATTTCGAACTGGGTTTTTTATTGGCCATTCGGACGAATGGTACTCAGCCTGCCGCCTCGATATCGTCATAGCTCGTTGCCTGGTCGTACGCAAGACTTGACCGGGCTGGAGAACGCGTATAAGATTTTATACATGAGGTGGCGATGGAGCAGGAAAAAGAAATTCGCTGGCTGGGCTCCAGCTACCGTGATTTGCTCGCTTTCCCCAATGAAGCGCGTCGTCTGGCCGGGTTTCAGCTTCACAAGATTCAGTCGGGACTCGACCCCGACGACTGGAAACCGTTCGACTCCATCGGCGCGGGAACGCGCGAAATTCGCATCAGAGACGAAGACGGCATTTTTCGCGTGATGTATGTCGCGAAATACGCCGAAGCGCTGTACGTGCTGCATTGCTTTCAGAAGAAAACGCAGAAGCTCGGACTGCTCGACAGAAAAATTGCCGAAGCGCGCTACCGCGCCATCACCCATTACAGGACCATCGAATCATGACGATCGACACGAACATTCGTCACGTAACGCGAGCCGGCGCGAACGTGTTCCTCGAACTCGGTTTTTCCGCCGAGGAGGCGAAGCGCCTTCACGCGGCGTCGCAAAAGCAGATCAACGACACGCGGCTGCTCAAGGAGCAGCTGATGACCGAGCTGTCCACGTGGATCGAACAGCATCATCTGAAGCAGGCGGAGGCGGCCGAAATTCTGATGGTGTCGCGCCCTCGCGTGTCCGACGTCGTTAACAAGAAAACCAGCAAGTTCACGATCGACACGCTCGTCGAAATGTTGAGCCGCATCGGCAAGCCGGTGACGCTCGCCGTAGGTTGAGCGTCGGCTCGTGCACAGCACCGCGCGTATCTAAACGCGCATGTGGTTCGCCATTCAACGCGCGTCGCGATCGCGTTGCCACAGCACGTCGGTGCCGCCGTCCGCGCGATTGAGCACGCGCGCCAGCACGAACAGCAGATCGGACAGCCGGTTCACGTATTGGCGCGGCGCCGCGTTCAGGGCCTCGTGTTCACCGAGCGCGACGATCGTGCGCTCCGCGCGGCGACAAACCGTACGGCACACATGCGCAAGTGCAGCCGCGCGCGAACCGCCCGGCAGAATGAATTCCTTCAGCGGAGGCAGCGCGGCGTTGTAGTCGGCAAGCCAGCCGTCGAGCTGCGCGAGTTGCTGGTCGGTCATCACCGCGTGACCGGGAATGCACAGCTCGCCGCCAAGATCGAACAGGTCGTGCTGAATTGCGACCAGCGCCGCGCGCACGTTCTCGGGCAAGGTCTCGCACAACAGCACGCCGAGATTCGAATTGAGTTCGTCCACGTCGCCAATCGCAGCGATGCGCGCGCTGTCCTTGCGCACGCGGCTGCCGTCGCCGAGACCGGTGGTGCCGTCGTCGCCGGTGCGAGTGGCGATTTTGCTGAGGCGATTGCCCATGATGTCTCCCATACATTCAGTGGTGATACGGCCACCACGTTTATCCATATTGCACGCATCGCGAAATCGCCGCCACTATATGAGTGGGAGCCGGCCCGACGCCGGCTGGCGGGTGAACGGCGTAAAATGAAACAGCTGCGGCAAACAGGCTGCTACCTAAAGAAACTTTCATGCGACCGGGGTAAGTGCATTGCATGGGACCGGAGTAGGTGCTTTGCATGGGACCGGAGTAGGCGCTAAAGCGCCAACTCCGGATCGACAGCTAAAGCGCCAACTCCGGATCGACAGCTTTGCACTTACCCTGATCGACTGGAGACATGCGTGAACCATCCCGTGCCACCGGCCCCGCTGCGCCGGCCGTTTCCCGCCGAATTGCTGAACCAGCTCAAGGCCGCTTTCGGTGAGCGCGTGTCCGTTGCCGAAGCCGTGCGTGCGCACCACGGCCGCGACGAATCGCCCTTCGATCCGCAACTGCCTGACGCCGTCGTCTTCGCGCGCACAACCGAAGACGTGCAGACCGCCGTCAGGCTGTCCGGCCAGTACGACGTACCGATCATCCCATACGGCAACGGCTCGTCGCTCGAAGGACATCTGCTTGCCGTGCAAGGCGGCGTGTCGATCGATCTGTCGCAAATGAACCGCGTGTTGTCGATCAACGCCGAAGACCTGACCGTCACCGTCGAGCCCGGCATCTCACGCAAACAGCTGAACGAAGCGCTGCGCGACACGGGCCTGTTTTTCCCGATCGACCCGGGCGCGGACGCGAGCATCGGCGGTATGTCGGCCACCCGCGCGTCGGGTACCAACGCCGTGCGCTACGGCACGATGCGCGAAAACGTGCTCGGCCTGACGGTCGTGCTCGCCGATGGCCGCGCGATCAAAACCGGCTCGCGCGCGCGCAAATCGTCGGCGGGTTATGACCTCACACGTCTGTTCGTCGGCTCGGAAGGCACGCTCGGCGTGATCACCGAAATCACCTTGCGCCTCTATCCGCAGCCCGAAGCGGTGTCGGCCGCGGTGTGCACGTTCCCCTCGATGGGCGATGCGGTTCGCGCGGTCATCGAGACGATCCAGATCGGCGTGCCGATTGCACGCGTCGAATTCGTCGATTCGCTCGCGATCCGCTCGATCAATCGTCATTCGAATCTGACGCTGCGCGAAGCGCCCACGCTGTTCTTCGAATTTCACGGCACCGAGGCCGGCGTCAAGGAACAGGCCGAACTCGTCCAGGAAATCGCCGCGCAGAACGCGGGGGAAGGCTTCGAATGGGCGACGCACCCCGAAGACCGCAGCCGTCTATGGAACGCGCGCCACAACGCCTATTTCGCGATGCTGCAGCTAAAGCCCGGCTCGCGCGCGGTCACCACCGACGTCTGCGTCCCGATCTCGCGTCTGGCCGAGTGCGTGGTCGAAACGGAGCAGGATCTGGTGGCGTCGCCGCTGCCCTGCCCGATCGTCGGTCATGTCGGCGACGGCAACTTCCACGTCGCGATCCTGATCGACCCGGACAAGCCCGAAGAGCTCGAGGAAGCCGAGCGCCTGAACCATCGCATCGTGCAGCGCGCGCTGCGCATGGACGGCACCTGCACCGGCGAGCATGGCATCGGCCTGCACAAGATGGGCTTTTTGCTCGAAGAACATGGCGACGTCGCGGTCGACACGATGCGCTCGATCAAACACGCGCTCGATCCCCGCAACCTGATGAATCCGGGCAAGATCTTCGCCTGGGCGGCGGCCTGATCGATGCTGCAAAGCCTGGCCGCAGCAAGCCGGACCGGCGCAAGCCACGAGGAGACAACTCACATGAACGCACCCGCTGAACTGTCGGCCGAAGTCCTCGCGCAGCGTCAGCGCGAAGTCGTGCAGGCGCTGATGGCCGTATTGCCGACCCACTGTCTGCTGTATCGCGAGGAAGACACCGTAGCGTACGAATGCGACGGCCTCGCCGCGTACCGGCGTCTGCCGCTTGCGGTCGCGTTGCCGGAAACCGAATCGCAGGTGCAGCGCATCATCCAGATCTGCCATCGCCTCGAGGTGCCCATCGTGCCTCGCGGCGCGGGCACCGGGCTGTCCGGCGGCGCCATGCCGATTCAGCACGGCGTGGTGGTGTCGCTCGCCCGCTTTCGCAAGATCATCGAGGTCGACTCGTATGCGCGTACCGCGACCGTGCAGCCGGGCGTGCGCAATCTGGCGATCTCCGAGGCCGCGGCGCCGTACGGCCTTTACTACGCACCTGACCCGTCGTCGCAGATCGCCTGCACGATCGGCGGCAACGTGTCCGAGAATTCCGGCGGCGTGCATTGCCTGAAATACGGCCTCACCGTGCACAACGTGCTGCGCGTGCGCGCTGTGACGATGGAAGGCGAGATCGTCGAATTCGGCTCGCTGGCGCCGGACGCGCCGGGGCTCGATCTGCTCGCGGTGCTGATCGGCAGCGAGGGCATGTTCGCGATCGTCACCGAGGTGACCGTCAAGCTCATTCCGAAGCCGCAAATGGCGCAGGTCATCATGGCCAGTTTCGACGACGTCGTCAAAGGCGGCGATGCGGTCGCGGGCATCATCGCGGCGGGCATCATTCCGGCCGGCCTGGAAATGATGGACAAGCCCGCCACGCGCGCGGTCGAGGAATTCGTCAACGCGGGCTACGACCTCGACGCGGCGGCGATCCTGTTGTGCGAGTCGGACGGCACGCCCGAGGAAGTCGCGAACGAGATCGTGCGCATGACCGCGGTGCTGCGCGAGCACGGCGCGACCCGCATCCAGATTTCGCGCACGGAAGCGGAGCGGTTGCGCTTCTGGTCCGGGCGCAAGAACGCGTTTCCGGCCGCCGGCCGCATTTCGCCGGACTACTACTGCATGGACGGCACCGTGCCGCGCCGCAGTATCGGGCCACTGCTCGCGCGCATCGAGGAGATGGAGAAGAAGTACCAACTGCGCTGCATCAACGTGTTCCATGCCGGCGACGGCAACATGCATCCGCTGATCCTGTTCAACGGCAACGACCAGGACGAGTGGCACCGCGCCGAACTGTTCGGTTGCGACATTCTGGAAGCGTGCGTCGAGCTGGGCGGCACGGTGACGGGTGAGCATGGCGTTGGTATCGAGAAGATCAATTCGATGTGCGTGCAGTTCTCGCCCGAGGAGCGCGACACGTTCCACGCGGTCAAGCGTGCATTCGACGCGCCCGGCCTGCTGAACCCCGACAAAGGCATCCCCACGCGGGCGCGCTGTGCCGAATACGGCAAGATGCACGTGCGCGGCGGGCTGCTGCCTCATCCCGAGCTGCCGCGCTTCTAGCGGCCGACGCATCCACCGTTCGCCACGCCCGCGGGAGTCCCGGCGCGGGCGCGGCCTGGGCAGCGCATGGCGTCTTCTTCAGACCGATGCGACGCGCCCCCAATGCGGGTGCGCTCCGGGTTGCCAGCAAGCCCCCGCCCGGTACAATCAAACGAAACACAACGAGCAGGACACCATGGAAGAGGACGACATCGTCGCCGTATGGTCCGAACGCGTGCGTTCGGCCAGCGCCGAGGGACGCGCGTTGCGCATACGTGGCGGCGGCACCAAGGACTGGTATGGCCAGACGCTGGAAGGTGAGATCCTCGACACGCGAGCTTATCGCGGCATCGTTGCGTACGATCCGGCCGAGCTCGTGATCACAGCGCGCGCGGGCACCCCGCTGCTGGAAATCGAAGCCGCGCTCGCCGAGCACGACCAGATGCTGCCGTTCGAGCCGCCGCACTTCGGCCCGCAGGCCACCTTCGGCGGCTGCATCGCCGCCGGGATTTCCGGGCCGCGCCGGCCGGCCGTCGGCGCCGCGCGCGACTTCGTGCTCGGCGCCGTCGTGATGAACGGCCAGGGCCAGGTGCTGCACTTCGGCGGCCAGGTCGTGAAGAACGTCGCGGGCTATGACGTATCGCGGCTGCTCGCGGGCTCGCTCGGCACGCTCGGGCTGATCCTCGAACTGTCGGTCAAAGTGCTGCCCCTGCCGCAGGCCGAAGCCACGCTAAAGTTCGACATGAACGGCACCGACGCGGTACGCAAGCTAAACGAATGGGGCGGCCGGCCGCTGCCGATCACGGCGAGCGCATGGCGCAATGGCACGCTCGCGGTCCGGCTCGGCGGCGCGGAAGCTGCCGTCAAGGCCGCGCGCACCGGGCTCGGCGGCGAAGTCGTCGATGCGGTCGAAGCCGAACGTTTCTGGGCCGGCCTGCGCGAGCAGACCGATTCGTTTTTTGCGGGGATTCCCCCGAAGGCCGCGCTGTGGCGTCTCGCGCTACCGTCGATCACCGAGCCGCTGCAACTGCCCGGCGCGCAACTGATGGAATGGGGCGGCGGCCAGCGCTGGTGGATCACCGACACCGACGCGCAAACCGTGCGCATCAGCGCGAAGCAGGCCGACGGCCACGCGACGATCTTCCGTAGCGGCCACGGCTACGACCGCAGCGCCGGCGTGTTCACGCCGCTGCCCGCGCCGTTGATGAAAATCCATCGCGGCCTCAAACACGCCTTCGACCCGGCCCGCATCTTCAACCGCGGCCGTCTCTACCCCGACTTCTGAGCGACGCGATGCAAACCAACCTCGCGGACTTCATTCGCAATACGCCCGATGGGGACGAAGCAGACTCCATCCTGCGCAAATGCGTGCATTGCGGTTTCTGCACGGCAACCTGCCCGACCTATCAACTGCTCGGCGACGAGCTCGACGGCCCGCGCGGGCGCATCTATCTGATCAAGCAGATGGTCGAAGGTGCGCCGGTCACGCGCAGCACGCAGCTTCACCTCGACCGCTGCCTCACCTGCCGCAACTGCGAATCGACCTGTCCGTCCGGCGTGCAATACGGGCGGCTCGTCGAAATCGGCCGCAAGCTAACCGAAGAGAAAGTCACGCGTCCGCTCAATCAGCGGCTGATGCGCCGCCTGCTCGCAAGCGTGCTGCCGAACAGCGCGATCTTCACGCCGGCGATGCGGCTGGGCCAGCACGTGCGCGGTCTGCTGCCGAAGAAGCTGCGCGACAAGGTGCCCGCGCGCCAGCGTCCGCTCGAGTGGCCGAGTGCGAAACACGAACGCAAGGTGCTGATGCTCGCGGGCTGCGTGCAACCCTCGATGATGCCGAACGTGAACATCGCGACCGCGCGCGTGTTCGACGCGCTCGGCATCGAAACGCTGATCGCGCCCGAAGCCGGCTGCTGCGGCGCGATCCGCCTGCACCTCGGCTATCACGACGAAGCGCTCGACGACCTGCGCACGAACATCGACGCATGGTGGCCCTACGTCGAACAAGGCGTTGAAGCGATCGTGATGAACGCGTCGGGCTGCGGCGCGATGGTCAAGGAATACGCGCATCTGCTGCGCCACGATCCCGCTTATGCGGAAAAGGCGCGCCGCATCGTCGAGCTGACGCGCGACGTCTCCGAGATCCTGCCCGAGTTCGAAGAACACCTCGTCGCGATCACGCGGCGCCGTTCGGTGCACACGGTCGCGTTTCATCCGCCCTGCACGCTGCAGCATGGCCAGCAGATCCGCGGTAAGGTCGAACAGCTGCTCGGCGCGCTCGGCGTCGAAGTGCGACTGCCCGCCGACAGCCATCTCTGCTGCGGCTCGGCCGGCACCTACTCGCTGATGCAGCCGCGGCTTTCCTACGCGCTGCGCGACCAGAAGCTCGAGCGTTTGCAGGCGCAGGAACCGCAGGTGATCGTGTCGGCGAACGTGGGCTGCATCGCGCATCTGCAAAGCGGCACGTCGACGCCGGTCGCGCACTGGATCGAACTGGTGGAGCACATGCTGTCCGTATAATCGGGGCATCGTCTTTGCTAAACACCGGTTCGTTCCATGTCCGATCTGCTTCACCACCTGGGTCACAACCTCGCTGACGTGCAGCAGCGCATCGCCAGGGCTGCGCAAGCGGCCGGCCGCGATGCGCAGTCCGTGACGTTGCTCGCGGTCTCCAAAACGTTTCCCGCCGATGCCGTGCGCGCCGCTTATGCGGCCGCTCAGCACGCGTTCGGTGAAAACTATGTGCAGGAAGCGCTCGACAAGATCCAGACGCTCGCCGATCTGCGCGCGTCGCTCGAATGGCATTTCATCGGGCCGCTGCAATCGAACAAGACGCGGCCGGTCGCCGAGCATTTCGACTGGGTGCATTCGGTCGATCGCCTGAAGATCGCGCAGCGGCTATCGGAGCAGCGCCCCGACGACCTGCCGCCGCTCAACGTGTGCCTGCAGGTCAACGTCAGCGGCGAAGCATCGAAAAGCGGCGTCGCGATCGCCGAGGCGCCCGCTATCGCGCAACAGATCGCCGCGCTGCCGAAGCTGAAGCTGCGCGGACTGATGTCGATTCCCGAACCGGCCGGTGATCTCGACGCGCAACGCGCGCCGCATCGCGAACTGCGCATGCTGTTCGAGCGCTTGCGCAACGACGGGCTCGCGCTCGATACGCTGTCGATGGGCATGTCGGCGGATCTCGAAGCAGCCGTGCTCGAAGGCGCGACGATCGTGCGTATCGGCACCGCGATCTTCGGCGCGCGCGATTATTCGCGCTGAACTTCAGCACGGCGTTGCGCGTGCCTGCGCCCGACCCTCATCGCATTTCCGCATCTCAACTGAACTTATCCGGACCATCATGAAAATTGCGTTTATCGGCGGCGGCAACATGGCCGCCGCGTTGATCGGCGGCCTCATCAAACGGGGCGTTGCGCCCGCTAACCTGTACGCGATCGATCCGAACGAAGACGCGCGCAAGCGCAACGAGCAGCAATTCGGCATCCGCACCGGCACGGCCGCCGACGGCACGCTCGCCGACTACGACGCAGTCGTGCTCGCGGTGAAGCCGCAGATCCTGAAGAGCGTCGCCGAGACGGTTGCGCCACATCTGCGCGCGTCGCAGCTCATCGTCAGCATCGTCGCGGGGATTCGCATCGGTGACATGTCGCGCTGGCTCGCTGGCCACAACCGTATCGTGCGCGTCATGCCGAATACGCCGGCGCTGATCGGCATGGGCGTGACAGGTCTCGTCGCCACCAGCAGCGTCGACGAAGCAGGCCGCGCGCTCGCGTCGCAGTTGCTCGGCGCCGTCGGCGAAACCGTCTGGTTCGACGACGAAGCGAAAATCGACGCGGTAACCGCGATCTCGGGCAGCGGGCCGGCCTACGTGTTCTATTTCATCGAAGCGCTGCAGGAAGCCGCGCGCCAGCTCGGCATGGACGAAGCGCAGGGTCGCGCGCTCGCGGTCGCGACGTTCACGGGTGCCGCGCAACTCGCGGCCAATTCCGACGAGCCTTTGAGCGTGCTGCGCGAGCGCGTGACATCGAAAGGCGGCACGACCGCGGCGGCGCTCGCCTCATTCGACGCGAGCGGCATCAAGGATGCAATTGTGCGCGGCACCCTGGCCGCCGATGCGCGAGCGCGCGAGATGGGCGACGAGTTCGGCAAGCAGTAACGCGAACCGGCGTCGAAAAGAAGCAGCGGAAACAGACACGCCGTAGAGCGACTGCCGCTTTCAATCAGGGCAGGCGCCTACGGCGTACGTGAATTAAAACGAAGTCACCGCGTAATGCGCGGCGATCCCCGCGAACAACGCGCCGCCGAGCCAGTTGTTGTGACGGAACGCGGCAAAGCACGGCATGCGCTCGCGATGGCGGATCAGCGTGTAGTGATAGATCGCGCAACCCACCGCGACCGCCCAGCCCAGCCAGTACAGCAGACCAAACCCGAGCGTCACGCCGATACCGACGTAGATGCCGAGCGTCACCGCGTAGCACAGCATGACCGCGGCCACGTCGAAGCGGCCGAACGTCAGCGCCGACGTGCGGATGCCGATCTTGATGTCGTCGTCGCGATCGACCATCGCGTATTCGGTGTCGTACGCAACGGCCCAGAAGATGTTCGCGACCAGCATCACCCAGGCGAGCAGCGGCACATGGTCCTGCACCGCCGCGAACGCCATCGGAATGCCGAAGCCGAATGCGATCCCCAGATACGCCTGCGGAATGGCGAAGAAGCGCTTCATGAACGGATACGTGCCAGCGACGAACAGCGCGACCACCGACAACTCCTTCGTCAACGCGTTGAGCGGCTGAATCAGCAGAAACGCGATCAGCGACAGCGCAGTGGCCAGCGCGACCGCTTCCCATGCATTGATCTTGCCGGACGTGATCGGCCGGTTTTCGGTGCGCTTCACGTGACGGTCGAAATCGCGGTCCGCATAGTCGTTGATCGCACAGCCGGCCGAGCGCATCAGCACCGTGCCGAGCGTGAAGATGACCAGCAACTGCCACGACGGATGTCCGCCGGACGCGATCCACAGTGCGTTGAGCGTCGGCCACAGCAGCAGCAGGCTGCCGATCGGCTTGTCCATGCGCACGAGGCGCAGATACAGGGGAAGTCGGGCGAACATGGGGCGAATTCGGTGAAGTGCGAACACGGTGCGCCTATTCTACGGGAAGCGCTGGGTGCGCCTGGATACGAGCGGCGGCGGCGCAAAAAACAAAGCCTCCCGTGCGGGGAGGCCTGTTCGTTTTCAGCGCGGCTTGGGGGTGGCCCGAGCCGGCTTCAGTTGTGACTCAAGGGCAACTCAAGCGAGCAGCGAGCGCAGCATCCACGCGGTCTTTTCGTGCGTTTGCATGCGTTGCGTGAGCAGGTCGGCGGTCGGCTCGTCGTTGGCGGCTTCGGTCGACGGGAAAATCGCGCGCGCGGTGCGCACCACGGCTTCCTGGCCTTCGACCAGCTGGCGGATCATGTCTTCGGCCGCCGGCACGCCATCCGCTTCGGGGATCGACGACAGCTTCGCGAAGTCCTTGTAGCTGCCCGGCGCATGCACGCCCAGTGCGCGGATGCGTTCGGCGATCGCGTCGACCGCGAGCGCGAGTTCGCTGTATTGCGTTTCGAACATCAGATGCAGCGTGTTGAACATCGGACCCGTGACGTTCCAGTGGAAGTTGTGGGTCTTCAGGTACAGCGTGTAGGTATCGGCGAGCAGACGCGACAGCCCTTCGGCGATCTTCTTGCGATCCTTGTCGCTGATCCCGATATTGACGTGCTGTACGGCTGCGGCTTCCTTCTTGGCCATGACTACTCCTTTGAAGAGTGATACGAACCGGTCGGCAAATGACGGTCTGCAGAAACAGACATAAAACGTTCGACAGTGTAGCGTGAAACGCCGCAAGGCTTGCGCAAGCCTTGCCTGAAAGCCTTGCTACGCGGCCATTGCGGCGGGACCGTGCTCAGGCGCCCAGCGCGTGTTGCAACGCCTGCTCGGCGATCACCGCAAAGCCGCTCGCGACGATCGCGAAGCCCACCACCTTGCGCAACATTAAGACCTGCCGACGCGCCCGCATGCCGCGCGTGGTGGCCGGAGCGCCGATGGTTGCCATCATCATCCGAATCATGACCGTGCTCCCGGATCGTATCGTGACGGGCGCAGCGCGATGCGCCGCGCCGTCGGTTACTTTAGTACTGCTTTGCCTTCCTGCAACGCGGCGAGCGCCGCGATCACCCCTTCCGCGTAGGCCGGATCGGCCCGCCGGAAATGGTCGATCTGACGCGCGACGATCTCCTGCGGCACGCCGTCGATATGTCGCGCGATATTGCCGAACAGACGCTCACGCTGCGCCTCGTCGAACAGCGCGAACAGCATGCGCGGCTGGGTGTAGTAGTCGTCATCCTCGCGATGCTCGTGACGTGCGACCACCCCCGCCGCGAGCGGCGGCTCCGACGCGTTCGCGTCCTGCGCGAAGTCGCCGAAGCGATTCGGCTCGTAATTCACGTTGCCGCCGAGATTGCCGTCGGTGCGCATCGCGCCGTCGCGATGGAACGAATGTGCGCCCGGCACGCGCGGCGCATTCACCGGAATCTGATGGTGATTGATACCGAGCCGGTAACGCTGCGTATCGCCGTACGAGAACAGGCGCCCCTGCAACAGACGGTCCGGCGAAAAGCCGATGCCCGGCACCACGTTCGCCGGCGTGAACGCCGCCTGCTCGACGTCCGCGAAATAGTTCGCCGCGTTGCGGTTCAGCTCGATCGTGCCGACGTCGATCAACGGATAGTCCTTCTGCGACCACACTTTCGTGATGTCGAACGGGTTGAAGCGGTAGTTCGCCGCATCCGCTTCGGGCATCACCTGAATCGCGAAGCGCCACTTCGGGAAGTTGCCCGCGTCGATGCTGTTCACCAGATCGCGCTGTGCGCTTTCGCGGTCATTGGCGACCACCTGCGCGGCTTCGGCGTCGGTGAAATTCTCGATCCCCTGCAGCGACTTGAAGTGGAACTTGACCCAGAAGCGCTCGTTGTTCGCGTTGATGAACGAGTACGTGTGCGAGCCGAAGCCGTGCATCTGCCGGTAGTTCTTCGGGATGCCGCGATCGCTCATCAGAATCGTCACCTGATGCAGCGACTCCGGATGACGCGACCAGAAATCCCACGCGGCGACGTTGCTGCGAAGATTCGTATACGGATCGCGCTTCTGCGTATGGATGAAGTCCGGAAATTTCAGCGGATCGCGGATGAAGAACACCGGCGTATTGTTGCCGACCACATCCCAGTTGCCTTCCTCGGTATAGAACTTGATCGAGAAACCGCGCACGTCGCGCTCGGCATCGGCCGCGCCACGCTCGCCGGCCACCGTCGAAAAGCGCATGAAAAGCGGCGTTTCCTTGCCGATCCGGGCGAACACTTTGGCCTTGGTGTAGCGCGAAATGTCGTGCGTCACCTTCAGCGTGCCGAATGCTCCCGAACCCTTCGCGTGAACGCGGCGCTCGGGAATCACTTCGCGATCGAAGTGCGCGAGCTTTTCGAGCAGCCAGACGTCCTGCAGCACGACCGGGCCGCGCGGGCCGGCGGTCATCGAGTTCTGGTTGTCGGCGACGGGTGCGCCGGCGGCGTTGGTGAGCTTACGTTCGGACATGAGTACTCCTGCGTGGTTTTTGTTGAATCAGGGAGAATGCGCACGGCATCCGCGCGACGGATGCCGTCATGGTCGGCACGTCAGGCGGCCAGCACCCGGTCGACCAGCAACGACACGGCGATCGTGCGAAAACTCGGTTCCGCGGCCATCGTGGCCAGTTGCGCAGGCAAAGCTTGAGTGGGCTGTGAATCTGCTTGCATGGTGTTTTCCTCCTGGCTTGCCTCAGGCCCCGAGCATTGGGTCAGGGCGCTGAGCCTTGTCGAATAAGGGGATCGGGCGATCCGTGGAGGAAACTATAGCAACCCTATCGAATATTCGTATTTGATTAATTTAATCTATTCGATAGGGCTTGGGCCCTTTTTGCGGCGGGCCGCCCCGGTGTCCGGCGCGGCTGCGCAGAGAAGGCGCGTCAGTTGACGGCGGCCGGCAGATCGAGCTTCTTGACGCCCGGCAGGTCGCAGGCAGCGATTGCGTCGCAGATCGCATCGATCGCGGGCATGCGCGTGAAGCTCTTGCGCCACGCGAGCACGACGCGGCGATCGGGCACCGGCTCGTCGAACGCGACGTAGCTGAGCAGGCCCGCGTCGATCCCGCCCGCATGCGGCTTGACCTCATGCACCGACATGCGCGGCAGCACCGTAATGCCGACGCCGCTCGCGACCATATGGCGAATCGTTTCGAGCGACGAGCCCTCGAAAGTCTTCTGGATGCCGTCCGCGTTCTGCGAGAAGCGCATCAGCTCGGGACACACGCCGAGCACGTGATCGCGGAAGCAATGGCCGCTGCCGAGCAGCAGCATGGTTTCCTGCTTCAGATCATCAGGGTCGATCTTCGGGCGGCTTTCCCACGCGTGGCCGGACGGCAGCGCGACGACGAACGGCTCGTCGTAGAGCGGGCGCAGCATCAGACCGGTTTCGGGAAACGGCAGCGCCATGATCGCGACGTCGATTTCGCCCTGCTTGAGCAGCTCGATCAGCTTCAGCGTGTAGTTTTCCTGCAGCATCAGCGGCATCTGCGGCACGCGCTGGATCATCTGCTTGACGAGCGTCGGCAGCAGGTACGGCCCGATCGTGTAGATCACGCCGAGGCGCAGCGGGCCGACCAGCGGGTCCTTGCCCTGCTTGGCGATCTCCTTGATCGCGAGCGTCTGCTCCAGCACGCGTTGCGCCTGCGTGACGATCTGTTCGCCGATCGGCGTGACGCTGACCTCGCTGGTGCCGCGCTCGAAGATCTGCACGTTCAGCTCGTCTTCGAGCTTCTTGATGGCGACGGACAGCGTGGGCTGGCTGACGAAACACGCTTCGGCGGCCCGGCCGAAGTGCCGCTCGCGGGCCACCGCCACAATGTATTTCAATTCGGTGAGCGTCATTCGGGGATCAATCAGTCCGATGGATTCGATAGGTTCTAGTTATACACCTATAGGGTCGGTTCGCCAACCTTTTAGCCGTTCCGCTTGCAGCGAGGGCTGCGCTCAGGCCTTCAGATACTGCTCGCGGGCGCCGAGCCAGCGCGCCAGATGCTGGATGACCACGTCCGGATACTGGTCGAGCAGCGTCGCGGCGGCTTCGCGCGCAGGCTCGATCAGGTGCTGATCGTTCTGCAGGTCGGCGAAGCGCAGCATCGCCGCACCTGACTGCCGCGCGCCGAGGAACTCGCCGGGCCCGCGGATTTCGAGGTCGCGCCGGGCGATCTCGAAGCCGTCGGTGGTTTCGCGCATGGTCTGCAGGCGGGCACGGGCGGTCATCGACAGCGGCCCGGTGTACAGCAGCACGCAGACCGACGCGGCGCTGCCGCGCCCCACGCGCCCGCGCAACTGATGCAGCTGTGCGAGACCGAAGCGCTCCGCATGCTCGATTACCATCAGCGACGCGTTCGGCACGTCGACGCCCACTTCGATCACCGTGGTCGCGACCAGCAACTGGATCTCGTTGCGCGAGAACGCGTCCATTACCGTGGCCTTTTCGGCGGGCGCGAGACGCCCGTGCACGAGCCCGACCTTCAGCTCCGGTAGCGCGGCCACCAGCGTCTCGTAGGTCTCGACCGCGGTTTGCAGCTGCAGGGTCTCGCTTTCCTCGATCAGCGGACACACCCAGTACACCTGACGCCCCGTCAGCGCCGCCTCGCGCACACGGCCGATCACCTCTTCGCGGCGCGCGTCGGAGACGAGCTTCGTGAGAATCGGTGTGCGGCCGGGCGGCAGTTCATCGATCGTCGAGACGTCGAGGTCCGCGTAGTAGGTCATGGCGAGCGTGCGCGGAATCGGCGTCGCGGACATCATCAATTGATGCGGCTGAAAATCGGGCGCGCCTTCGGCGGCGCCCTGCGCCTTCGCGCGCAGCGCGAGCCGTTGCGCGACACCGAAACGATGTTGTTCGTCGACGATCACGAGCCCGAGGCGCGCAAACTCGACCGCGTCCTGGATGATCGCGTGCGTGCCGATCACGAGCTGCGCGGTGCCGAGCGCGGCCGCTTCGATCGCGGCGCGCTTCTCCTTCGTCTTCAGACTGCCCGCGAGCCACGCGACCTGCACGCCGAGCGGCTCCAGCCAGCCGCGCAATTTGCGCGCGTGCTGCTCGGCGAGGATTTCGGTCGGCGCCATCAGCGCGGCCTGATAGCCGGCGTCGATCGCCTGCGCGGCGGCGAGCGCCGCGACGATCGTCTTGCCGCTGCCGACATCGCCCTGCAACAGCCGCTGCATCGGATGCGGCTGCGTCAGATCGAGCGCGATCTCGCCGCCGACGCGCTCCTGCGCTGCCGTCAGCGAAAACGGCAGCGCCTTCAGCAGGCGCGCGACCAGCGCGGATTCGTCGCCGAGCTTGCGGCGCGGCATCGCCGGCGCGGCACGCGTGCGGCGCTCGTCGTGCGCGCGCTTCAACGACATCTGCTGCGCGAGCAGTTCCTCGAACTTGATGCGCACCCACGCCGGATGCGTGCCGTCGATCAGCGCCGTTTCGTCCGACTGCGCGCCCGGATGATGCAGCGTGCGTACCGCGTCCATCAGCGCCGGCACGCCGAGCGGTTCGAGAAACGCGCGCGCGACCGGCGCGGGCAGCAACTCCGGCAGCGAGGTGCGCGCGAGCGCATTGTCGATCGCCTTGCGCAGATACGCCTGCGACACGCCCGCCGTGCTCGGATAGACCGGCGTCAATGCCTGCGGCAGCGGCGTGTCTTCCTCGACGACGCGCACGCTCGGATGCACCATCTCCATGCCGAAGAAGCCGCCGCGCACGTCGCCGCGCACGCGCAGGCGCGCGCCGGGCGCCATCTGCTTGACCTGCGAGCCGTAGAAATTCAGAAAGCGCAGCACGAGTTCGTCGCCGTCGGCGTCGCGCAGCTTCACGAGGAGCTGCCGGCGCGGGCGATACGCGATCTCGTTGTCGAACACCACGCCCTCGGTTTGGGCGATGCCGCCCGGCAGCAGGTGGCCGATCGGCGTCAGCGAGGTTTCGTCCTCGTAGCGCATCGGCAGATGCAGCACGAGGTCGATGTCGCGGGTGAGGCCGAGTTTGGCGAGCTTGTCGGCGGTTTTGACTGGGGCTTTGGTTTTGGCGGCGGGTTTGCCGTCGTCACGTCCGACATCGTGGCCGGCGGCCGTCATGCCGCCTTCCGCAGCCGCTTGCGCCGTATCACCTTCCCGCGCCTGCGCTCGCGCACCGCGGCGCCGCGGTGCGGCGCCCGCTTCGAGGGTGGCAACGGACGATCGGCGGTCGGACAAAGGCATAGGCTGCTTCGCAAGTACAATATCGGCTGCTGTCGAAAAAAGTCGTGCCGCCCTTCACGCATACATCGTAAGCAGGACGCGGCACAGGGCGCGCGGGCCGCATCGGCGTCCCGCCATCATAGCCGCCCGGCTCCGGCTTCGGCTCAATTCACTCCCAAATCAGCCCCAACCCGCTTCCAGTCGTTCGCATGTTTACGCTTTCCGATTTCGATTTCGATCTGCCGCCCGAGCTGATCGCGCAAGTCGCGCTGCCCGAGCGCAGCGCGAGCCGTCTGCTCGACGTGGACGCCGCAGGCGCTGCCGATGGCGCCGCGCGTCTGATCGACCGCCGCTTCACCGAACTGCCCGAGTGCATCGCACCCGGCGATCTGCTCGTCTTCAACGATACCAAGGTGCTGAAGGCGCGCTTCTTCGGCCAGAAGGCCAGCGGCGGCAAGGTCGAAGTGCTGGTCGAGCGCCTGACCGGCGAGCGCAGCGCGCTCGCGCAGATCCGCGCGAGCAAGAGCCCGCAGGCGGGCACGACGATCCGTCTCGCGGATGCGTTCGAGGTCACAGTCGGTGAGCGCGTCGATCAGTTCTACACACTGCATTTCCCCGACGACTGTCTGATGCTGATCGAGCAATACGGCCGTCTGCCGCTGCCGCCGTACATCGAGCACGATCCCGACGCAACCGACGAAACCCGCTACCAGACCGTATTCGCGCAGAATCCGGGCGCGGTCGCCGCGCCGACCGCCGGCCTGCACTTCGACGACGCGCTGCTCGCCAGCCTCGACGCACACGGCGTCGAGCGCGCCACGCTTACGTTGCACGTCGGCGCGGGCACGTTTCAGCCGGTGCGGGTCGAGAACCTCGCCGAGCACAAGATGCACAGCGAGTGGTATCACCTGCCGCAAGCGCTCGCGGACAAGATCGCCGCGACCAAAGCGCGCGGCAACCGCGTGATCGCGGTCGGCACGACCTCGATGCGCGCGCTCGAAGCCGCCGCGCGCGACGCCGAAGCGGCCGGCCACCCGCTCGCCGCGGCGAGCGCGGAGACCGACATCTTCATCACGCCCGGCTATCGGTTCCGCGTGGTCGACCGGCTGGTCACGAACTTCCATCTGCCGAAGTCGACGCTGCTGATGCTGGTGTCGGCGTTCGCGGGCGTCGAGACGATTCGCGCCGCATATCGTCATGCGATCGAAGAGCGGTATCGCTTTTTCAGCTACGGTGACGCGATGCTGCTCACCCGGCGCGATGCATAAGCCGGTACACGCACTGCTTCGACGTCTTGCAGTTTTCCCAGCCGCCGCGATCCTTCGTGGCGGTTTTCATTGATTGCGCCGGACTGTTTTCCGGTAGCCCAGGAGTGATCCCAATGACCCTCGGTCATCCCTCGCAACAGCCTGTCCACGAGCGCCCGGAGAACGGCCTCAAATTCGAACTGCTCGCCACCGACGGCCTCGCGCGCCGCGGCCGCGTCACGCTCAATCACGGTGTCGTCGAGACGCCGATCTTCATGCCGGTCGGCACCTACGGCACCGTGAAGGCGGTCCAGCCGCGCGAGCTCGAGGAAATGCACGCGCAGATCATCCTCGGCAACACCTTTCACCTGTGGCTGCGCCCCGGCCTTGAAACGATCGAGGCGCACGGCGGCCTGCACGGCTTCATGGGTTGGAAAAAGCCGATCCTGACCGACTCGGGCGGCTTCCAGGTGTTCTCGCTCGGCGATCTGCGCAAGATCACCGAGGACGGCGTCACGTTCGCGTCGCCGATCAACGGCGACCGGCTATTCCTGTCGCCGGAAGTGTCGATGCAGATCCAGAAGGTGCTGAACTCGGACATCGTGATGCAGTTCGACGAATGCACGCCATACGCGACCAACAACATCCCGACCTCGCACAAGGAAGCGGCCGAATCGATGCGCATGTCGATGCGCTGGGCACAACGCTCGATCGACGAATTCCAGCGCCTCGGCAATCCGAATGCGCTGTTCGGCATCGTGCAGGGCGGCATGTTCGAGGATCTGCGCGACGAGTCGCTCGCCGGTCTCGCAGAAAAGAACTTCCACGGCCTCGCGATCGGCGGTCTGTCGGTCGGCGAGCCGAAGGAAGACATGATGCGAATCCTGAACCACATCGGCCCGAAGCTGCCGGCCGACAAGCCGCACTACCTGATGGGCGTCGGTACGCCGGAAGACCTGGTCGCCGGGGTCGCGGCCGGCGTCGACATGTTCGACTGCGTGATGCCGACGCGCAACGCGCGCAACGGCTGGCTCTTCACGCGCTTCGGCGACGTCAAGATCCGCAACGCCACGCACAAGAACTCGCTGCGCCCCCTCGACGAGCAATGCGGCTGCTACACCTGCCGCAACTTCACGCGCGGCTACCTGCACCACCTGCACCGCGTCGGCGAAATCCTCGGCGCGCAGCTGAACACGATTCACAATCTGCACTACTACCTGGAACTGATGCAGGAAATGCGCGATGCGATCGAGGCGAAGCTGTTCGACGCGTTCCGCAAGCGCTTCCACGAAGACCGCGCGCGCGGCGTCGAACCGTCGTCCTGACGGCCCGGCGCGCGGATTCCGCTGAGGAATCCGCGCTGCCGCCCCGCGTCGCACGCGGGCAGCTTACAATCCACTTTCGCCTGTCACTGGATTTGCCTCGACGCGGACCTTTAAACGGTTGATCGCAAAGCCGATTCGCCGTGCCGGCGCGCGCGTGGCCGGTGGTAGAATAATCGGCTAACTTTTATGTTCGTTTGACTGATAACGGAGAGACCAACGTGTCGTTCATTTCCAATGCCTTCGCGCAAGGCGCTGCAGCAGGCGGTATCGAATCGAACCTGATGAGCTTCCTGCCGCTGATCCTGATGTTCGGCGTGCTGTACTTCATCATGATTCGCCCGCAAATGAAGCGCCAGAAGGAACATCGCAACATGCTCGCAGCGATGGCCAAGGGCGATGAAGTCGTGACGAACGGCGGCATCGTCGGCAAGGTGACGAAGGTGGGCGAAGCCTACGTCGGCATCGAAATCTCGGAAGGCACGGAAATCACCGTGCAAAAGGCGTCGGTTACGACGATTCTGCCGAAGGGCACGATCAAGTCGCTTTAAGGCCTGCTCTCCTGCGTCCGGCGCGGCCTCGCCGGCAGTTCAGGCACTTCGCTGAACGGCCCGCGCTCATCGTCGGACGCATCGCATCCAAGCCAACCTTCCCGTTGGACCACTCATGAATCGCTACCCCCTCTGGAAATACGCCGTGATGCTGGTGGCTCTGGTCATCGGCCTCGTGTACACGCTGCCCAATCTGTACGGCGAAGCACCGGCGGTGCAGGTGTCGAGCGGCAAGGCGACGGTCAGGCTCGACGCCACCACGCTCGCATCGGTCGAAGCCGCGCTCGCGGCCAGTCAGATCAAGCCGACCGCGGTCACGTTCGACAACTCGCAGACCAACGCGAACATTCGCGTGCGCCTGACGGACACGGACACGCAGCTGCGCGTGAAAGACCTGCTGCAGAAGTCGCTCAATAGCGACCCGAACGATCCGCAGTACATCGTCGCACTGAACCTGCAAAGCGCGTCGCCGAGCTGGATGACCGCGCTGCGCGCACTGCCGATGTACCTCGGTCTCGACCTGCGCGGTGGCGTGCACTTCCTGCTGCAGGTCGACATGGCCGGCGCGTTGAACAAGAAGCTCGACTCCGACGCCTCGGACGTGCGCACGCTTCTGCGCGACAACAACGTGCGCGACGGCGGCGTGAATCGCGTGAACCAGTCGGTGGTGGTGAATCTGGCCGACCAGGCCACGGCGGATGCGGCACTCAAGCTGCTCGGCCGTAGCGTCAGCGAACTCCAGTGGGCGTCGCAGCCGAACACCGGCGCGGACGGCGGCGTGCAGCTCGTCGGCACGTTCACGCCGGCCGTGCAGCGCGCGGTGCAGGACGCCGCGCTCAAGCAGAACATCACGACACTCCATAACCGCGTGAACGAACTTGGCGTGGCCGAGCCCGTGATCCAGCAACAGGGATCGGACCGCATCGTCGTCGAGCTGCCGGGCGTGCAGGACACCGCGAAGGCGAAGGACATCATCGGCCGTACGGCGACGCTCGAAGCGCGCCTCGCCGATCCGGTCAACACGCACCCGAACCCGAACGACCCGGTGCCGGCAGGCGATGAACTCTTCACGCAAGGCAATCAGGCGCCGGTGCTGCTGCGCAAGCAGGTGATCTTCACCGGCGACCGCATCATCGACGCGTCCGCGGGCTTCGACGAGCATCAGCGTCCGTCGGTCAACATCCGTCTCGACTCGGCCGGCGGCCGCGCGGTGCGCGCAGTGTCGCGCGATAACATCGGCAAGCCGATGGCGATGGTGCTGTTCGAACGCGGCAAGGGCGAAGTGCTGACGGTCGCGACGATCCAGTCGGAACTGGGCGACCGCTTCCAGATCACTGGCCAGCCAACCCCGCAAGCCGCCGCCGACCTCGCGCTGCTGCTGCGCGCCGGTTCGCTCGCCGCGCCGATGGAAATCATCGAGGAACGCACGATCGGCCCGAGCCTCGGCGCAGACAACATCAACAAGGGCTTCCACTCGGTCGTGTGGGGCTTCGCGGCCATCGCCGTGTTCATGATCGCGTACTACATGCTGTTCGGCGTGATCTCGATGATTGGCCTGTCCGTGAACCTGCTGCTGCTGGTCGCGGTGCTGTCGATGCTGCAGGCCACGCTCACGCTGCCGGGTATCGCCGCTATCGCGCTCGCCCTCGGTATGGCGATCGACGCGAACGTGCTGATCAACGAGCGCGTGCGCGAAGAACTGCGCAACGGCGCACCGCCGCAACTGGCCATCCAGAACGGCTACGCGCATGCATGGGCGACGATTCTCGACTCGAACGTGACCACGCTGATCGCCGGCCTCGCGCTGCTCGCGTTCGGCTCGGGTCCGGTGCGCGGCTTCGCGATCGTCCACTGTATCGGCATTCTGACGTCGATGTTCTCGGCGGTGTTCTTCTCGCGCGGCCTCGTCAACTTCTGGTACGGCGGCAAGAAGAAGCTGAAGTCGCTGTCGATCGGCCAGGTGTGGCGTCCGCAAACGGCGGCCGCAGGCTCGGCTGCGTATGTCGGCGACAGCCTGGGCGACAACGACGCCGCGACCGACACGGCACAGGCCATCGCCAAGGCGAAGGCACGCTCGAAGGCACCGGCCGCGGCCGGCGCGCAGGGTCGCGCGAAGCCGACCGTGCGTCGTCGCAATGCGCCGGGCACGCCGACGTCGAACGACTCGACGCCGCAAAAACCGGGTTCATCCCGCTGAGTCCCGGAGAACAAGACCATGGAATTTTTCCGCTTCCGTAAAGACATTCCGTTCATGCAGCGCGCGTTGATCTTCAACGCGATCTCGCTGATCACCTTCCTCGCCGCCGTGTTCTTCCTCGTGCATCGCGGGCTGCATCTGTCGGTGGAATTCACCGGCGGTACCGTGATCGAGGTGCAGTATCCGGGCGCGGTGCCGCTCGACCCGGTGCGCAATACGCTCGGCAAGCTCGGCTATGCGGACGCCCAGGTGCAGAACTTCGGCTCCTCGCGCGACGTGCTGATCCGTCTGCCGCTGAAGTCGGGCTTCACGTCCGCGCAGCAGAGCGACCAGGTGATGGGCGCGCTGAAGGCCGACACGCCGGAGGTGCAGTTGCAGCGCGTTGAGTTCGTCGGTCCGCAGGTCGGCAAGGAACTCGCCACCGACGGTCTGCTCGCGCTCGCGTGCGTGGTGGCCGGTATCGTCATCTATCTGTCGTTCCGCTTCGAATGGAAGTACGCGGTGGCCGGCGTGATCGCGAACCTGCACGACGTCGTGATCATTCTCGGCTTCTTCGCGTTCTTCCAGTGGGAGTTCTCGCTGTCGGTGCTGGCCGCGGTGCTCGCGGTGCTCGGCTATTCGGTCAACGAGTCGGTCGTTATCTTCGACCGGATTCGCGAGACCTTCCGCCGCGAACGCAAGATGACCGTGATCGAAGTGATCAACCACGCGATCACCAGCACGATGTCGCGAACCATCATCACGCACGGCTGTACGCAGATGATGGTGCTGTCGATGTTCCTGTTCGGCGGCCCGACGCTGCACTACTTCGCGCTCGCGCTGACGGTCGGTATTCTGTTCGGTATCTACTCGTCGGTATTCGTCGCCGCGGCGCTCGCCATGTGGCTCGGCGTCAAGCGCGAAGACCTGCTGAAGGACAAGAAGGAACGCGCCGATCCGGACGATCCGAACGCAGGTGCACAGGTTTGATGCGCGCGTAGCTGCTCATTGCGCAAACAGGAAAGGCCGGTTCTTGCGAACCGGCCTTTTGCGTTTACACCGTGCGTCGTGTTGCGGCGCAGCGTAAAGGCGCGATTGCGCTTACTGCTGCTTGATGCCTTCCGACTGGATATGCAGGCGCGTCTGCATGCTGAAGCCGTACTTCGTGCCGAAGTCCATGCCGAAGTCGGCGCGGTTGAATTCGGTACTCGCCTCGACGCCGCACACTTCACGCTTGAGCATCGGATGCGGCATGCACTTGAACGAATCGATCTTAAGGTTCACCGGCTTCGTGACGCCGCGAATCGTCAGATCGCCGATCACCTCGACCGGCTTGTCGCCGTCGAACTTGATCTGGGTGCCTTTGTACGTCACCGCCGGATACTTCTCGACGTCGAAGAACTCGTTGGACCTCAGATGATCGTCGAGCTTAGGGTTGCCGGTCTGCACCGAAGCGGGATCGACGCTCACGTCGACGCTGCCGGTTCTGGCCGCGCGATCGAGCGTCACCGTGCCGGTACTCTTCGTAAACTTGCCGCGCCAGATCGACAGACCGCCCAAGTGGTCGGCCTCGAAGCTCGGAAACGTATGCATCGGATCAAGCACATAGGTATCGGCAGCAAAGGCGCCGAGCGACAGCGACGAAGCCAGCGCGCCAACAGCGATCAACATGGACGTTTTCAATTCATGCTCCTGTTTTGCGTTGAAAATCGCGGTGCAACCTGCGGTGGAAAAACGGCCGCGCCCCACGTGGCGCGCCGGACATCGCGAACGCCGCACGCGTTATGTGTGCGCGGCGACGATATGAAACCTGATCACCACTTCGTCGGCGACGACCGACGTGTCCTTCCATTCACCAGTGCCGATGTCGAACTGCGAGCGCTTGATCGGCAGCGCGCCGTCGAAGGTCTGGGTCGCGCCCTGCTGGCTGACCGTGACCGGCACGACGACCGTCTGCGATTTGCCCTTGATGGTCAGCTTGCCAGTCACATTGAACTTGTTGCCGCCAGCCGGCGCGATCGCGCTCGACACGAACGTCGCGCCCGGATAGGTCTTCGCGTCGAACCATTCCTTGCCGCGCACCTGCTCGTTGTAGCTCTCGTCACCGAGATCGTAGCTGGCGACGTCGATGTTGATCTGTGCGCTGCCGGACTCGGGCCTTGCCGGATCGAAGCTGACCTGGGCGGTGAACTTGCCGAACTTGCCTTCGACCGGCACGTTCATCTGCTTCGAGGTGGCCGTCACCGAACTCTTCGCGACGTCGACCTGCGCGAGCGCCGCGCCCGCGGTGCTCAGCGACGCGGCCGCAAACGCGGCGAGCATGTAGCGATAAAACGAGACCTTCATGGTTGTCCTTATTTGAGGAAGGGGAGCATGCGCGACAGCAGGCCGTCCCGATCGAGCCATTGATGCTTGAGCGCGCCCGCGACGTGCAGCCCGACCAGCACAAGCAGCGTGTAGTTCAGCGCGATGTGCATGTTCTTCAGCACTTCCTTAAGGTGCGGATCGGGCGCGATGAGGCGCGGCAGCGGAATCAGCCCGAGATAGACGACCGGCACGTTCGCCGCCGAGCTATACAGATAGCCGGACACTGGAATCGCGATCATCAGCACGTACAGCAGCAGATGCACGAGATGCGCGGCGCCGCGCTGCCAGGTCGGCATGCGGCGCGGCATCGGCGGCGCGCCGTGGATCGCGCGCCATACGATCCGCACGATCGCGAGCGCGAACACGGTCACGCCGATCCATTTGTGCCACGAGAAATAGCGCAGCTTGGTGGGCGTGAAGCCCGGAATGTCGGTCATCACCCAGCCGAGCGCAAAGCCGCAGACGATCAGCAGCGCGATCAGCCAGTGAAAAGCGATGGCGGTCCGCGTGTACGACTCCCGGGTACCGAACGATGGATTGAGTGTCATGACAGATCAACGCAGGCAGGTAGAAGTTAACGGCGTCCCGCGGCCGCCTATTCCGCGGTAACCGCAGTACATCGGTGCGGCGCGCGGCCGATCCGGCGGGCATCATCGCCGGAACAGGCCGCCGCGCATGCCAAGGCCGCCATGCTACCCCAAGCGCGAAAAGCTGGCTGAAGCGCATCAGCGGAACAGGCCCGGATATTGCGGTGCAGCGGTTCGCGCCGGTCGCGGGGCGGCGTTTGGTACCATTGCTCCTCGCCGCCGCCTGACCCATCGTCAAGAAAGTGCCTCGCACCCCGCCACCACGTCGTTAGCCCACCCGCCGCATGGAACATGACAACCTGATCGCGTGCCATGAATGCGATACGCTGTTCCGCAAGCCAACGCTTGTCGGGCGCACCGTCGCGCGCTGTCCGCGCTGCGGCGCGACGCTCTATCTCGGCGTCTCGCGCAAGCTCGACGTGATCTGCGCGCTGACGCTCGCCGCGCTGATCACGTTCGTGATCGCCCAGGGCTTTCCGATCGTCGAACTCGAAACCAACGGCATCACCTCGCAGACCACGCTGTTCGGCGCGCTGGTCGCGCTGTGGGGCGAGGACATGGAGATCGTCGCCGTGATGGTGTTCTGCTCGACGATCCTCTTTCCGCTCACCGAACTCGTCGCTCTGCTGTACGTGCTGGTGCCGCTGCGCGCCGGCTACGTACCCGCGCACTTCAACCGCGTGCTGCGCGCGATCCAGTTCGTGCGGCCGTGGGGCATGATCGAAGTGTTCATGCTCGGCGTGCTGGTCACGATCGTGAAGATGGTGAGCCTCGCGCGCGTGATTCCCGAGGCGGCGTTGTTCGCGTTCGGCGCGCTGACGCTCATGTTCGCGGTCGTCGTCACGTTCGATCCGCGCGTGCTGTGGGATGTCGCCGACGAGATCGGCGCGCGTGGCGACCGGCCATTGCCGCGCACGTCGCGCGAAGGATGAGCCGGCGATGAAATACGTCACCGCGAAACGCGCCGGCCTGCTGTCCTGCCATGCGTGCGGACGCGTCGAACCGCGCGACCGCTCGGTCACGCCGCAGCCCTGCGGCCGCTGCGGCGCGCCGCTGCACTCGCGCAATCCCGACAGCCTGATGCGCACATGGGCACTGCTGATCGCCGCGGCGCTGCTGTATATTCCGGCGAACCTGCTGCCGGTGATGCACACGTCGTCGCTGCTCGGCTCCGAGGACGACACGATCATGAGCGGCGTCGTCTATTTCTGGACCTCCGGCGACTGGCCGCTCGCGGTGATCGTGTTCATCGCCAGCATCCTGGTGCCGATGCTGAAGCTCACGGTGCTCGTGCTGCTCACCGTCACGGCGCAGCGCCGCTCGCGCTGGCGCCCGCAGCAGCGCACGACGCTGTACCGGATGGTCGAGCGAATCGGCCGCTGGTCGATGCTCGACGTGTTCGTCGTCACGCTCACCGTGGCGCTCGTGCGCTTCAAATCGCTGGCCGTGATCACGGCCGGGCCGGGCGCGATCGCGTTCGGCTCGGTCGTGATCCTGACGATGCTGGCCTCCATGCAATTCGATCCACGACTCATCTGGGACCCCGTGGAAGGCAGTACCCCAACACCTCAGGATCTTCACCATGACTAGCCCGCAAGGACCGACGCCCGCTTCCGGTGATGCGCCGCGCAACGATTCGAACGGACCCACACTGCCGCCCCAACTGCCCGACCCCGACATCGAGCCACGCAGCCGCTGGCTGCCGTCGCTCGTCTGGGTGATTCCGCTGATCGCCGCGCTGATCGGCATCGCGCTCGTGATCAAGTCGGTGACCGAGCGCGGTCCCGTGATCACGATCAGCTTCATCAGCGCCGAAGGGCTCGAGCCGGGCAAGACCCAAGTCAAGTACAAGGACGTCACCGTCGGCTCGGTGAAGACGATCACGCTGTCGCAGGATCTGTCGCATGTGCTCGTGCAGGTGCAGCTCACCAAGGAAGGCGGCAAGTTCGCGGTCAAGGATTCGCGCTTCTGGGTGGTGCGTCCGCGCGTCGGCGCGAGCGGCGTGTCGGGTCTGACCACACTGCTGTCCGGCTCGTACATCGGCGCCGACGCGGGCCGTTCGACCGACAGCGAGAGCAACTTCGTCGGCCTCGAAACGCCGCCGCCCATCACCGGCGACCAGAAAGGCCGTCAGTACACGCTGCACGGCGATTCGCTCGGCTCGATCGACATCGGCTCGCCGATCTTCTACCGGCGCGTGCAGGTCGGCCAGGTGGTCGGCTTCTCGCTCGACAAGGACGGCACCGGCGTGACGATGCAGGTGTTCGTGTCGTCGCCGTTCGACCAGTATGTCGGCACCAACACGCGGTGGTGGCACGCGAGCGGCGTCGATCTGCGGCTCGATTCGAGCGGCTTCAAGCTGAACACGCAGTCGCTCGCGACGGTGATCGTCGGCGGTCTGTCGTTCCAGTCGCCGCCAGGCCAGAACACGGGCCCGCAGGCGCCGAACAACGAGACGTTCCGCCTCGGCTCGGACGAAGCGGACGCGATGCGCGAACCGGACGGCATCCCCTTGCACGTCGTGATGAACTTCAACCAGTCGCTGCGCGGCCTGTCGATCGGCGCGCCGGTCGACTTCCGCGGCATCGTGCTCGGCCAGGTGACCAATATCGGCATCGACTACGATCCGAAGACGCAGAGCTTCACGATGCCGGTCACGATGAACATCTACCCGGACCGCCTCGGCAAGCGCTTCCGCGAGACCGCGCCGCAGCCGGGCACGCTCGCCGGCGAGAACATGTTGCAGGAGCTCGTCAGACACGGCCTGCGCGGCCAGCTTCGCACCGGCAACCTGATCACGAGCCAGCTGTACGTGGCGCTCGATATCTTCCCGAAAGCGGCGCCGGCCAAGGTCGACGTGACGCGCGATCCGCTCGAGCTGCCAACCATTCCGAACACGCTCGACGAATTGCAGCTGCAGGTCGCCGACATCGCGAAGAAGCTCGACAAGGTGCCGTTCGACCAGATCGGCGACAACCTGAACAGCGCGCTGAAGAACGCCGACCAGCTGTTCGCGCGTCTCGACAAGGAAGTGGTGCCGCAGGCGCGCGATACGCTGACGGCCGCGAAACAGACCTTCAGTTCGGCCCAGGCGACCTTGCAGCAGGACTCGCCGTTGCAATCCGACGTTCATCAGGCGTTGCAGGAACTGACGCGCACGTTGCAGTCGCTGAACGCGCTGTCGGATTACCTCGAGCGTCATCCCGAATCGCTGTTGCGCGGTAAATCAGGAGATAAACCATGATGTTTGCCCGGCTCCCCCGCTCGCCGCGCGCGCTCGTGCGCGGTGCCGTACGCGGCGTCGCGTATGGCACCGCGCTGGCCGCGGCGCTCGCCATCGCGGCGTGCTCGTCGCCGTCGAGCCGTTTTTATACGTTGGGCGGCGCGGATAGCACGGGCACTGCCGCGAATGGCGCCGCACCGGCGCTCGCGCGCACCGGCGCCGCGCCCGCGTGGCTGATCGAAGTCGCGGCGGTCAACGTGCCGCCGCAGGTATCGAGAAATCAGCTCGTCGTGCAGACCGGGCCGACTCAGGTGCAGCTGCTCGAAGAGGAGCGCTGGGCGTCGCTGCCCGGCGACGAAATCCGTCGCGCGCTATCGACGAATCTGACGCAGCAGCTCGGCACCATCGATGCGTTCGGCACCGCGCGGCCGGACGACGCGGCCGTGTACCGGATCGCGATGAACGTGCAGCGCTTCGAGTCGTGGCCCGGCTCGCATGCGTTGATCGATGCGGTGTGGAGCGTGCGGGCCGTGCGCAGCAACGCGGTGATGACGTGTCGCAGCGTGGTCAGCGAGACGGTTGGCGGCGGGTATGACGCGCTCGTCGATGGACATCGGCGCGCGCTCGCGGAAGTGTCGACGCAGATCGCGGCGGGGGTGCGGGCGATGGCGGCAATGCCCGTCGCTGCCACGGCCACAACGGGCAGGAATGCCTCGTCGGCCCAATCGGCGGCGCCGGTCGTGCCGCCCTGTCCTTCCGCGGAAACGGCCGCGGGAGCCGGCGCCTGACAGGATAGAGCGACGCGCCGGCCGGTCCGCCGACCCCGAGCGCGTACAATAGCGCGTTATCCAACGCCTTGCGGCAACCTCAATGTCCTTCGATTTTTTCCTTCCTTGCCCGCGCGGGCTCGAAGCTCCGCTCGCGGCCGAACTCGCCGAAATTGCCGCCAAACATCTGAACGGCGCCGCCTTCACGGCCGGCGCCCAGGTGCCGGGCGGCGTGCATTTCCGCGGCGGCTGGGCCGCCGGCATGGCCGCCAATCTGCACTCGCGTCTCGCGAGCCGCGTGCTGCTGAAAATCGCGCAGCGGCCCTATCGCAGCGAGCAGGACATCTACGCGCTCGCGCTCGAACAGCGCTGGGAGCAGTGGTTCTCCGCGCACGAGACGCTGCGCGTCGACGTCACCGCGATCAAGTCGCCACTGCGCAGCCTCGAGTTCACGACGCTGCGCGTGAAGGACGCGATCTGCGATCGCCTGCGCGAAAAAAGCGGCGCGCGGCCGAGCATCGACACCGCGATGCCCGACGTGCGCGTGTTTGCGTTCCTGACTGCCACCGATTGCACGCTCTACCTCGATACCTCGGGCGATCCGCTGTTCAAGCGCGGCTGGCGTCTGGACAAGGGCGCGGCGCCGCTGCGCGAGAACCTCGCGGCGGGCATTCTGCGTCTGACCGGCTGGCAGGCCGGCACGCCGCTCTACGATCCGATGTGCGGCAGCGGCACGTTCCTCGCGGAAGCGGCGCAGGTCGCGATGAACATCGCACCGGGCGTCGAGCGCCGCTTCGGCTTCGAGATGCTCAAACAGTTCGACTCGCGAGCCTGGCAAGCGCTGAAGGGGGCCGCACTCGAAGCGAAAAACGCGGCACGCAGCTCCCGCGCCGACCTGCAGATTTTCGGCAGCGACATCTCCGGCGACATGCTTGAGAAAGCGCGCGCCAACTTCGAGCGCGCCGGCTTGCCGTCCGTTCCGCTCAAGCAGCTCGACGCACGCGACATGACGCCCCCGACATCGACGGCCGGCATACTCGTCGCAAATCCGCCGTATGGCGAGCGGATCGAAGTGCGCGGGCGCAATGCACGCGGCGAACTTCGCGAAGGCCGCGGCAATCGCGACGACGAGGGCTTTCGCCGCGTTCAGGAAGAAGCGCCGGACAGTGAATTTTTCCAGTTGCTCGGCAATGCGCTGAAGCAGCGCTTTGCCGGATGGCATGCGTTCATCCTGACGTCGGATCGCAAGCTGCCGGGCCAACTGCGCTTGCGCGAATCGACGAAGACGCCGCTCTTTAACGGCGCGCTCGAATGCCGGCTGTTCCGCTTCGATCTGATCGCGGGCAGCGTGCGGCAGCGTCCGCAGGGCGAGACGCCGGCGCCTTGAGGCTGCGTCGGCAGGGCAGCGCGCTGTCGTCGTCGTTGTCGTGATCGTTGACATGGAAACCGCGGACTTCGTGCCGCGGTTTTTTATTGCGCCACGTGACCGCCGTGCCGTCCCGCAACACCCCGCCTCCCCCTCCCCGCTGTTTCCCTCTCTTCGAACGCGCCCGCATTTGATCCCGCCCTTCATATTTGCAAACGTTTGCCGTAAACCCTAATGACCCCGCGTACTGTCCCGGCGCGCCGCTTTCCCGTTCCGTTGTTCCGAGGCATCCATGTTTTCGAACCTCACGATTCGTACGCGCCTGGCCCTTGCTATGGGTTTCCTCGGCTTGCTGATGGCGATCGGCGCCGCGCTCGGCGTCACCGGTATTGCGATGAGCAATGCCGACCAGAAGGGGCTGTACACCGACGATCTTGCATCGGCGAGCGCACTCGGCAAGTTCGACTTCTACTACGCGCGCGGCCGGCTCGCGCTCGACCGTATCGCGGCCCAGCCTGACCGTGCGGACATCGCGAGCCTCGAACAACATGCGCGCGAGCAGTTCGCGATCGGCGACAAAGCCTGGGCGGCTTACCGCGCGCTGCCCGCCGATGCGCAGGAGCGTCAACTCGCCGATGCGCTCGAGGCCAAACGGGCCGAGGCGCTGAACGGCCCGGTCGCGCAGGTGTTCGCCGCGATCGAACGACGCGACGCCACGCAGCTCGCCGATCTGATCTCGAACAAAATGACGGACCCGTTCAATGAGATCACGGACCGTTCCGCGAAGCTCGAAAAGATCCAGCAAGACAACGCGCGGCAGCGCTACGAAGCGGCGCAGGACCGCTTCCACACGATTCTCGCGATTGCCGGGGCCGGTCTTCTGCTGGGATTGTCGATGGCCGCGTTCGCATGGCATGCGCTGCGCAAGTCGATCGCCGGTCCGCTCGAAGAAGCCACCGGGCACTTCCGCGCGATTGCCAATGGCGATCTGAGCCGACGTATCGACGTACGTTCGCGCGACGAGATGGGGCGCATGATGGAAGACCTGCGCGTGATGCAGTCGCGCCTCGGGCAAGCGCTGCAGTCGGTACGCGACGGCACGCAGTCCATTTCCACGGCGACCGCGCAGATTTCGGCGGGCAACACCGATCTGTCGCAACGCACCGAACAGCAGGCCGCGTCGCTCGAGGAGACCGCGTCGAGCATGGCCGAGCTGACCTCGACCGTGCGCCAGAACGCCGACAACGCGCGTCAGGCGAGCGAACTCGCGCGGGCCGCGGTCGGCGTCACCAGCGAAGGTAGCGACGTCGTCTCGAAGGTGGTGCTGACGATGGGCGAGATCGACGCGAGCTCGAAGCAGATCGCGGAGATCATCGGCGTGATCGAGGGCATCGCGTTCCAGACCAATATCCTCGCGTTGAACGCCGCCGTCGAAGCGGCGCGCGCCGGCGAACAGGGCCGCGGCTTCGCGGTGGTCGCGGGAGAAGTGCGCACGCTGGCGCAGCGCAGCGCGTCAGCGGCGAAGGAAATCAAGACGCTGATCAGCGAGTCGGTCGAGCGCGTCGGCAACGGCACCGAACTGGTCGGCCGGGCCGGCAAGACCATGACGCAGATCAACGAAGCGGTGCGCCGCGTGACCGACATCATGGCCGAGATCGCGGCCGCATCGGAAGAACAGAGCGACGGCATCGAGCAGGTCAACCGCACCGTCTCGCAGATGGACGAAGTCACGCAGCGCAACGCGGCGCTCGTCGAGCAGGCCTCGGCCGCGGCGGCGTCGCTCGAAGAGCAGGCGGCGTGCATGGGCGAGGTGGTGGGGGTGTTTCAGTTGCCGGCGCAGTGACGCTGTCGCCTTTCCCACCCTACTGCCACCACGCTGTCAGCAGCACCCCCGCACACTCCTTCTCACGCCATCCGGCGCTTGAACGGCCTACTGCCAACCAAAGGAGAATGTCATGTCCGCATTGCCCAAACTCGTTGCCTGGTTCGAGATTCCGTCCATCGATTTCGATCGCGCGGTGCGCTTTTACGAGGCCACGCTCGACGTCACGCTGACTCGCCAGGAGTTCGGCGGCCAGCCGATCGCCGTGTTCGGCTACGAGGAGCCCGCCACCGGCGGCGCGATCGTCCATAGTCCGTCGATGACACCGGCCGAAGACGGCGTCATCGTCTACCTGAACGCGCAGCCCACCGTCGACGCCGCGCTTGCACGCATCGAACGGGCGGGCGGCAAGACCGACGGCCCGGTGATCAAGCTGCCGCAGGACATCGGCTATATCGCGTTCTTCACCGATACCGAAGGCAACCGCCTCGGTCTGCATTCGCGCACCAACGGCTAAGCGCGCCTGACGCCGCCGCGCCCCAACCGAAGGCCGCCATGCGGCGCTATCATCGCGGGACGATCCCCCTCCTCCTTGACCCGACGCCCACGATGACGCGCCGCGCCGACCGCCTGTTCCAGATCGCCGAGCTGCTGCGCGGCCGGCGTCTGACCACCGCGCAGCAACTGGCAGACTGGCTGAACGTCTCGCCGCGCACGGTCTATCGGGACGTGCGCGATCTGCAATTGTCAGGGGTGCCAATCGAAGGCGAAGCGGGCATCGGCTATCGGCTGTCGCGCTCGGCGAGTCTGCCGCCGCTCACCTTCACCGCGGACGAACTCGCCGCGCTCGCGGCCGGCGCGCGCATGCTCGAATCGTGGGGCGGCGCGGGCTTCGCGAGCGGCGCGCGCGGCGCACTGGCGAAGATCGCATCGGCGATGCCCGCCGACAAGCGCGCGGCGCTCGAACGGCTCGCGATCTTCGCGCCGTCGTTTCACATCAAGGGGGATTTTTCGACGCAGCTCGACACGCTGCATCGCGCGATCGATACGCGCCAGGTGGTGCGCTTTGCCTACACCGACGCCAACGGCGCCGACACCGAACGCCGCGTCTGGCCGCTCGCGCTCGCGTATTGGGGCGCGCGCTGGACGCTCGGCGCCTGGTGCGAACTGCGTCATGATTTCCGCAATTTCGGACTGGAGAAGATGCGCGATCTCGAAGTGCTCGAGACGTATCCGGATCAGGAAGGCAGGCGGCTCGCGGATCTGCTGCGGCATCTGAACGCGAAGCCGAACAGATAAAAGGGATCGCGGCGGCTCGCCGCGATCTTCACGGCTGACGACCTACTCGACCGACTTCACCATGTCCTCGATCACCTTCTTCGCGTCGCCGAACACCATCATCGTCTTGTCCATGTAGAACAGATCGTTGTCGAGACCTGCGTAGCCCGCCGCCATCGAGCGCTTGTTGACGATCACGGTCCTCGCCTTGTACGCCTCGATGATCGGCATGCCCGCGATCGGCGACTTCGGATCGTTCTTCGCCGCCGGATTCACGACGTCGTTCGCGCCAAGCACGAGCACGACGTCGATCTGGCCGAACTCGCCATTGATGTCGTCCATTTCGAACACCATGTCGTACGGCACTTCGGCTTCGGCGAGCAGCACGTTCATGTGACCCGGCATGCGGCCGGCCACCGGGTGAATCGCATACTTCACCTCGATGCCCTTCTCGACCAGCTTGTCGGTCAGCTCCTTCAGCGCATGCTGCGCGCGCGCGACGGCCAGCCCGTAGCCCGGCACGATCACGACGGTTTCCGCGTTGCCGAGCATGAACGACGCGTCATCGGCCGAACCGGATTTCACCGGACGCTGCTCCGACGTGCCGCCCGCGGCCGCGCCCGGCTCGTTGCCGAAGCCGCCGAGGATCACGTTGAAGAACGAGCGGTTCATGGCCTTGCACATGATGTACGACAGAATCGCACCCGACGACCCCACCAGCGACCCCGCGATGATCAGCATCGCGTTGTTCAACGAGAAGCCGATGCCCGCCGCCGCCCAGCCCGAGTACGAGTTCAGCATCGACACGACCACCGGCATGTCGGCACCGCCGATCGGGATGATGATCAGCACGCCGAGCACGAACGCGATGATCGTCATGATGATGAACGGCAGCCACGACTGCGTGAGGAAGAAGAGGATCCCGAAGCCGAGCATCGCGAGCGCGAGCATAAGGTTGAGCAGATGCTGACCACCGTAGACGACCGGCGCGCCCTGAAACAGGCGGAACTTGTACTTGCCCGACAGCTTGCCGAACGCGATCACCGAACCCGAGAACGTGATCGCGCCGACGAACGTGCCGATGAACAGCTCGATGCGATTGCCGTACGGCAGGAAGCCCTCGATCGGCACGTCGGGATCGACGAGGCCGAACGCGGCCGGCTCCGACACGACCGCGTACGCGATGCACACGGCCGCGAGACCGATCAGCGAGTGCATCGCCGCGACGAGCTCAGGCATTTTGGTCATCTCGACGCGCGCGGCGACGAACGCACCGACTGCGCCGCCGATCACGAGCCCGAACAGCAGCAAGCCGAGCCCGAGGCCAAGATTGGAGCCGAGTGCCTCGGCCTGCTTCGAGATCAGCACGATGGTCGTCAGAATCGCGATCGCCATGCCGACCATGCCGAAGGTATTGCCGACGCGCGCGGTCTTCGGATTCGACAGCCCCTTGAGCGCCTGAATGAAGCAGACCGACGCGACCAGATACAGCAGCGTGACGACGTTCAGGCTCATTGCGCGCCCTCCTTAACGGCTGCCGGGAGTTTCTTCGGTTCCTTCTTCCTGAACATCTCCAGCATGCGCCGCGTGACGAGAAAGCCGCCGAACACGTTGACGGCCGCGAGCGCGACCGCGATCGTGCCGAAGAACTTGCCCGCGCCGCCGACCGTGAGACCCGTCGCGAGCATCGCGCCGACGATCACGATCGCCGAGATCGCATTGGTCACCGCCATCAGCGGTGTATGCAGCGCGGGCGTGACGTTCCAGACCACGTGATAGCCGACGTAGATCGCCAGCACGAAGATGATCAGATTGATCACCGTGTGATTGATGACTTCCATCTTCCGGCCTCCTGTCGATCAAAGTTGGCGCTTTAGCGCCTTACTCTGGTCCCATGCACGTTAGTGCGTTATGTGTTGCGCGTGACCTGGCCGTCGCGAGCCAGCAGCGTGGCCGCGACGATGTCGTCCGCGAGATCGATGTTCAGCGTGCCTTCCTTCGTGACGATCAGCTTCAGGAAGTCGAGCAGGTTGCGCGCGTACAGCGACGAGGCGTCGGCGGGCACCATCGCGGCGAGGTTCGTATAGCCGACGATCTGCACGCCGTAGCGCACCACCACCTGGTCCGTCTCGGTCAGCGGGCAGTTGCCGCCGCGCTTACCGTCGATCTCCGGGCCGCGGCCGGCCGCGAGGTCGACCAGCACCGAGCCCGGCTTCATCGCCCGCACGGTGTCGACCGGAAGCAGCGTCGGCGCGGGGCGGCCCGGAATCAGCGCGGTGGAGATCACCACATCGGCCTGCCTGGCGCGCTCGTGCACGAGCGCCGACTGGCGCGCGAGCCACGACGGCGGCATCGGCCTGGCATAGCCGCCGACGCCCTGCGCGGCCTCGCGCTCTTCGTCGGTTTCGTAGGGCACGTCGAGAAATTTCGCGCCGAGCGATTCGATCTGCTCCTTGACGGCCGGGCGCACGTCGGACGCTTCGATCACCGCGCCGAGGCGCTTCGCGGTCGCGATCGCCTGCAGGCCAGCCACGCCCGCGCCGAGAATCAGCACGCGCGCGGCCTTCACGGTGCCGGCCGCGGTCATCAGCATCGGCATGAAGCGCGGATAGAGCGTCGCCGCGAGCAGCACCGCCTTGTAGCCGGCGATATTCGCCTGCGACGACAGTACGTCGAGGCTTTGCGCGCGCGTCGTGCGCGGTGCGGCTTCGAGCGCGAACGCGGTGACGCCGGCCGCGGCGAGCTTGCCCGCATTGTCGGCGTTGAACGGGTCGAGCATGCCGACCAGCGTCGCGCCGCGCTTCAGGAGCGGCAGTTCGGAATCGGTAGGGAACTGGACTTTGAGGACGAGATCGGCGCCGAACGCGGTGGCGGCATCGACGATTTCCGCGCCCACGGCCGTATAGGCATCATCGGGAAAGCTCGCGCCGGCGCCGGCGCCGCTCTGGACGGTGACCCGATGGCCTTGCGCCACGTACTTCTTGACCGTTTCGGGTGTCGCGGCAACGCGGGTTTCATGCGCGCGCGTCTCGACTGGCACTCCGATGTGCATCGTTGATCCTCCTCGACTTCCTGTTTGACGACAGATCTGCCGACGAGGCACGCCGGCACGCAAATGCAAATGCAACGGCTAACGCAGGCCCCACTTTAACCGAAACGGCCGCCTCGCCAAAATCGGGGGCGATGCGAATGCGCGGCAGACCTCCAAACCCCTTTCGGGCGGCTGGCAGCCGCTCAGAACCGGCTGCCAGCCGCCACCGGCCGTGGCCCGAGCCGGCGCCGACCCGCCGCCCGGCAGCCGGCGCGCATAACCGGTAAAATGCGCACCCATGAAACCGGAAACCTGGCTGCCGCACGTCACCGTCGCGGCAATCGTCGAGCGTGACGGGCGCTTCCTGCTGGTCGAGGAACACACCGCCACCGGCCTGCGCCTGAACCAGCCCGCCGGGCACCTGGAGGCGGGCGAAACGCTGCTGGAAGCGGTGGTCCGCGAAACACTCGAGGAAACCTCCCATCCGTTCGCGCCCGAGGCGCTCGTCGGCATGTACATGACCCACTTCGAGCGGCCGGCCCGCGAGGGCACCACGTACCTGCGCTTCACCTATTGCGGCGCGGGCGGCGAACCTGACCCGGCGCGCGCGCTCGATCCCGACATCGTCCGCACGCTGTGGATGAGCGCCGACGAACTTCGCGCGTGTCCCGAGCGGCATCGCACGCCGCTCGTGATGCAGTGCATCGACGATTACCTGGCCGGCCGGCGTTTCCCGCTCGACTTCGTGCATACGCATTCGGTCGGGCCCAGGCGATAGACCAACCTCGCGAGAACCATCACGGTAAGGCCGTCACGAGCGGCCCACACGATCCATGCAGTCATGCAGCACCCAGTGAGTACCTTATGAGCAAGCGCAAAGTCGTAGTAGGCATGTCGGGCGGCGTCGATTCGTCGGTCACCGCGTGGCTGCTGAAGGAACAGGGCTACGACGTGGTCGGCCTGTTCATGAAGAACTGGGAAGACGACGACGACAGCGAATACTGCTCGACGCGGCAGGACTGGATCGACGTGGTGTCGGTCGCGGACCTGATCGGCATCGACGTCGAGGCGGTCAACTTCGCGGCCGAGTACAAGGACCGCGTGTTCGCCGAGTTCCTGCGTGAATATTCGGCCGGCCGCACGCCGAACCCGGACGTGCTTTGCAACGCCGAAATCAAGTTCAAGGCCTTTCTCGATCACGCGATGTCGCTCGGCGCGGAAACCATCGCGACCGGCCACTATGCGCGCGTGCGCGAGAACGACGGCCGCTTCGAGCTGCTGAAGGCGCTCGATCATACGAAAGATCAGTCGTACTTCCTGCATCGGCTGAACCAGGCGCAGTTGTCGAAGACGCTGTTCCCGCTCGGCGAGATTCCCAAGACGAAGGTCCGCGAGATTGCCGCGCAGATCGGCTTGCCGAACGCGAAGAAGAAGGATTCGACCGGCATCTGCTTCATCGGCGAGCGGCCGTTCCGCGACTTCCTGAACCGCTACCTGCCGACCAAACCCGGCCCGATGAAGACCACCGACGGCAAGACCGTCGGCGAGCACATCGGCCTCGCGTTCTACACGTTCGGCCAGCGCAAGGGCATCGGCCTCGGCGGCAGCAAGGACGGCAGCGGCGAACCGTGGTTCGCCGCGGGCAAGGATATTCCGACGAATACGCTGTACGTCGCGCAGGGACACGACCATCCGTGGCTGCTGTGCCATACGCTGTCGGCGGGCAATACGAGCTGGGTCGCGGGCGAACCGCCGGCCGACGGCTTCGCGTGCGGCGCGAAGACGCGCTACCGGCAAGCGGACGCGCCGTGCACGTTCAATGCGGCGGCTGCGGGCGCGGGCGAAGGCCTGTTCGAGCTGACCTTCGACGCCGCGCAATGGGCGGTCACGCCGGGCCAATCGGCGGTGCTGTACGACGGCGACGTGTGCCTCGGGGGCGGCATCATCGAGCGCGCGATGACCGGGCAGCCGGCCGAGCTGCCCCAGGATCAGGCGCCGAAACAGACGCGATCCCAGCGGCGCAAGCAGGCGCACAAACCCCGGCAGCCGCAAGGCCAAGCGAAGGATGCGCCGCAAACCTCACGGCAAAAAGCGGCGCTGCTCGGCGCGTGCTGAACGATGCATAGCGGCGAGCGCGACGGGTCGTACAACTGCGACGCGCGCGCCGTACGCGCCGATCACCTCGTTTCCCCCGCTCGACGCAGTCACACACGCTTCACCTTTGCGTGCGACGCTTGGCTTTCATTCGCATGCCTTATCTTCCGGCTTCCCCGGTCCGCGCCATGCCGTGACCTGCAGACGCCAGTTTTCCTTCGCGACGGATTCCGCCCGCGCCTTTCGCGCAGACGATCCCGCCGCAGTGATCTTCACTGTACTGGAGTCCCCATGTTCTCTCGACGTTATCTGGCCATGTGGTGCGCAACTGCGCTGCTCGCGTTCTGCGCCGCGCTCGCGGCGAACCACCACCTGTCGTGGTTCTGGATCGTCGTGCCGGCCGCGCTCATCGCGCTCGGCGTGTTCGACCTGACGCAACAGCGCCACGCGATCCTGCGCAATTACCCGCTGTGGGGCCACTTGCGCTTCATTTTCGAATTCATCCGCCCGGAGATCCGTCAGTATTTCGTCGAAGACGATACCGACGAAAAGCCGTTCTCGCGCGCGCAACGCAGCATCGTCTACCAGCGCGCGAAGAACGACGTCGACAGCCGCCCGTACGGTACCGAACTCGACGTGAAGGCGGTCGCGCACGAGTGGATCAGCCATTCGCTCGCGCCGACCACGCTCGACGGTCACGACTTTCGCATCGTCGTCGGCCCCGATCGCGCGCAGCCGTATTCGATGTCGATCTTCAACGTGTCGGCGATGAGCTTCGGCTCGCTGTCGGCCAACGCGATCATGGCGCTGAACCTCGGCGCGAAGAAAGGCAACTTCGCGCACGACACCGGCGAAGGCTCGATGTCGAAGTATCACCGTGAACATGGCGGCGACATCATCTGGGAAATCGCGTCGGGTTATTTCGGATGCCGTAACGACGACGGCACCTTCAACGCCGAAAAATTCGCGAAACAGGCCGCCGAGCCGCAAGTGAAGATGATCGAGGTGAAGCTGTCGCAAGGCGCGAAGCCGGGTCACGGCGGCGTGCTGCCGGCCGCGAAGATCACGCCCGAAATCGCCGAAACGCGCGGCGTGCCAATGGGCCGTGATTGCATCTCCCCCGCGACCCACTCCGAGTTCTCGACGCCGCGCGAGCTGCTCGAATTCGTCGAACGGCTGCGCACGCTCTCGGGCGGCAAGCCGACCGGCTTCAAGCTGTGCATCGGGCATCCGTGGGAATTCTTCGGCATCGCCAAGGCGATGCTGGAAACGGGGATCCTGCCGGACTTCATCGTTGTCGACGGCGCCGAAGGCGGCACCGGCGCGGCGCCGCTCGAGTTCACCGATCACGTCGGCGTGCCGTTGCAGGAGGGACTGCTGCTCGCGCACAACACGCTGGTCGGCATTGGTCTGCGGCAGCGCATCCGCATCGGCGCGAGCGGCAAGATGATCACTGCATTCGATATCGCGAAGACGCTCGCGATCGGCGCGGACTGGGTCAACGCGGCGCGCGGCTTCATGTTCGCGGTCGGCTGCATCCAGGCGCAGACCTGCCACACCGGCCGCTGCCCGACCGGCGTTGCGACCCAGGACCCGGTGCGCCAGCGCGCGCTCGTCGTGCCGGACAAGGCCGATCGCGTGTTCAACTTCCACCGCAACACGCTGCACGCGTTGCAGGAGATCATCCAGGCGGCCGGGCTCAGGCATCCGGCGCAGTTGCGCGCGCATCACATCGTGCGGCGCGTGTCGTCGCATGAGGTGCGGCTGATGTCGGATCTGCTCAAGTATCTCGAACCGAACGATCTGCTCAACGGCAACTATCGCTATACGCTGTTCAAGAAGTACTGGCCGGTCGCGCAAAGCGATTCGTTTGCGCCGAAGACGGAGCTGGCGGCGACCTGAGAGGCAACGTGTGGGCTGGCGTTGCGGCGGCCTTGACGGGCCCTTCACGGCCCGTCTCATCCCATCTGTCGCCCAGAAACCGCATCCGCGCCCGTCCGACCCCGCAAATCGGGCCGCCCCCCTTCCTTTCCGTTAAAATCTCGGGTTTAGCACTTCGCTCCACGGCCCCGTCGCGCGCTTAGGCACACGCGGCATGGCCCCATGCCCGAAAGGCACTTCATGCTCACGTTTCAGCAAATCATCCTGACCTTGCAGTCCTACTGGGACAAGCAGGGCTGCGCGTTGCTCCAGCCGATCGACATGGAAGTCGGCGCGGGCACGTCCCACGTCCATACGTTCCTGCGCGCGATCGGCCCCGAGCCGTGGCGCGCCGCCTACGTGCAACCGTCGCGCCGCCCGAAGGACGGCCGTTACGGCGAGAACCCGAACCGCCTGCAGCACTACTACCAGTACCAGGTGGTGCTCAAGCCCGCGCCGGAAAACATTCTCGATCTGTACCTCGGCTCGCTCGAAGCGCTCGGCTTCGACCTGAAGCAGAACGACGTGCGCTTCGTCGAGGACGACTGGGAAAACCCGACGCTCGGCGCGTGGGGTCTGGGCTGGGAAGTGTGGCTGAACGGCATGGAAGTGACGCAGTTCACGTACTTCCAGCAGGTCGGCGGTCTCGACTGCAAGCCGGTGCTCGGCGAAATCACCTACGGTCTCGAGCGCCTCGCGATGTATCTGCAGAAGGTCGAGAACGTCTACGACCTCGTCTGGACCGAGTGGGAAGAGCAAGGCCCGAACGGCCCCGAACTGCGCCGCCTGACCTACGGCGATGTGTACCACCAGAACGAGGTCGAGCAGTCCACCTACAACTTCGAGCACGCGAACGTCGATCTGCTGTTCACGTTCTTCAACAGCTACGAAGCCGAAGCGAAGCGCATGATCGACTCGCAGATCGCGCTGCCCGCCTATGAGCTCGTGCTGAAGGCCGGCCACACGTTCAACCTGCTCGACGCGCGCGGTGCGATCTCGGTCACGGAACGAGCGGCGTACATCGGCCGGATTCGCGCGCTGTCGCGTCTGGTCGCGCAGGCCTACTACGACTCGCGCGAAAAGCTCGGCTTCCCGATGCTCGGCAACCCGGTGCACGGCGTGCCCGGCCTCACCACCGACGAGCAGGAAGCCGCGATGCCCGCGTGGGCGCCGCCGCTGAAAGTCGAACGCAAGATCGACCAGGACTGACGAGAACTTCAACCAATGACTCAATCTCAACACGCTACCCTGCTCGTCGAGCTGCTGACCGAAGAACTGCCGCCGAAGGCACTCGCGCGCCTCGGCGACGCCTTCGCCGAAGGCATTGCGCAGCGCCTCGCGGCGCGCGACCTGATCGAAGGCGAGCCGTCGTTCGAACGCTATGCCACGCCGCGTCGCCTCGCGGTGACGATTCACAACGTGCGCGCGGTCGCGCCGGAAAAACACGTGCGCGAAAAAGTGCTGCCCGTTTCCGTCGCACTCGATAAGGACGGCCAGCCCACCGCGCCGCTCGCGAAGAAGCTCGCCGCGCTCGGCTTCCCCGACTTCACGGTGAACGACCTCGAACGCGCGCCGGACGGCAAGGCCGAGGCGTTCTTCCTGCGCTACGCCGCGCCGGGCGCGACGCTCACCGACGGCCTGCAGGGCGTGCTCGACGAAACGCTCGCGAAGCTGCCGATTCCGAAGGTGATGACGTATCAACGCCCGGACGGTTCGAGCGTGCAGTTCGTGCGCCCGGTGCATCGTCTGACCGCGCTGCACGGTGAGGAAATCGTGCCCGTCACCGCGCTCGGCATCGACGCCGACGACACCACGCTCGGCCACCGCTTCCTGTCCGAAGGCTTCGTGCAGATCCAGCATGCGCAGACGTATGCCGAAACGCTCGAACACCGGGGCCGCGTGATCGCGAGCTTCGCGAAGCGCAAGGAAGCGATCCGCTCGCAACTGCTCGCGCAGGCCGGTGACGACCAGGTCGTGATGCCCGAAGCGCTACTCGACGAAGTGACGTCGCTGGTCGAATGGCCGGTCGTCTACGAGTGCCGCTTCGAGGACGAATTCCTGCAAGTGCCGCAGGAATGCCTGATCCTCACGATGCAAACGAACCAGAAGTACTTCGCGCTGACCGATGCGAACGGCAAGCTGCGCTCGCGCTTCCTGATCGTATCGAACATCGAGACGGCGACGCCGGTCGAGATCGTCGAAGGCAACGAGCGCGTGGTGCGTCCGCGTCTCGCCGACGCGAAGTTCTTCTTCACGCAGGACAAGAAGAAGCCGCTCGCGGAGCGCGTGCCGCTGCTCGCGAACGTCGTCTATCACAACAAGCTCGGCTCGGCGCTGCAACGCGTCGAGCGGCTCGAAGGGCTGGCCGGCGCGATCGCCGGACTGATCGGCGCCGACGTCGCGCTCGCGAAGCGCGCCGCGCGTCTCGCGAAGGCCGACCTGATCACCGACATGGTCGGCGAATTCCCCGAGCTGCAAGGCACGATGGGCACGTACTACGCGCGCCACGACGGCGAGCCGGAAGAAGTCGCGCTCGCGTGCTCGGAGCACTATCAGCCGCGCTTCTCGGGCGACGCATTGCCCACCACCGCGACCGGCACGGTCGTCGCGCTCGCGGACAAGCTCGAAACGCTGGTCGGCATCTGGGGCATCGGCCTGCAACCCACCGGCGAGAAAGACCCGTTCGCGCTGCGCCGTCATGCGCTCGGCGTGCTGCGCATTCTGGTCGAGAAGCAACTGAACGTCGACTTCGTCGAGCTACTGCGTGCGGCCTATGCGCAATTCGCCGGCGTGGCGAACGTCGCCGACTCGACCGACGCGATCTACGAATTCAGCATGGACCGCCTGCGCGGCCTGTTGCGCGAACGCGGCCACGCGGCCAGTGAAATCGACGCAGTGCTCGCGCTGAACCCGACGCGGCTCGACGACATCGTCGCGCGCCTCGACGCGGTACGCGAATTTGCGTCGCTCGCCGAAGCAGCATCGCTCGCGGCGGCCAACAAGCGCATCTCGAACATCCTGAAGAAGTCGGAAGGCGTGACGAACGGCGGCGTGCAGCCCGCGTTGCTCACCGAGGCAGCGGAGAAGGCACTGAACGCGCAGCTCGAACAGGTGACGCCGCGCGTGCAGTCGCAACTGGCCGCGCGCGACTACACCGGCGCGCTCACGGCACTCGCCGCGCTGCGCGAACCGGTCGACACGTTCTTCAACGACGTAATGGTCAACGCCGAAGACCCGGCGTTGCGCGCGAACCGTCTGGCTCTGCTCGGCGCGCTGCATCAGCAGATGAACTGCGTCGCCGACATTTCCCGACTCGCCGCCTGAGCACCGCGCCATGCCGATCAAGAAAGTGGTGATCCTCGACCGCGACGGCGTGATCAACGTCGACTCCGACGCGTTCATCAAGTCGCCGGACGAATGGGTCGCGCTGCCTGGCGCACTGGAAGCGATCGCGCGCCTGAACCAGGCGGGCTATCGCGTTGCGATCGCGACGAACCAGTCGGGCATCGGCCGCGGTCTGTTCGACATGGACGCGTTGAACGCGATGCATCTGAAGATGCATCGGATGGCGGCGTCCGTCGGCGCGCGCATCGACGCGGTGTTCTTCTGCCCGCACACGGCGGAAGATCACTGCGAGTGCCGCAAGCCGAAGCCCGGCATGCTGAAGATGATCGCCGAGCGATTCGAGATCGATCCGGCGCATACGCCGACGGTCGGCGATTCGCTGCGCGATCTGCAGGCGGGTGCGGCGCTCGGTCATCCGACCCACCTCGTGCTGACGGGCAAGGGTCGCAAGACCCTCGCGGCCGGTGGCCTGCCCGAAGGCACGCTCGTGCACGACGACCTGCGCGCGTTCGCGCTCGACTTCCTTGCCCGCGTCCACGAGTGACCCGCGCACCGCGCGTTTCCAACCCTCACCGACCACGCCGATGCGCTTTATCCGCTCCCTGCTGCTGCTGATTTATTTCGTTGTCGCCACCGTGCCGTACGCGACCGCATGCTTTATTGCGTTTCCGTTTTTGCGCGCGGAAAACCGCTACTGGATGGCGGCCGGCTGGTGCCGTCTCACACTGTGGACGGTGCGCTTCCTGAACGGCATCCGCTACCGCATCGAAGGCTTCGAGAACCTGCCCACCGGTCCGGCCGTGCTGCTGTCGAAGCATCAGTCGGCGTGGGAAACGATCGCGTTTCCAGCGCTCATGCCGCGCCCGCTGTGCTACGTGTTCAAGCGCGAACTGCTGTACGTGCCGTTCTTCGGCTGGGCCCTCGGCATGCTGAAGATGGTTCACATCAACCGCAAGGAAGGCAAATACGCGTTCGAATCGGTCACGAACCAGGGCAAGCTGCGCATGGCCGAAGGCGCGTGGGTCATCATGTTTCCGGAAGGCACGCGCACGCCGACCGGCAAGCAGGGCAAGTACAAGACCGGCGGCGCGCGCTTCGCGATCGCGACCGGCGCGCCCGTGGTGCCGATCGCACACAACGCGGGCCGCGTGTGGCCGCGTAACTCGTTTACGAAATATCCGGGTATAGTCACGGTGTCGATTGGCAAGCCGATCGACACGACGGGGCTCACGCCCGAAGAAGTGAACACGCGCGTCGAACAGTGGATCGAAGCCGAAATGCGCCGCATCGATCCGACTGCCTATAGCGCAGCGGCAGGTGGTTCCGCCGCCGCTCCCATCTGACGCGCCACGCCTTCGAAGCCGGAAGGCGTATTGCGCGAAGCGAAGCCGATGCAGAAGTCTCCCACGCCGCAGCCCGCCGCGGCGCTTGAAAACCGGCAGCTCGATCTCCCGCTCTTCGCCGAGCCGGGGTCCACGTCGTCGTCTCCTTCACCTTCCGCGCCTCGTTCATCGGACTCAGCGCCGGTCATGCCGCCCGCCGTGCCGCTCGCGCCGGACGGCAGCAAGCTGCGCAGTCTCACCATCGGTTCACGCACGCTGTACTACGCGCTCAAGCGTTCCTCACGCCGCTCGATCGGCTTTGCGATCGACAGCACCGGCCTCACGATCACCGCACCGCGCTGGGTCACGCTCACCGATATCGAAACCGCGATCACCGAAAAACAGCGCTGGATTTTCACGAAATTGATCGAATGGCAAACGCGCGTCGAGCAGCGTGCGTTGCCGAAGATCGACTGGAAAGACGGCGCCGAAGTGCCCTACCTCGGTCAACCGGTGCGCGTGACGCTCGGCGCACCGCGAGGCATGCTCGCGTACAGCGCCGAGCACGCAGCGCTGCAATTGCCGCTGCCGTTGCAAGCCGATCCGCAGCAGATCAAGGATCGGGTGCAGGGCTGGCTGCAGGGCGAAGCGAAGCGGGTGTTCGGCGAGCGTCTTGCGATTTACGCACAGAAGCTCGGGGTCAACTATCGCGCGTATGCGCTATCTTCCGCGGCGACGCGTTGGGGCAGTTGTTCGAGCGACGGCAAGATCCGCCTGAACTGGCGGCTGATTCACTTTCCGCTGTCGATCATCGACTACGTCGTCGCGCACGAGCTGTCGCATCTGCGCGAGATGAATCACAGTCCTCGCTTCTGGCAGACGGTCGAATCGATTTTTCCGGAATTCCGCGAGGCGCGGCAGACGCTGAAGTCGCATCCGCCGGAGTTGTTGCCGACGCTTTGAAGCCGGGCGGCAAACCGCTCGCCGCGCATCGAACGCAAGATGCTATCTCTGCGAGAGCGCCTTCGCGGACTGCAATAGATCGTCGAGCATCGCGCCGCGTCTGTCCGGGCTCGTGTCGCGGCCGGTCATGAAACACAGCGCTGCAATCGGCAGGCCCGCGCGATCGCGAATCGGCGCCGCCATACAAAGCCTGAACGCATTCGAGAGTCCTTCGGTGCAGCAATAGCCCTGCTCTTTGGCGGCCTGCACGTCCTTCAGGAATTCGGCGAATCCGATACTCACCCCGTTGTCGAGGACGAAATCCTCCGCCGGAATGAGCGCGCGAATCTCGTCGGCGCTAAGGTGGCCTAGCAGCAGACGGCCCGTGGCGGTCCACGGAATCGGCACTCTCACGCCGATGTCCGAACTGATGTTGAATGGCCGGGCGCTTTGCTCGGACAACACGACCGTGTACTTGTTGCCTTCCAGCATGCACAGCTGCGTGGTCTCATCGTACTTCCTCACCAATGCCAGAATGGATTGATGCGCGCGGCTGATCAGATCGTTGTGGGTTGCATAGTCGGACCCGTAGTAGTGCATCTCGCGCCCGAAGAACACGCTCCCATCCCCCGCCGTCTCGAGCCAGCCCACCTCCGCGAGAATCGCCACCAACTCGTAAATGCTCGACCGCGGCGCGCCGGTTGCCTCGATTAACTCGCGCATCGTCAGCGGGCGTTGGGCGATATGCAATTGCCGGAAGATCTCGATGACGCGGTCCACGCCTCTCGCCCGTGACGATTCTGTAACAGCCATGCAATCACTCCGTAAAGCGTTCATCCGACCGGTTGTGTTTCAAGCGACGTGAGTGTATCGCGCGGCACACCCGCGAAAGCGACTTTCAGGCCGCGCGACGTCAATGGTCGAGAACGCGATGCAGGAACTGCCGGGTGCGTTCGTTCGCGGGATTGACGAAGATCTGTTCCGGATCGCCCTGCTCGGCGATGACACCCTTGTCCATGAACACGACGCGGTCGGCAGTCTTGCGGGCAAAGCCCATTTCATGCGTGACGACGACCATCGTCATGCCGTCTCGGGCGAGTCCGCGCATCACCTCGGTGACCTCGCCGACCAGCTCCGGGTCAAGCGCGGACGTCGCCTCGTCGAAGAACATGATGCCGGGCTCGACCGCGAGCGCTCGCGCAATCGCCACACGCTGCTGCTGACCGCCCGACAGCTGGCTCGGATAATGTTCCGCGCGGTCCGCGAGCCCGACGCGGTCGAGCACGTCCATCGCACGCTTGCGCGCATCGGCCGGACTCATGCGGCGCGCCTTGATGAGCGCGAGCGTGACATTGCCGAGCGCCGTCTTGTGAGGAAACAGATTGAACTGCTGGAAGACCATGCCGACATGGCCACGAATCTCAGGTGCCCGGCGCGGATCATGCAACGGCACGTCGTTAACCCAGACCTCGCCGGAATCGGTCGTCTCCAGTCCCGCCATGATTCGCAGGACGGTGCTCTTGCCCGAGCCGGACGCGCCAATCAGCACCAGCACTTCACCCGGGCGGACCTCGAGATTGATTTCGTTCAACACGCGGGTCGAACCGAATGCTTTGCTGACGCCCGTCAGTGAAATGATGGGCCTGGGTTGGCTTTGGTTGCTCACGACAATCTCCTGCGGTCATGGTGGCGTACCCATTGCGAGAGCGGGAAGCACACGGCGAAGTAAATGAGCGCGACGAGTCCGTAGATTTCCACGGGCTTTCCGATTCGGTCGACAATGGCCTGGCCACCGTGCATCAACTCGGACATGCCGATCATGCTGACGATCGACGTGTCCTTGATGAGCGACAGATACTGCCCGACGAGAGGCGGCAGCACGATCTTTCCGGTCTGCGGCAGCACCACGAACGAGAACGCCTGAGCCCGCGTGAGGCCAAGGATTTGCGATACCTCCCATTGGCCCTTGGGTACCGATTCGATCCCTGAGCGGAAAATTTCGGCGATGTAGGCGCCCTGGTACACGCTCAAGCCAATGACGCCAGCTGCGAACACATCGATCGCATAACCGAAGTACGACACGCCGAAATAGATGAACATCAGCGTGATCAGCACGGGCGTGCCGCGAAACAGCTCCGTGTAGAGCCTGGCGATGCGGGGCGTGCCCCACGGTCCGAACGAGCGCAACACCGCGGCGAAAAGGCCGATCAGCGTGCTGCCCACGATGGCCGCAACGGACAGCACCAGCGTCGTCACCAGCCCCTGCAGCAGGATCGAGAGACTGGTTTTCAGTAATTCGACTGACATGATCCAACTCCAATCCGGGAATCAGGCCCGCTTCGTCCGGCGCATGAATCCTCGCCCGAAACCGTTGCGCGCCGGCATGACGAGGGGAGGATGAAAGATTCGCGCTCCGAGCTGGTCCGCGAGCCAGGACAGTACGTTGCTGAGCACGAGATAAGCGACGAGCGTCACGCTGAACGTTTGAAGGTAGAGAAGCGTGCGCGAATTGATCACGGTCGCCGTGCCGGTCAACTCCGGCAACGCGATCGCGGACAGCAACGACGTGCCGAGCAGCAACTGGATCAGGTAGTTGACGATGGCCGGATAGACCGCGCGCGTGGCCTGCGGCAGCACGACCTCCGCGAAGATCTGCGCGCGCTCGAGTCCGAGAATGCCGGCGGCCTCGATTTGACCGCGCGGCACCGACTGGATGCCTGCGCGGAACACTTCCGATAGGTAAGCACCAACGTTCAGGCCGAGCGCAATGACGCCCGCCCAGTATGCGTCGAGCGAAATACCCGCCGATGGCAGACCGAAGAAAACGATGAAAATCTGCAGGAGTACAGGCGTATTGCGGATGATTTCAACGTAGCCACGGGCGATCCACCGAATCAGCGCGAGCGGAGAAGCACCGGCGACCGCGGTCAGCAGACCAAGCAGTACCGCCAATACGAAAGCCAGAACGGTCACCTGCAACGTCAACCAGCTCGCACTCAAAAACTCAGGCACGTAGCCCCACAAAGTCAGCCACTCGTAACTCATCACGTACTCCCGACCGTTCGGGTTTCATCGGACATCGACATCTCCCGCTCCTTAAAACTGCGGGTTGAGCGGGTAGCGCGGATCGGTGCCGAACCACTTGTTGTAGAGCTGCGCGTTGAGCTTCGACGCGTTGATGTTGAAGAGGAACAGATTCAGGTAACTGAGCCATTCCTGATCGCCGGCCTTGACGCCGAACGCGTTGTATTCGAGCGGGACTAGCGCTTCGTTCGTGACCGCGAGCTCAGGATCGAGCTTGGCCTGATACGCGAGGAAGTTGTTGTCCTCGATCATCGCGTCGGCCTGTCCCTGCTTGACGGCGAGAATCGCGGCCTGCGAGCTGTCGTATTCCTGGATCTTGACCGGGATATTCAGCGAGCGAACTTCGTCGCCATTGGTCGAGCCCTTGACCGTCGCAATCGTGCGACCGCCCATGTCCTTGATCGACTGAATGCCGCTTTTTTTTCTGACCAGCAGGGCTTCGCTGGCAACCACGTAGGGGGTCGTGAATTCGATCACTTTCGCGCGCTCCAGATTACGCGTGAAGTTGCAGAACACGACGTCCACCTTGCTGGTCTGCAGATTCGGAATCCGGTTCGCGCTCGTCGTATTCACGACCTCGAGCTTCACGCCCATCTGCTTCGCGAGTTCCTTCGCGAGGTCCACGTCATAACCGTCCGGTTGGCCATCCTTGTTGTAGAACCCGAAGGGCGCGAACGTCAGACAGTCGCCGACCCGCAGCGTGCCTCGCTGCAACACGGCCTGAAGCGTCGACGGGGATGCCGCAGCACCCTGCTCCGGCGTGGCAACCTTGGTGCAGCCAGTGATTGCGAGCAATCCGGCAACAGCGAACAGAAAGGCGGCTTTGGCGCCTCGTTGGGCAAGTTTCATGGACAGGGTCCTAAACGGAGAGGAGTATTCCGGAGCGGACAAATCGGCTTCAGCACCTTTCGGCATGCTCGACATTCGCCGGGTCACGCATCGATTGTCCGATATATCAGACTACTATCTGGCAAACCGGATTGATGTTGAGTTTTGGACACTAATATCAGACGGGCAACTGGACACAACACCTATTGCTGTCTCGTTTTTGTTCGAATAGGTCGAGTTGAATGTTTCGACAACGCGCATCGGGTTTGCTGGGCGCCGGCTGGTCCGTGCGGCTTCGCTCAAGGTTTGAGGCGATCATTTACAATCGCCGCATGTCAATGCACTTATCGACAAACCACCAAAGGATTAATCATGCGCATCTTGCATACCATGCTTCGAGTCGGTGATCTGGACGCATCGATCCGTTTCTACACTGAAGTTCTCGGCATGCGCCTGCTTCGGAAGAGCGACTACCCGGACGGCAAGTTCACCCTCGCATTCGTCGGTTACGAGGACGAATCCAAAGGCGCGGCGATCGAACTGACTTACAACTGGGACACGAGCAAGTACGACCTCGGAACCGGGTACGGCCACATCGCCCTCGAGGTCGACGACGCCTATGCGGCGTGCGAAGAAGTCAAGAAACGCGGGGGTGTCGTTACTCGCGAGGCCGGACCCATGAAACACGGCACGACCGTCATCGCCTTCGTCGCCGATCCGGACGGGTACAAGATCGAGCTGATACAGAAGAAGGGCCGAGTCGACTAATGGGTCCTGGGCTCGGCGCCAGAACGATGAAAATAAAGCCATGAGCACGACCACCGCCCTGCCGGCGCGCCGCGCCCCGGATAGCTTCGCCATCCTGTTGATGATCGGCCTGTGCGCAATCTGGGGGCTTCAACAGGTCGCGATCAAGACCACCAATGCGGCGGTTCCACCGGTGTTTCAGGCGGGGCTGCGCTCGACGATCGCGGCGTTGCTCGTATGGGCGTGGGCGCGCTCGCGAGGCACGCCGCTCTTTCGCGACGACGGCACGCTCGGCGCGGGGCTGCTCGCGGGTGTGCTGTTCGCGGCCGAGTTCGTGTGCATCTTTCTCGGCCTGACGCTGACGACCGCGTCGCGCATGGCAGTGTTTCTGTACACGGCGCCGTGCTTCACGGCGCTTGGCCTGCACTGGTTCGTCGATGGCGAGCGCATGCGGCGCATCCAGTGGTTCGGCATCGCCGTCGCGTTCGCGGGGATGGCGCTCGCGTTCGCCGACGGCTTCCTGCACGCGGGCTCCAGTCCCGGTGCAAGCGCAACCCACGGCTCGACGCTCGCGGGCGCGGCCGGTGATGCACTCGGCGTGCTCGCCGGCATCACGTGGGCCGCGACCACGGTCGTCGTGCGCGGATCACGGCTCGCGCAGACGAGCGCAAGCAAGACGCTGCTCTATCAGTTGACGGTATCGGCGGTAGTGCTGCTCGCGCTGGCGCTCGGGCTCGGCCAGGTACGCGTGGAAAGCGTGACGCCGCTCGCGCTCGCGAGCCTCGCGTATCAGGCCGTGATCGTCGCGTTCGTCAGCTATCTGCTGTGGTTCTGGTTGTTGACGCGTTATACCGCGTCGCGGCTGTCGGTGTTTTCGTTTCTGACGCCGCTGTTCGGCGTGACCTTCGGCGTGCTGTTGCTCGGTGAGTCGTTCAGTGCTCGCTTTCTGATCGCCGCGCTGCTGGTGCTGACCGGCATCGCACTCGTCAACGCACCGGCGAAGCGGTAAGCGTCGGGACTATTCCGGCGCAGCCGCCGAGCGCGCCGCCACCGCCTGCGCAACGCTCACGTATTCGGCGACCGGCACGTCTTCCGCACGGCGTTGCAGATCGAAGCCGAGCGCGTCGAAATCGACCGTATCGCGCAGTGCGGCAAGCGTGTTGCGCAGCATCTTGCGACGCTGCGAGAACGCCGCCGTCACCACCTCGCCCAGCACGTTTTCATCGACCACCGGCAGTTCGTGCAGCTCGTACGGAATCATCCGCACGATCGCCGAATCGACCTTCGGCGGCGGCTGGAAGGCCTCGGGCGGCACGTCGAGCTGTTTGTCGATCACATAGCGGTATTGCAGCATCACCGACAGGCGACCGAACGCCTTCGTGCCCGGCTCCGCGACCATCCGCTCGACCACCTCGTTCTGCAGCATGAAGTGCTGATCGATCACGCGGTCCGCGAACGCCGCCAGATGAAACAGCAGCGGGCTCGAGATGTTGTACGGCAGATTGCCGACGATGCGCAGCGACGCCTTCTCGCCAGGCGCCGCGAGCGAGCCGAAGTCGAATTCGAGCGCGTCGCCCGCGTGCAGTTCGAGCAGGTCGCCGAACTTCTTCTTCAGACGGCCGATCAGATCGCGGTCCAGTTCGACGGCGTGCAGCGGCGCCTCGGCTGTGGCGAGCCGCTCGATCAGCGGCTCGGTCAGCGCGCCGAGGCCCGGCCCGATTTCGACCATGCGCTCGCCGCGCTGCGGCCGGATCACGTCGACGATCGAATCGATCACGCCCATGTCGACCAGAAAGTTCTGACCGAAACGCTTGCGCGCGAGATGGCCCTGGTGCCGGCCTTGCTGTCTGCTGGTGGACATCGAAGAAACGCTAGAAAGAAAACTGCTTGAGAATGAAATACGTCACGGTGGAAATACGGCGCCGCGCGCCGCAACCGCTCACGTAACCTGGACCTCGGCCTCAGCCCGCGCGACGCTGCTGCGCCATCGACACCGCCGTGTCGATCGCGGCGATCAGGCTGCCCGCGTCGGCGCGGCCGGTGCCGGCCAGATCGAGCGCGGTGCCGTGGTCGACCGACGTGCGGATGATCGGCAGGCCGAGCGTCACGTTGATACCTTCGCCGAACGTCGCATACTTCAGCACCGGCAGGCCCTGATCATGAAACATCGCGAGTACGCAGTCGGCTTCTTCGAGGTAACGCGGCTGGAACAGCGTGTCGGCCGGATAGGGACCGCGCGCGTCGATGCCCTCGCCGTCCGCCTGCTGCAACGCAGGCGTGATCACGTCGATTTCCTCGCGGCCCAGATAGCCGTTTTCGCCCGCGTGCGGATTGAGCCCTGTCACGAGGATGCGCGGCGCGGGCAAGCCGAAGTGGTGGCGCAGGTCGTGATCGATGATACGCAGCGTCTCGACGAGGCTTTCGATCGTCAAGGCCGCCGACACGTCCTTCAACGGCAGATGCGTGGTCGCGAGCGCGACGCGCAACGGCCGCTTGCCGGTGCCCGCGAGCATCATCACGACGCGCGGCGTATGGGTGCGCTCGGCCAGATACTCGGTGTGGCCGGTGAACGGCACCCCGGCATCGTTGATCGTGCTTTTTTGCAGCGGTGCGGTGACGATCGCGTCATACGTGCCGGCCACCGCGCCGTCGATGGCCGCATCGAGCAGATCGAGTACATAGCGGCCGTTCGCGGCGTCGAGCTTGCCCGCCTGCGACGGCGCGCCGAGCGCACGATGCTCGACCCGCACGCGCGGGCCCTGCGCGATGAGCGCGGCCCAGTCGACGCCGACCGCGCGCGCCCGCTCAGCGAGCAGCGCAGCATCGCCGAGCACGGTGAACTGCGCGGTGGGCCAGTGTGCCGCCGCGCCGGCCAGCGCCTGCGCGCTCAGCTCGGGACCGACGCCGGCGGGCTCGCCGGTCGTGATCGCGATCTGCAGCGGGCGGTGGACGGACTCGGCAGCGCTTGTCATGACATTAGCTCTGTTACTGCACGCTCGCCGCGGTCGGCTTCACTTCGACGAACGCGGTGTCGCGCAGCTCGCGCAGCCAGTCGGCGTAGGCCTGCTCCGCCTTGCGCTGCCCGATGGCCTGGCGCGCGAGATCCATCTGCTGTGTAATCGAGCCTTCCGCATCGCGGCGGCCGAGCACCTGGATCAGGTGGTAGCCGTATTCGCTGCGCACCGGATTGCTGATCTGGTTGTCCTGCAGCGAGTTCATCGCGCGCTCGAATTCGGGCACGGTCTCGCCCGGGCTGATCCAGCCGAGGTCACCGCCTTGCGACGCGGAGCCGTCCTGCGAGTAGGTACGCGCGAACTTCGCGAAGTCGCCGCCCGCGGCGATCTGGTCACGAATGTCGAGCAGCTTCTGGCGTGCCTGCGGTTCGGACAGACCGTCGCCGACGCGCAGCAGAATGTGGCGCACGTGCGTCTGCACGAGCTTCGGCGCGTCCGAGCTGTTGCCCTGGCCGGCGCGGCGCTCGACGAGACGCACGATTTCGAAGCCGTCGTTGGTGCGGATCAGTTCCGGATTGACCTCACCCGGACGCAGCGCCGCCGCGGCTTTCGCGAACTCTGGCGGCAGCTTCGACGGTGCGAGGAAGCCGAGATCGCCGCCGTTTTTCGACGCGTCCGGCGCCTGCGAATTGTTTTTCGCCAGCTTTTCGAAATCCGCGCCGCCCTTCGCTTCGGCGAGCAGCCCCTCTGCTTTCTTCTGTGCCGCCTCGATGTCGGTCTGCGACGCGTTCAGCGGCGCCTTCACGAGAATGTGCTGCATGTGCAGGTCGTTCGTCTGGCCGGCGCCCGGGCCGCGCTGGCTGGCGATGTAGTTCGCGACCTCGGCGTCCGTCACCGTGATCTTGCTGTCCACTTCCTTCTCGCGCAGACGCGACAGCGTCAACTCCGTGCGCGCGTCGTTCATGAAGGTGGTCCAGGGCACGCCTTGCGCCTCGATGCGCGCGCGGTACATTTCGAGCGACATGTTGTTCGCCTGCGCGAGACGCTCGAGCGTGCGCTGCACGGCTGCGTCGTCGATGGTAATGCCGTCTTCCTTGGCCTTCTGCAACTGGATGCGCTCGAGCACCATCTGCGTGAGCACCTGCTGGCGCAGCTGGTCCATCGGCGGCACCGGGGCGTTCTGCTGGTTCAGCCGGTGCGCGATCAGGCCGGCCCGCTCGTCGAGTTCGCGCTGCGTGATGACACCGTTGTTGACCACCGCGGCGATGGTGTCGACCGTCTGGCCGCTATTGCCGCCCAACGCCTGCGCCTGCACCGACGCAACCGGAAGGAAAGACGCCGCAGCGACGAGACTCGCCGCGAGCGTTGCCAAGCGAAGCTGTTTCATGATTGCCACAAATACTCCAGTGATGTCGGGCGCTTCGCCCGTCTTTTCGCAAGCGATGAATGACCGGGCGACCGTCATTCGAGGTTGGTGAACCGGGACTCCGGCGGCGGCGGCGGCGGCAACGGCGTATAGCCGGCCACACTGCTGCGGAACGCGGTCATCAGTCCGTTGTCGACGCTCGACAGGCCCTTGAACGTCAACTGCGCCAGAAACCGCGTGCTCGACTGATTCTGCCCCGACGTGTTCACACCGTTCGCATAGCGCTGGATGCCGGCGCCGAGCGTCCAGCAGTCCGCGTCGTATTGCAGGCCTATCAGGCCGTCGACGATACGGTGCCCACCCACGTCGTAGTTGAACCGGCCGACCCCGTACATCCGATGCGACAGCGGCCATTGGCCCGAAATCAGCACCTGATTGATCGGCTGGTTGTCGAGCGTGGTGTTGGCGCGCGTGTAGCGATACGCGACGTTGACGACCTTGCCGGTCTCCGGACTGAACCCGAAGCCGACACTCGCCTTCGTGAGCTGGTTATTGTCGGCATTATATTGGAACGCCGTTTCCGAAGCGAAACCAGCGCCCAGCTTGATTGACGCACCCGCGATCAGGTCCGAATGCGTGGCCTCGGTGCTGGTCTGGGTCGGCTCCAGCGTGACGCGCTGATCCCGGAAGTAATACTGCTGCGCGATCACGAAACGCGCGCGTTCGTCGCCGGTGGCCGGGTTGATGAAGCGCGTGGTGAGACCGGCGGTCAGGCGGTTCGCATCGGCGATCCGGTCGTTACCGACGAACGTGTTCGGCGTGAAAATCTCCGCTAGACCGAAGTCGGACTCGGCGGTATCGAACAGCGGCGCGTTGTTCTGGTTGCGGTACGGCGTGTACACGTAGTACAGGCGCGGCTCCAGCGTCTGGATAAAGTCCGCGCCGAAAATGCGCACCGAGCGCTCGAACGTCAGGCCCGTGTCGAACGTGAAGGTCGGGATCGACTCGGTGAAATTCTTCTGCGCTCCCGGCACGCTCGCCAGATCGGTGCCGATGTTGTTCAGGTTGTACGACGCAAAGTGCCACTGCACCTTCGGCGTGACGAAGTAACCCGGCCCCACCACCGAATACGACAGGTACGGGTTGAACAGCACCCGCTGGCCTTCGGTCAGATCCGCGGTGGTGATGCGGAAATTCGTGTAATCGGCTTCGGCGCCGAAGTCGAAGCCGCCGATGTTGTACTTCGCGTACTTCACGTTCAACTGCGGCTCGCGGCCGTACGGCGCGACCGACGGCTCCAGCGTCTGCCAGTGCTGCTCGCGCGCGAGCACGGACCACGGTCCGTTGTTGTAGGTCAACCCGGCTTCCTGCTGGTACAGGAGCTGGGTGCCGTTCATGAACTGGTTGACCGACGACGACAGGTCTTGCGGATAGGTGTTATCCGAAACCTTGTTGTAATAGATGTAGCCGCCGAAGCCGTTACCGAAATTCTGGTTGTGCTGGATGTACAGCGCGTAGCGATTGGTCTTCGTCAGGCGATCGTCGGGCAGAAATTCACCGGTGATCGACCCGGAATACGTCGGCGAAAGGTAACGGAACGTGCTCTGCAGTTGCACACCGCGCTTCGAGATCAGACGTGGCGTGACGGTCAGATCGCGATTCGGCGCGATGTTGAAGTAATACGGCACCGACAGCTCGAAACCGTTCGTCGAGCTCAGCGAGAACGTGGGCGGCAACAGGCCGCTGCGGCGGTCGCCCGACAACGGGAACGACAGCCACGGTGACGCGAACACCGGGACGCCCTGGAAGAACAGCACGCTGTTGTAAGCGACGCCTTCGTCCGCGCCGGTGTCGAAATCGAACTCGCTGCCCTTGATGTACCAGGCCGGATTGTCCGTACACGCGCACGCCGTGTAGGTGCCCTTCGTGAACACCGAGCGCTCGGCGTCGAGCAGGTCGACGCGCTGCGCGCTGCCCGAACCGCCCGTCAGCGTGAAGTGGTACTTCGGCGCGGTCATGAAGCCTTCGGTCGAATCGACGCGCAAATGCGCTTCGGGTCCGATGAAGGTGTTGCCGGTATTGATCACGTGGACATTGCCGTACGCATCGGCCATGTCCGTGTCCTGGTCATAGTGCAGGTCGTCGGCCTTGATCACGGACGTGTTGTGGCGCACTTCGGCCGAGCCCTTGGCGGCCAGATCCTGGTCGATCGTGCCGCTCGCGTGATCGCCGAGCACGAAGGTGGCCGGCCGCTGGCCCGTTTGCAACGGATGCTCTTCGAGCTGCGGCGCAAGTTGCATGCCCCACGGCGGGTAGACCGGTTGCGGCTGTGCAGCTTCCCCCGTCAGCTGGGCGTGCGCAAGCGCGGGCATCAGACCCGGAACGGCGATCAACGCCGCGACGAGCCGCCTTTTGCGCGGCGCTACTGCACAGGAAGGAGTGGTATCGGAAAGCTGTCTGGGCGGCATGTATCGTTTGGCGAGTCGACTCGTGCGCAAGCTTCCGTTATCACGATCCACCGCCTGCACACCGCGACCGGGAGAGTCGGCTGCACATCTGGATTCCCAATTTGCCGAGTGATAAGGCGGGCGGTAAAACGGAGCACGCGAAAGCTGGCGTGTGAGTCGCGTCAAAAAAGTCGTGGGGTATTATATGGCAAGACGTTGTCCCCAAGAATTTGCTGCCGCTTTTCATGACGCTGCCTTCCACCCAAGATTTCACCGACACCCGTCTCTCCCTGCTCAAGGCCTGGCTGCAAGGCCACGCGGCGCGCCATGCGCTTGAGCCCGACACCCTCGTTCCCGCCTCATCCGACGCCAGTTTCCGCCGTTATTTCCGGCTCGCCGGTAAGGCCGCGAAAGGCGATGGAGCGGCCACGCTGATCGCCGTCGACGCGCCGCCGCCCGAAAAATGCCGCGAATTCGCGCAGATCGCGCAGTTGCTCGACGCCGCCGGCGTACACGTGCCGCGCGTGCTCGAAGTCGACTTCGACGCGGGCTTCATGCTCGTCACCGATCTCGGCACCGCGTCGTACCTCGCCGCGCTGACTGACGCGCAAGCCGCGTGCGACATGCGCGCGGCTCGCACGCTGATGCGCGACGCGCTCGACGCGCTGGTCCGCTGGCAGCTCAGCTCGCGCGAAGACGTGCTACCGCCGTTCGACGAAGCGTTCCTGCATCGTGAAATGGAACTGATGCCCGAATGGTTCATCGGCCGGCACCTTGGGCGCGAGGTCGACGCCGCTACCCGCGCGCAGCTCGATCGCACGTTCGCGCTGCTGATCGCGAGCGCGCGCGCACAGCCGCAGAGCTTCATGCTGCGCGATTTCATGCCGCGCAATCTGATGATCGCGGAGCCGAACCCTGGCGTGCTCGACTTCCAGGACGCGGTGTACGGCCCGATCACGTACGACGTCGTGTCGCTGCTGCGCGACGCGTTCCTCAGTTGGGACGAGGAGTTCGAACTCGACTGCTTCGTGTACTACTGGGAGCGAGCGAAAAAAGCCGGCCTGCCGGTGGATGGCGATTTCGGCGAGTTCTACCGCCAGCTCGAATGGATGGGCCTGCAGCGCCACATCAAGGTGCTTGGCCTCTTCTGCCGCATCAACTATCGCGACGGCAAGGCGCATTACATGAACGACCTGCCGCGCTTCATCGGCTATGCGCGCAAGGTGGCGGAGCGTTACGCGCCGCTGCGCGGGTTTGCGAAACTGCTCGACGACCTCGAAGGCCGCGCGCAGGAAATCGGCTACACCTTCTGACCGATGACGATGTCCGTGAAGAAAGCGATGATTTTCGCCGCGGGCCGCGGCGAGCGCATGCGTCCGTTGACGGACGCATGCCCGAAGCCTTTGCTCGAAGTAGGCGGCAAGCCGCTGATCGTGTGGCAGATCGAACGGCTCGCGCGGGCCGGCATCCGCAGCATCGTGATCAATCATGCGTGGCTCGGCGCGCAGCTCGAAGCCGCGCTCGGCGACGGTTCGCGCTGGCAGGTCGAGTTGCGCTACTCGCCTGAGCACGAAGCGCTGGAGACCGCGGGCGGCATCGCCCAGGCGCTGCCTTTGCTGACCGATGACGGCGCGGATCACATCTTCGTCGCGGTGGCCGGTGACGTGTACACCGAATACGATTACGCCGCGCTGCACGCACGCGCCGGTAAGCTGAAGGCGCTGCCCGATCCCGGCATGCATCTGGTGATGGTACCGAACCCGGTGTTTCACCCGAACGGCGACTTCGGTCTCGTGGACGGCGTGCTGTCGCTCGATTCGCAGCCGCGCCTCACGTTCGGCAGTTTCGGGCTCTACGACACGCGCATGTTCCGTGATCTGCCGCGCGGCACGCGGCGCGCGCTGAGCCCGTATTACCGCGAGACGATCGCGCGTGGGCTGGCGAGCGGCGAGCTGTATGAAGGCTTGTGGGAGAACGTCGGCACGCAGGCGCAACTGGACGCGCTCGATAGCCTGTTGCGCGCGCGCTGAGCTTCACTTCGCCGCGCTCTCGCCTGCGCCGACCGCTTCCACCCTCTCCGCCGCGTCCGTGGTCTGCGCGGCGCGCTGTTGCAATGCCCACATCTGCGCGAACAGGCCGTTCGCGCGCAACAACTCGGCATGCGTTCCGCGCTCGACGATGCGCCCCTTGTCCATCACGATGATCTGCTGCGCGTGCACGACCGTCGACAGCCGGTGCGCAATGATCAGCGTCGTGCGTTCGCGCGCGATCTGGTCGAGTTCATGCTGGATCGCACGCTCGGAGCGCGAATCAAGCGCGGATGTCGCTTCGTCGAACAGCAGGATCGGCGGATTCTTGAGAATGGTCCGCGCGATCGCGACGCGCTGCTTTTCGCCGCCTGAGAGTTTGAGCCCGCGCTCGCCGACCGGCGTGTCGTAGCCCTTCGGCAAACTGTCGATGAAGTCGTGGATATGCGCGGCGCGCGCCGCCGCGATCACCTCGTCGCGCGTCGCCGATGGCCGCCCGTACGCGATGTTGTAGTAGATCGAGTCGTTGAACAGCACCGTGTCCTGCGGCACGATGCCGATCGACGCGCGCAGCGAATCCTGCGTGACGTCGCGAATATCCTGCCCGTCGATCCGGATCGCGCCGCCCGTCTCGCGGTCGAGATCGTAGAAACGGAACAGCAGCCGCGCGAGCGTCGACTTGCCCGAGCCGCTGTGGCCGACCACCGCGGTCGTCGTGCCGGCTGGAATCGTGAAGCTCACGTCGTGCAGAATCGCGCGCGAAGGCTCGTATGCGAAGCTCACGTTGTCGAAGCGCACCTGCGCGCCGCTCACCCTCAAGTCCACCGCGTTGGGCGCGTCGGGCACTTCCTGCGGTGCGCCGAGCAGCGAGAACATGCGGTCCATGTCGGTCAGGCTCTGCTTCAGCTCGCGATAGACCACCCCGAGAAAATTCAGCGGAATATACAGCTGCAGCATGAACGTGTTGATCAGCACCAGATCGCCGAGCGTCAGGCGCCCGGCCATCACGCCCTGCGTCGCGCGCCACAGGATGAACACGAGCCCCGTGCCGATGATCGCCTGCTGCCCGAAGTTCAGCGCCGACAGCGAGCGCTGCGACTTGATCGCCGCCGCGCGATAGCGCTTCAGGTTTTCGTCGTAACGGCTTGCTTCCCACTCTTCGTTGCCGAAGTACTTGACGGTCTCGTAGTTGAGCAGCGAGTCGATCGCGCGCGAATTCGCCTTCGAATCGAGCTCGTTCATCGTGCGGCGAAAGTGCGTGCGCCACTCGGTGACCTTCACCGTGAACGCGATGTACACCGCGAGCGCGACGAACGTGACGATCGCGTAATAGGCCTCGTATTTGACGACGAAAAAGCCGAGCACGAGCCCGACTTCGACGAGCGTCGGCAGGATGCTGTACAGCGAATAGGAAATCAGCTGGGTGATGCCGCGCGTGCCGCGTTCGATATCGCGCGACATGCCGCCCGTCTGCCGCTCGAGATGAAAGCGCAGCGACAGCCCGTGCAGATGGCGAAACACCTTCAGCGCGAGCTGGCGCACCGCGCTTTCGGTGACTTTCGAAAACAGGATCTCACGCAGCTCGGTGAAAAACGAAGTGGACAGCCGCACCACCGCATACGCGACCACCAGCAGGCCGACGCCACCGAGCAGCACGATGCCGGGCGCGTCCTGCGCACGGCCGAGCGCGGTCAGATGCCGGACCGACGCGAGACCGTCGACGATGTGCTTCATCACGATCGGCACGCCGAGGTTCGCGACTTTCGCGCCGATCAGGCAGCTGAGCGCGAAGCCGACCCGCCATTTGTAGGTCGCGAGATAAGGCAGCAGCGACAGGATCGTCTGCCAGTCGTTGCGGGGTTGGGTGGAAATCGGCGAGGGTTCGGACGGAAGCGAGCGGCGCATGGATCGTGGGAAGAAAGCGGAACTGCCGGAGTTCGCAGCGGCGCGCGGATGGCGCGCCTCACTGGGCGCTTTCCCGTACAATTCCTGATCTGTGTATTGTCGCAGAAGCCGGCTGGCACTGCTTTTCGTGGCCCACGGCCGAGCCGGTTCAGCCAATACGTCAATACGCGTGAATGCGTTTCTCAAGGATGTCCCGATGACCGATCTTCCTCAACTTCCGTCCAAGCCTTGCGCGCTGCGCGTGATGCCACAGCCCTCGGACGCGAACATCCACGGCGACGTGTTTGGCGGCTGGATCATGGCGCAGGTCGACATCGCCGGCTCGATTCCGGCAAGCCGTCGCGCGAACGGTCGCGTCGCAACGATCGCGGTCAATTCGTTCCTGTTCAAGCAGCCGGTGTTCGTCGGCGATCTGCTGAGCTTTTACGCGGATATCGTGAAGACCGGCAATACCTCGATAACGGTATCGGTCGAGGTCTACGCGCAGCGGATGAGCGTCGTGCAGGAAGTTGTCAAGGTCACGGAAGCGATCCTCACCTACGTCGCCACCGACAGCGATCGTCGTCCGCGCGCGCTGCCCGTGCTGGACTGAGCCGCCGAAGATCCTTAAGCTAGCGATTCCACGCGTCACGCGCCGCGCCGCCAGCTAGCCGTTTCAGCCGAATAGCGCACGAGGCCGTGGCGGCCCATTGTCGATCTTCTAACGGACACGAGATGAAACTGATCGGAATGCTCGACTCGCCCTACGTGCGGCGCGTCGCCATCTGCATGAAGCTGCTGAAGCTCGACTTCGAACACGAGTCGATTTCGGTATTCCGCACTTACGACCAGTTCGCGAAGATCAACCCGGTCGTCAAGGCGCCGACGCTCGTCGCCGACAACGGCGCGATCCTGATGGACTCGACGGTGATCCTGCAGTATCTCGCGACGCTCGCCGGTCCCACCCCGCTGTTCCCGACCCAGGCCGACGCGGCATTGCGCGCCGCGCGTCTGACCGGTCTCGCGCTCGCCGCGTGCGAAAAGAGCGTGCAGATCGTCTACGAGCGCGATCTGCGGCCGCAGGACAAGCAGCATGAACCGTGGGTCGAGCGCGTGCGCACGCAACTGTTCGCCGCTTACGCCGAACTCGAACGCGAGTTGGGCGAAGGGCCGCTGCCCGATACTCAGGAACAATTCACCGCGGCGGACGTAGCGGTCGCCGTCGCGTGGCAGTTCACCCACATGATGTTGCCGGAGACGGTCAGCAAGGCCGATCATCCGCAGCTCGAAAAGTTTTCCGCGTTCGCGGAAAGCCTGCCGGTCTTCAAGGACACGCCGGCGGAATGACCGGCGTTTGACTCGACACGGGGCAAGACGGGCCGTTGCGCGTCACGCCCCGTTCACGCCGGCTCCGGCTCCAGCTCCCGCACCGCCCCGCCGTGCAGCAACTCCGAAATCGCTTCGGTCGATAGCGGCTTGGCGAAGTAAAAACCCTGCATCTCATCGCACGCCCGTTCCCTCAGGAAATCGAGTTGCGCGGACGTTTCCACGCCCTCGGCGATCACCTGCAGTTTCAGCGAATGCGCGAGCGCGATGATCGCCGACGTGATCGTCTCGTCGTCGCCCGACACGCCGATATCCGACACGAACGAGCGGTCGATCTTCAACCGGTCCACCGGGAAGCGCTTCAGATAGCTGAGGCTCGAATAGCCGGTGCCGAAGTCGTCGATCGCGAGACCGATGCCGAGCGCGTGCAGTTCGTGGAGCATCGACACCGCTTCTTCCGCGTTGCGCATGATCGTGCTTTCGGTCAGCTCGAGTTCGAGGTACTTCGGCTCGAGCCCGGTCTCGGCGAGCACCTGCATCACGAGCTTCGCAATGTCGCGCTGCTGAAACACGCGCGCCGACAGGTTCACCGACACGCGTGCCGGCGGCAGCCCCTGGTCCTGCCACGCCTTGTTCTGGCGACACGCCTCGCGCAGCACCCACTCCGACAGCGGCCCGATCAACCCGCTTTCCTCGGCGAGCGGAATGAACGACGACGGCGGCACGAGCCCGACCTCGGGATCGTGCCAGCGCACCAGTGCTTCGATACCGACGATCTGTCCGCTGCCGATATCGACCTGCGGCTGATAGTGCAGCAGGAACTCGTTGTCGCGCAGCGCGCGGCGCAGGCGTCGTTCGAAATTCAGGCGCGCGCCCGCGCTCGCATTCATCTCCGGCTGATAGAACTGGAACGTGTTGCGGCCCATGTCCTTTGCGCGATACATCGCGACGTCGGCCTTTTTCATCAGCGTCTCGGCGTCGTCGCCGTCCTGCGGGAACACGCTCGCGCCCATGCTGCAGCCCACGTACAGCTCGGTGCCGTCGAGCCACACCGGCTCGGCGATCGACGCGCGCACGCGCTCCATCCATGCGATCAGTGATTGTTCGTCGACGACGTCGGTCATCACGATCACGAACTCGTCGCCGCCGTGGCGCGCGACCGTGTCGGTGGTGCGCGAGCAGCGCGCGAGCCGTTCGGCGACCACGCCGAGCAGCCGGTCGCCTACGCTGTGGCCAAGGCTGTCGTTGACGTTCTTGAAGCCGTCGAGATCGAGGAACACGACTGCGACGCCCGCCTGATGCCGCTGCGCGACGACGAGAGCATGTTCGAGCCTGTCGCGCAGCAGATTGCGGTTCGGCAGCCGCGTGAGGCCGTCATAGTTGGCCTGATATTCGAGCTGCTCCTGATAGCGGATCAGCTCGGTCACGTCGTTGATCACGCCGATATGATGGGTGATCACGCCGTCCGCGTTCGGCACCGGCGCGATGAACAGCTGATTCCAGAACAGCGCGCCGTCCTTGCGATAGTTGCGCACCACCGCGCTGACCTCGCGGTTCGCCGCGAGCGCCTCGCGGATCAACGCGACGCCCTCCTGGTCACGGTCGTCGCGTTGCAGCACGCGGCAGTCCTGGCCGATCACTTCGGCGGGATCGTAGCCGGTGATGCGCATGAACGCCGGATTCACGTATTCGATCAGATTGCCCGACGGCGACGGCGCGGTAATCAGGATCGCGTTGACGCTCGCGTCGAGCGCACGGCTTTGCAGACGCAGTGCGAGATCGGCACGCTTGCGCTCGGTGATGTCGGTGTACGAGCCGAGCACGCCGATCACCTGGCCGTCGCCGTCGGTGAACGGCAGCTTGCTCGTGACCCTCGTGTGATGGGCGCCGTCGATCACGAAGTCGACCTCGAAGTTCATCTTCGGCACACCGGTGCTCGCGACTTCGTGATCGTGCTCGTTCAGCAGATCGGCGAACGCGCGCCACGGCAGATCGGCGTCGCTCTTGCCGACCACCTGCTCGGGATAAGCGAGCCCCGCGTCGCGCGCGAACGCCATGTTGCAGCCAAGATAACGCGAATTCAGATCCTTCCAGAAAATCCGCTGCGGAATGTTGTCGATCACCGCTTCGAGCATCTGGTTCGAACGCTGCGCTTCGGCTTCGGCGTTGATCTGGTCGGTCACGTCTTCCGCCAGCACGAAGGACGCGTCGCGGCCCATGAAATTCAGCGTGTGGTACGACACGTTGACGCTGATGATCGAGCCGTCCTTGCGCCGATGCCGCCAGATGCCCGCCATCGTGTGGCTCTGGCGCAGCTCGGCGACGCGCTGCAGATGCTTCTCGAGGCGCGCGATCTCGGAGTTCGGGCGAATCGCGCGGATCGTCATGCCCAGAAACTCGCTTTCCGTATAGCCGTATTGCTGGATCGCGGCCGCGTTGACGGCGAGAAAGCGCAGCGTGTCGCGATCGAATATGTACATCGGTACCGAGTGATCGTCGAACAGGCTGCGAAAGCGCTCGTCGTTGCGCACCATTGCGCGGGCGCTGCGCAGCTTTTCGCGCGCGCTGTTCTCGCGCACGCCGAACGTGAGGAGCAACAGCGTGCTGCCGCCGAGCATCGTCACGAGCAGCATGAACATCGCGCGCTCGCTGTTGCTCGCCGATGCCGCTAGCGAGGTCTGCAGCGAGAGGTTTTCCTCGCCGCGCAACGCGGCGAGCGCGGCATCGACGCGCTCGAGCGCGGGGGCAAGATGCGAGCCGGAAGGCGCGGTGTCGAGGGGTGCCGCTCCGGGCACGTCGCTCCCGCTATTGCGCAGCGTGTCCTCGATATCCTGCTGCAGCCCCTGCCGCGCCACGCTCAGGCTGGCGAGCGCGCCCGACATGCGCGACTCGCTCGCGAGCGCGTCGCTCAGCGCGTGCTCGCGGTTCGCGAGCGCCTTCGTCATCGAATCGGCCGCGTCCGGTGGCACCGGTTTGCCCGATGCCTTCAGGCGGTGCAGCGCGGCGGCCACGTTATCGAGCGCGGCGTGATATGCATCGAGGTTCTGGCGCACGCTGGTCGAGCGCTGCAGGCGCTCATCGGCATCGCGGTGCCCGCGAATCTGCGTGTACGCGACGAACACGTTTGCACCGACCGCGATGGCCACGACTGCAAGATTGATCAGCAGCCGCTTCGATAAGAAAGGAATCATGGGTTCCGAACGTCAATCGTTCCGAGGGCGGGAGCGCGTGCTTGCTGTCGATGCGTCGGGCCGCATCGATGCAAGTCTTTTACGCGCCATCCTTTGGATATCGGCAGCGTCCGGAAGGGGTTGAGGGTTGACGTGAAAAAAATATGAGGATTGGAAAAAAGGCCGCGCCTAGCCGGCCGCACCAAACTCCTTCATCGCCGGGAGGAAATCGTGGTTCGCCTCGGGCTTGCGCGACAGCTTCGCGAGCACGTAGCGCTTGAATGGATCGAGCTCGGCCCAGCACGCGACGCTCGGCGAGGCAAGACCGGCCAGCCCCGCCTGCTGCGCGACGCCTTCGGGCACGCTGTCGGTGCGTCGCCAGGCCGGCGACTCCTCCGGCGTGAACCACTCCGGTTCGATGTTCGCGTGGGTGCGCAGCATCTCGAACAGCGCGTGATCGAAATTCGGTTCGATCTGCGTGTCTTCGTCGACCGGGAACCGCGCGAGCAGCTTGCGGTCTTCGAGCGGCAGCTGCTGCCACTGCGCGAGCGTGATGCGCAGACCGAAACGGTCGAGATTGAAGCGCACCGACATCGGGATATATGTGAAATTCTCCGAAGACGCGACTTCGAAGTCGAACAGAAGCGGTGCTTCGTTGAGTCCCATGACAGTGCTCCTTATCGGTGTCGAACAGCGTGCGGGCGTCGCTTGAGGTATTTTAGAACCTTATTCGCGCGACAGCGGTCCGCGCGGCGGCCGCCGAGACGCACCCGGCGAGCCAGGCGGACACTTGAACGCGCAGCAAGGCATAGGAGTAAAGCAGCTTGAACAGACAGGAAAACGGGCGGGAAAGCGCCCAGGCGATCGGCCGGCCCCTCGCCCTCGACACCGACGAACAACCCGGCGCGGTGCAACTCGAAGTGCACCGTCATCGCGGCACGTCCGTCGAAACCCTCACCGATCACGTCGGCCAGGAATGGCCGGTCGCACTCGTGTTCAACGGCATTTCGCACGCGGTGATGATGTGCACGCCGCGCGATCTCGAAGCGTTCGCGGTCGGCTTCGCGATTTCGGAGGGGATCGTCGAGCGCGGCAGCGATATACAGGACATCGAGGTTGAATTCCACGATCACGGCGATCTGCCGCATGCCGAGGTGCAGTTGCAGGTCGTACAGCAGGCGTTCGCCGGTTTGAAGGAAAAGCGCCGCGCGCTCGCCGGGCGCACCGGTTGCGGCGTGTGCGGCATCGAAAGCATCGATCTGCTAGATCTGAAACCGCAGCGTGTGCCCGACACCGGCTTTCTGCAGCGGCTCGCGCCCGATGCGATCGCGCGCGCCGCGCACGCGCTGCCCGAGCACCAGGCACTCACGCGTTTGACAGGCGGCTTGCACGCGGCCACGTGGTGCGATGCGCAAGGCGCGATCCGCTACGCGTTCGAGGACGTCGGCCGCCACAACGCGCTAGACAAACTGATCGGCCAGCTCGTGCTCGAGCGCGTCGATACGCGCGACGGTTTCGTGTTTCTGTCGAGCCGCGCCAGCTACGAGCTGGTGCGCAAGGCCGCGCGCGTCGACGTGCCGATGGTCGCGACGATCTCGGCGCCGTCGTCGCTCGCGATTGCGATCGCGCGCGAGGCGGGCGTGCGGCTCGTGAGTTTCTGCCGCGAAGACGGCTACGTCGACTACGACACGTGGCGAGCGCAGCCCTGAGCGGCTGAAACGGCGCAGCGACGATTCACGCTCGACGCACCCGAATCCCGCCTGCGCCGCACGCCCCTTAGTCGAACTGCCGAAAATCCGGCTTGCGCTTCTCGAAGAACGCCTTGAACGCCTCGCGCGCTTCGGGCGCGAGCAGCATCTTGCCGAAGTGCACCGCTTCCTCGGTGATCTGAGTCTGTAGTTCCTGCTGGCTTGCACGCTTCATCAGGCTCTTCGCCACGCGCAACGACGATGCCGGCAACGCCGCCAGCTTCGCAGCCTGCGACGCCGCAAACGCGTCGACTTCGCCCGCCGGAAGCACGCGATTCACGAAGCCCATACGATGCGCTTCCGCCGCGTCGAACGCCTCGCCGAGCAGCAGCTTTTCGGCCGCCGCCTGATAGCCGGCCACGCGCTGCAGCAGCAGGCTCGACGCCGCCTCCGGACACAGCCCGAGTTGCGTGAACGGTAGCGAAAAGCTCGCGGTATCGGCCGCGTAGACCAGATCGCAATGCAGCAGCATGGTCGTGCCGACGCCAATCGCCGGCCCTGCCACGGCCGCCACGATCGGTTTTTCCGCCGCGCAGATCGTGCGCAGGAACTGGATCACCGGCGGGGCTTCGCCGACCGGCGGTGACTTCATGAAGTCTTCGAGATCGTTGCCCGCACTGAAAATACCCGCGCTGCCGCGAATCAGGATCGCGCGCACCGACGTGTCGCCCTGTGCGTCGACTAGTGCGTTGGTCATGGCCTGATACATCGCGGGCGTGATCGCGTTTTTCCTGCCGGGCCGGTTGAAGGTGATGGTCAGCACCGCGTCGGCGCGCTCGACCAGAATATCCGTTGTCATCCCGTTCATCTCCTTTCGCTGCTGCTGAATGCAAAAACGGTTCGCGAGCCGGGCGGCCTGCGAACCGTTGCGCGATCCTTAGTGGATCACTGAAGGATCCCCCGTTCGATCAAAGGCTCACAGGCGCTCGATAATGCCTGCTGCGCCCATGCCGGTACCGACGCACATCGTCACCATGCCGTACTTATAGTTGCGGCGACGCAAGCCGTGCACCACCGTCGCCGCACGGATCGCGCCCGTCGCGCCGAGCGGATGGCCCAGCGCGATTGCGCCGCCGAGCGGGTTGATCTTCGACGTATCGAGACCGAGGTCCTGAATCACCGCGAGTGACTGCGCGGCGAACGCCTCGTTCAGCTCGATCCAGTCGAGGTCATCCTGCGTGAGACCCGCGGCCTTCAGCGCGGCCGGAATCGCTTCCTTCGGGCCGATGCCCATGATTTCCGGCGGCACGCCGCGCACCGCGAAGCTGACGAAGCGCGCGAGCGGCGTCAGGTTGAACTGCTTGAGGATCTTTTCCGATACGACGATCAGCGCGCCAGCGCCGTCCGAGGTCTGCGAGCTGTTGCCGGCCGTGACCGAGCCTTTGTTCGCGAACACCGCGCGCAGCTTCGCGAGCCCTTCCATCGACGTCTCCGCGCGCGGACCTTCGTCGAGCGACACCTCGCGCGTCTTCACGCTGATTTCGCCGGTGGCGAGATCGGGCACGCGGTCGGTCACCGTGTACGCGGCGATTTCGTCGTTGAATTCGCCGGCCTGCTGCGCGGCGATCGCGCGACGGTGCGATTCGACCGAGAACGCGTCCTGCGCTTCGCGGCTGATCTTCCAGCGCTCGGCGACCTTCTCCGCGGTCAGGCCCATGCCGTACGCGATGCCGACGTCTTCGTTGCGATCGAAGATATGCGGCGACAGCGACGGCTTGTTGCCCATCATCGGCACCATGCTCATCGATTCGCAGCCGCCCGCGATCATCGCATCCGCCTCGCCGACGCGGATGCGGTCCGCGGCCATCGCGAGCGCGGTCAGCCCCGACGCGCAGAAGCGGTTCACCGTGACGCCGCCGACCGTGTTCGGCAGACCGGCGAGCAGCGCGCCGATCCGCGCGACGTTCAGGCCCTGCTCCGCTTCCGGAATCGCGCAACCGACGATCGCGTCTTCGATCACGCTGGTGTCGAGGCCGGGCACCTGAGCGACGGCCGACTTGATCGCGTGAACCAGCAGCTCATCCGGGCGCGTGTTCCTGAACACGCCGCGCGGCGCCTTGCCGATCGGCGTACGGCTCGCGGCGACGATATATGCGTCCTGCAATTGCTTTGCCATTTCAATCTCCCCCGCTTAGTTGCGCACCGGCTTGCCGGTCTGCAGCATGCCCATGATCCGTTCCTGCGTCTTCTGCGTGCCGAGCAGTTCGACGAACGCACGACGCTCGAGTTGCAGCAGCCATTCTTCGTCGACGAGGCTGCCCGCTTCCACGTCGCCGCCACACACCGCTTCGGCGATGCGGCTCGCGATCAGGAAATCATGCTCGCTGATGAAGCGGCCGTCGCGCATGTTGACGAGCGACGCCTTGATCGTCGAGATCGCCGAGCGGCCCGCGACCGGCACCTGCGTCGCGCGCAGCGGCGCACGATAGCCCGCAGCGGCGAGCGCGCGCGCTTCCTTCTTCGCGACGTCGAGCAGTTCGAACACGTTGAAGACGATCGTGTCGGACGGCTTCAGGTAGCCCATCGCGCGGGCGTCGAGCGCGGAGGCCGACACCTTCGCCATCGCCGCGTTCTCGAACGACTTCTGCACGAACTTCAGCAGATCGTTCGTCGCGCCGACCTGGGTGGCCGCTTCGGCCGCGCGCAGTGCCGCTTCCTTCAGGCCGCCGCCCGCCGGCACGAGACCCACGCCGACTTCGACGAGACCCAGATAGCTTTCGATGTGCGCGACGCGCTTCGCGCTATGCAGCGCGAGTTCGCAGCCACCGCCGAGCGCGATGCCCGAGATCGCCGAGATCACCGGCACATTCGCGTACTTCACGCGCAGCATGCCCTGCTGGAATTTCTTCACGAACGGCTCGATGCCCTTCGCGCCGCCCATCATGAAGGCGGGCATCGCCTCCTCGAGGTTCGCGCCCGCCGAGAACGGACCGCCCGGCGTGCCGAGCTTCAGCGACGTCGGCTGCCACACCACGAGGCCCTTGTAGTCCTTTTCGGCCAGTTCGATCGCCTGCGTCAGACCGTCGATCACCGCCGGTCCGATCGTGTTCATCTTGCTCTTGAACGACACGATCAACACATCGTTCTCGCCCGCGCGATCGTCGACCCACGCGCGCACCGCATCGGTCTCGAACAGCGTCTTGCCATAGGTCTTCGGATCGGCACCGGTTTCGCCGACGAGCGGCGCGCGGAACACCTGCTTGCGGTACACGTCGAGCGACGAGCGCGGCACGAAGGACTTCGTGGCCGGCGACCACGAACCTTCAGCCGTGTGCACGCCGCCCTTCTCGGCGACCGCGCCTTCGAGCACCCACTGCGGCAGCGGCACGTTGGCGAGCGCCTTGCCCGCCGCGATGTCTTCCTGCACCCACTCGGCGACCTGCTTCCAGCCAGCCATCTGCCAGCCTTCGAACGGGCCTTCGTTCCAGCCGAAGCCCCAGCGGATCGCGAGATCGACGTCGCGCGCGTTATCGGCAATCGACTCCAGATGCACGGCGATGTAGTGATAGACGTCGCGGAAGATCGACCACAGGAACTGGGCCTGCGGATGTTGCGTTTCGCGCAGCAGCTTCAGACGCTCGGCGGCCGGGCGCTTGAGAATGCGGCCAATGATTTCGTCCGCCTTCGCGCCGCCGTCGACATACGCGCCCGAGTTCGGGTCGAGCACCTTGATCGCCTTGCCTTCCTTCCGGTAGAAGCCGCCGCCCGTCTTCTGGCCGAGTGCGCCCTTCTTCACCAGTTCGGCGAGCACGGCCGGCGTTTCGTAGACCGGGAAGAACGGATCGTCCGGCAGCGTGTCCTGCATCGTCTTGATCACGTGCGCCATCGTGTCGAGACCGACCACGTCGGCGGTGCGGAACGTCGCCGACTTCGCGCGGCCGAGACGCGCGCCGGTCAGGTCGTCCACTTCGTCGAAACGCAGGCCGAACTTCGCGGCTTCGGTGATGACCGCGAGGATCGAGAAAATACCGACGCGGTTCGCGATGAAGTTCGGCGTGTCTTTCGCGCGCACGACGCCCTTGCCGACCACGCTGGTCAGGAACGTTTCGAGCTGGTCGAGAATTTCGGGGCGCGTCGTCGCGGTCGGGATCAGTTCGACCAGATGCATGTAGCGCGGCGGATTGAAGAAGTGCACGCCGCAGAAGCGCGCCTTCAGGTCATCGGCGAAACCTTCGGACAGTGCGGTGATCGACAGACCCGACGTGTTGGTCGCGAAGATCGCGTTCGGGCCGATGTGCGGCGCGACCTTCTTGTAGAGGTCATGCTTCCAGTCCATCCGCTCGGCGATCGCTTCGATCACGACGTCGCATTCGGCGAGCTTCGCGATGTCGTCGTCGTAATTAGCGGGCTGGATGTATTGCGCGTCTTCCTTCACGCCGAACGGCGCCGGCGACAGCTTCTTCAGGTTCTCGATCGCCTTCAGCGCGATCCCGTTTTTCGGGCCTTCCTTGGCGGGCAGGTCGAACAGCAGCACGGGCACCTTGGCGTTGATCAGGTGCGCGGCGATCTGCGCGCCCATCACGCCGGCGCCGAGCACGGCTACCTTGCGAATGATCAGATTGCTCACGTCGTTTCTCCGGAGAGTTGTGCGGTGGCGCGAAGCGTCAGACATGCTTCGCGCGATGTGTTTGGCGTTGAGCGAGGCAGCGCGGTTTCGCTACCCACGGGCGCCTCGCTCGCGGGGTGAGCGTCAGAACAACGCTTCTTCGACGTCCATCATCGGCTTCGAACCCGCGCGCGCCTGGCGGATCGTCATGGCCGTTTCGGGCAGCAGCTTGGCGAAGTAGAAACGCGCGGTCGCAAGCTTCGCCTTGTAGAACGGATCGCCCGATGCCTCTTTGTCCAGCGCGATGCGCGCCATGCGCGCCCAGAAGTACGAGAACACCAGATGGCCGACCGTACGCAGATACGGCACGGCCGCGGCGCCGACTTCGTCCGGGTTCTGCATCGCCTTCATGCCGATTTCCATCGTCAGCTTCTGCACCTTTTCGCCGATGTCGGCCAGCGGGTTCACGAACTCCTGCATTTCCGGCTTGATGCCTTCAGCTTCGATGAACCCGGCGACGAGCTTGCCGAACTTCTTCATCTTCGCGCCCATGTCGCCGAGCACTTTACGGCCGAGCAGGTCGAGCGACTGGATGCCATTGGTGCCTTCGTAAATCATGTTGATGCGTGCGTCGCGCACGTACTGCTCCATGCCCCATTCGGCGATGAAGCCGTGGCCGCCGTAGATCTGCATCGCGTGATTGGTGCCCTCGAACGCGTTGTCCGACAGGAACGCCTTCAGGATCGGCGTGAGCAGCGCGACGAGGTCGGCGGCTTCCTTGCGCTCGGCTTCGTCCGCGTGCGACAGCTCCTTGTCGATCTGGAGCGCCGACCAGTAGGAGAACGCGCGGCCGGCTTCGGCGTAGGCCTTTTGGGTGAGCAGCATGCGACGCACGTCCGGATGCACGATGATCGGATCGGCCGCCTTCTCCGGCGCCTTCGGGCCGGTCAGCGAACGCATCTGCAGACGCTCTTTCGCGTACGTGAGCGAGTTCTGATACGCGACTTCGGTGAGGCCGAGGCTCTGCATGCCGACGCCGAGACGCGCGGCGTTCATCATCACGAACATCGCGTTCAGGCCTTTGTTCGGCTCGCCGACCATCCAGCCCTTCGCGTTGTCGAGATTGATCACGCAGGTCGCGTTGCCGTGAATGCCCATCTTGTGCTCGATCGAGCCGCACTTGACGCCGTTGCGCTCGCCGGGCTCGCCCGCTTCGTTCGGGACGAACTTCGGCACGATGAACAGCGAAATGCCCTTGGTGCCCTTCGGCGCATCCGGCAGACGCGCGAGCACCAGGTGAATGATGTTCTCCGCCATATCGTGCTCGCCGCTCGAGATGAAGATCTTCGTGCCGCTGATCGAGTACGAGCCGTCGCCGTTCGGTTCGGCCTTGGTGCGCAGAATGCCGAGGTCGGTGCCGCAATGCGGCTCGGTCAGGCACATCGTGCCGGTCCAGATACCCGCGACGAGTTTCGGCAGATAGCGCTGCTGCAGCTCCGGCGTGCCGTGCGCGTGCAGGCATTCGTACGCGCCGTGCGACAGGCCCGGATACATCGTCCACGCCTGATTCGCCGAGTTCAGCATTTCGTAGAGTGCGTTGTTGACGAACGCGGGCAGCCCCTGGCCGCCGTATTCCGGGTCGCAGCCAAGCGCCGGCCAGCCGGCTTCGACATATTGCTGATAGGCTTCCTTGAAGCCCTTCGGCGTGGTCACGACGCCGTCGCCGGCATACGTGCAGCCTTCCTGGTCGCCGCTTTGGTTGAGCGGGAACAGCACTTCGGAGCAGAACTTGCCGGCTTCTTCGAGCACCGCGTTGATCGTGTCGGCGTCGAGATCGGCGTGCTTCGGCATTTCCCGAAGTTCAGCCTCGACGTTGAGCAGTTCGTGCAACACGAATTGCATGTCGCGCAGCGGCGCGGCGTACTGTCCCATGACTCTCTCTCCCTAATTTGACAAAAAGCCAGGCCGTTGGCCGGGTCCGTGGACGGACCTTCTGCGCGGCGCGTTTCCGGCAAGTTCCGGCGACGCTGCTAACGGCTTTCGCTTTGATACGAATTAATCAGTTTTTCCAGTGCGGCCCACGTGAGACTCACCGCATCCGGCAGATGCAGGAAGCGCGCGTCGTGATGCAGGCCGAGCGTGACGCTATACAGTTCGAACAGCATCAGCTGCGGATCGGTATCGGCTCGCAGATGCCCTTCTTCCATCGCTTGCGAAATCGCGCGCGTGAGCGCCGCACGCCACATCGTCACGCTCGACACCAGCTGCTCGCGCACCTGGCTGTCCGCGCGATCGTCGTATTCCACGGCGCCGCTGATGTAGATACATCCGGTCGTGACTTCCTGGATGCGCTTCTCGATCCAGCGGGAAATCATCGCGCGCAAGCGCGGCAGACCGCGCGGCTCGCGCAAGCTCGGGAAGAACACCTCGTCCTCGAAACGGCGGTGATACTCGCGCACGACCTCGAGCTGCAGGTCCTCGCGCGACCCGAAATGCGCGAACACACCACTCTTGCTCATCTGCATGCGCTCGGCCAGCAGGCCAATGGTCAGACCTTCCAGTCCGTCTCGGCCTGCCAGATCGAGTGCTGCGTCAAGAATCGCGGCTCGGGTTTGTTCGCCTTTTCGCATAGCTGTTTTTTACCGTTCTAATGTGACCGAAATGAAAATCGAACGGCCGTACTATTATTGAGTGTTGCCGTCCGCGAAACAAGGACTTTATTAGAAACCGGTTTCTAACGGGTTTCCAATTTCGCGGGTTTCGACAATCAGATCAATCAGATTTTTAGAGGCGTTTGCCTTGAATCGATGGTTGCCGAGCGGCGCACCTGTGTTCTATTTCTTTGCCCGGTGCTAGTCGTAGCCGCCCACCGTCAGCAGCTTCATCGCGACGCGGTAGCTCGTGTACGCGATCCAGCTCAGCGCGCGCACCCGTGCCGGTCGCGATTCGTAGTGCGCTTCATCGATCGGACGCGCGTCGGCGAACGCGCCGAGAATCGCGTCGCGCAGTCTGGCAATCGCGGGATCGTTCACGAGCACCACGTTCGCTTCGTTGTTGAGCATCAGGCTGAGCGCATCGAGATTCGATGAGCCGACCGTGCCCCAGTTCGAATCGACCACCGCGACCTTGCCGTGCAGCAGCGTCTTCTCGTATTCGGCGATCTGCACGCCCGCGCGCAGCAGTGCGTTGTACAGGAACGGCACCGCGTAATCGAGCGCCCTGAACTCCTTGCGCCCGATGATCAGCTTCACGACCACCCCGCGCCGCGCCGCGAACACCAGCGCGCGCCGCAGCTTGCGCCCCGGCATGAAGTACGGATTGGCAAGCAGGATTTCGTGGCGCGCCTGGCCGATCGCGGCCAGGTAGGCCTTTTCGATCGCGCGGCGGTTGATCAGGTTGTCGCGCGCGACGAACGCGACGCACGGCTCGCCGCCCGCCCACAGCGCCTCGTTGCGGCGCCGCCGGCGCCGCCGCAGACTGCCGAGCGAGTTGGCGTCGTCCGGCGACAGGTCGGGCTTCATCGATTCGAGCGGCCGATGGCCGACACGAATCCGTCGCCACTGCACATCAATCGCATAGCGAACGTCCGCGACCACCGGCCCGCGCAACTCGACCGCGAAGTCCCAGCGGCGGTACGGCAGCTTCTCGCCGTTGTTCTCGTAATCGTCGACGATATTGATGCCACCGCAATATGCGATCTGATCGTCGATCACGGCGAGCTTGCGGTGCGTGCGCGAAAAGCCGAAGCGGCCGAACAGATGCGGGTTGTAGATCCGATGCTCGATGCCGCCAGCCGGCCATTGCTCGAACATCTTCAGGCGCGCGGTGCCGATGCCGTCGGTGATCACGCGCACCCTGACACCGCGCGCGGCCGCGCGCAGCAACGCCTCGCTGACCGCCTGGCCGGCTTCGTCGTCGGAGAAGATGTAGGTTTCGAGCGCGACATCGTGCTCGGCTGCGTCGATACGCCCGATCAGCGCGTCGAATAAATCGTCGCCGGAGCGCAGCAGCTCGACCTCGTTGTGACTGGTGAAGCGGTAGCGCTGCCAGTAGCGGCGGCCGAGCAACGCTTGCCGCAGTCGGGCGAAACGGCCTGAGCCGCCTGCACTCACTGGCCACGCTCCCCGGCCTGCGGGCCGGCTTGCGTGTCGACCGGGCGTGCGGCGAGCCGGCGCGGCAACTGCAGGATCGCATCGGCATTCGACGCCGAAAAGCAGCGCGATGCCGCCTCTTCATACGGTAGCCATATATAAGCGGTGTGTTCGCGCGGCGCGAGCGTCACGTCGATGCGCTCGGAGACCTGCAGGCTGAACCAGTGCTCGGTGTTGTAGAGCACGCCCGCTTCGTAGCGGTAGCGAAATTCCGGGTAGATCTCGTAGTCGATCGAGTACTGCCAGTCGAACAATGCGCTACGCGGCACCTGCGCGCCGCCGATCGTGATGCCGGTTTCCTCGCCGACTTCGCGCACCGCCGTGTCGGCGAGCGGTTCGTCGAGCTGGTCCTTCGAACCCGTCACCGACTGCCAGAACCCCGCATGATCGGCGCGCTCGATGAGCAGCACGTCGAGCGCGGGCGTATGAATGATGACGAGGACGGACTGCGGAATTTTCGGCGGTTTCGGCATGGCTCAAAACTGGGCGCGGCGATACGCGCGGTACATGTCGGATGACGGTCGAAAGAGTCTGGAAAGCGGTGGCTTCACTGTAACGCAAAAAGACAAAAAGGCGCTGAGGTGGAGATCACCTCAGCGCCTTTTCGTTGCGCTTGTGTAGATTTTTTTGCGGCCGCCGGCTCGATGGCCGGCACCTGCAAGACCGCTTGCCGGCCGCGCGAAGCGGCCGCGGCGTTACACCTTCGGTTCCGGCGTACGCAGACGGATGTGCAGCTCGCGCAGCTGACGCTCGTCGACTTCGCTCGGCGCCTGCGTGAGGAGATCTTGCGCGCGTTGCGTCTTCGGGAACGCGATCACGTCGCGGATCGAGTCGGCGCCGGCCATCATCGTGACGATGCGGTCCAGACCGAACGCGATACCGCCGTGCGGCGGCGCGCCGTATTGCAGCGCGTCGAGCAGGAAGCCGAACTTGGCCTGCGCTTCTTCCGCGTTGATCTTCAGCGCGCGGAACACCTTGCTCTGCACTTCCTCACGATAGATACGCACCGAGCCGCCGCCGATTTCCCAGCCGTTCAGCACCATGTCGTAGGCCTTCGCGAGGCAGCGCGCCGGGTCCGTTTCGAGGTACTCGAGGTGCTCGTCCTTCGGGCTCGTGAACGGGTGATGCGCGGCGACGTAGCGGTTGTCTTCCTCGTCGTATTCGAACATCGGGAAGTCGACAACCCACAGCGGCTTCCAGCCCGTCTCGACGAGACCGTTGGCCTTGCCGAATTCCGAATGACCGATTTTCAGACGCAGCGCGCCGAGGCTGTCGTTGACGACCTTCGCGCGATCCGCCGCGAAGAAGATGATGTCGCCGTCTTGCGCGCCGGTGCGCTCGATGATCGCCTTCAGCGCTTCGTCGTGCAGGTTCTTGACGATCGGGCTTTGCAGACCGTCACGGCCCTTCGCCGCCTCGTTGACCTTGATCCACGCGAGACCCTTTGCGCCATAGATGCGCACGAATTCCGTGTAGCTGTCGATGTCGCCACGCGACAGCTCGCCACCCTTCGGCACGCGCAGCGCCGCAACGCGGCCGTCTTTCGTGTTGGCCGGTGTGCTGAACACCTTGAAGTCGACGTCGCGCATCGCGTCGGTGAGCTCGGTGAATTCGAGCTTCACGCGCAGGTCCGGCTTGTCCGAACCGAAGCGACGCATCGCTTCCGCGTATTCCATGACCGGGAATTTCTCAGCGAGCTCGACGCCGATCGTCGTTTTGAACACGTGACGGATCATCGCCTCGAACAGATCGCGGATTTCCTGTTCCGACAGGAACGAGGTTTCGCAGTCGATCTGCGTGAATTCCGGCTGACGGTCGGCGCGCAGGTCTTCGTCGCGGAAGCACTTGGTGATCTGGTAGTAACGGTCGAAGTTCGCGACCATCAGCAGCTGCTTGAACAACTGCGGCGACTGCGGGAGCGCGAAGAACTGGCCCGGGTTCGTGCGCGACGGCACGAGGTAGTCGCGCGCGCCTTCCGGCGTGCTCTTCGTGAGCATCGGCGTTTCGATGTCGATGAAGCCCTGCTCGTCGAGGTACTTGCGCACTTCGATCGCCACGCGGTAGCGCAGGCGCAGGTTGTGCTGCATCTGCGGACGGCGCAGGTCGAGCACGCGATGCGTGAGGCGCGTGGTTTCCGACAGGTTGTCGTCATCGAGCTGGAACGGCGGCGTGACCGACGCGTTCAGCACGATCAGCTCGTGGCACAGCACTTCGATCTTGCCGCTCTTCAGCGAGGCGTTGGTCGTGCCTTCCGGGCGACCGCGCACGACGCCCTTGACCTGCACGCAGAACTCGTTGCGCACGCCTTCGGCGACCTTGAACATGTCCGCACGATCCGGATCGCAGACGACCTGAACGAGCCCTTCGCGATCACGCAGGTCGATGAAGATGACGCCGCCATGGTCGCGGCGGCGGCTTACCCAGCCGCACAGCGAGACAGATTGGCCCAGCAGTTCTTCGGTCACCAGACCGCAGTATTCAGATCTCATCGACATGATGTTTGTCTTTCGTTTTGCATTGGTTGAACGGCGCGCCGCAGACGATCCTGCATGAAGCGTAGCGCGCCGGCATTACAGCGGAGGCTCGACGGTGGTGCGGCGCACGGGCGCCGGCGGCGGCGCGGACGGCGCCACGACGCCCATCGAGACGATGTACTTGAGCGCAGCGTCGACCGTCATGTCGAGCTCGATCACTTCGCTTTTCGGCACCATCAGGAAGAAGCCTGACGTCGGGTTCGGCGTGGTCGGCACGTAGACGCTGACGTAGTCTTCTTTCAGATGGTTGACCACGTCGCCGCCCGGAATGCCGGTCAGAAACGCGATCGTATATGAACCACGGCGCGGGTACTCGATCAGCAGCGCCTTGCGGAATGCATTGCCGCTGCTCGACAGCAGCGTGTCGGACACCTGCTTGACACTGGTGTAGAGCGGGCCGACCACGGGAATGTGCGCGACCAGCAGTTCCCACCACTTCACGAGCTTCTGCCCAATGAAGTTCTGCGTCAACAGCCCCACGACGAAGATGAACGCGAGCGTGAGCACCGCGCCGAGGCCGGGCATTTTGTAGCCAATCGCGCGTTCCGGCTGCCACGAGGTGGGCAGCAGCAGCAGCGTCTGGTCCATCGTGCCGATGATCAGGCCGAGCACCCACAGTGTGATGGCCAGAGGCACCAGCACCAGCAGGCCGGTCAGAAACACCGATTTGAGCGTGGTTTTCTTTGTCGTCATGTGTACCGCCAGAAAGCTGCGCGGGCCATAGCCCATGCGCGGTAGATACGCCGCCCGCGCGGGGCGGCAGTCCCACTAGGCGCTGCCGGAACCGCTCGGGCTCGCGGCGGCGGGCGCTGCGGCAGGGGCCGCGGGCGCGGCCGGGGCAGCCGACGTAGCCGAGGCAGCCTGCGCAGCCGGTTCAGCAGCTGCAGCCGACTCGGACTTCGCTTCCGACGTGGCCGGCGCGCTCGCGCCGCCGTTGCCGCCGCGGAAATCGGTCACGTACCAGCCGGAGCCTTTCAACTGGAAGCCGGCGGCGGTGAGTTGTTTGCTAAAGGTGTCTTTTCCGCACTCGGGACACTGCGTCAACTGGGGGTCGCTCATCTTCTGGAGCACGTCCTTCCCGAAACCGCATGACCCGCATCGATAAGCGTAGATCGGCATGATCCTTTCCTACTCCAAATCCCTACTGAAATCTTGTAAACGCTTGCAAAGCCTTGAATTATAGCCGCAAACGATGTCCGTTCCCCGGATTTCGGGAAGCGCACGCACGACGCGCCCGCCACCGAGCCAGATGGGGGCAACCGGTGGACCTCTCAAGAGCGGCTCGGGTCGTTACCCGCGACGCCGCCAGGTGAGCCAGCGCTCATGTCCGGCGAATACGGCGATCGAGTCGGTCACCGCTTCGTCTTCGATCAGCTCGAAGTGCGGCGCGAGCAGCGCGTCGAGTTCGCCGCGCTCGATGCCGAACGGCGGTCCCTTCGGCGTAGAGCCAATAAAAAAGAATCCTGCGAGCAACGCGCCGGCCGGCAGCAGCCCGGCCATGCGCTGCGCGTAGTCGGCGCGGCGCGCCGGCGGCAGCGCGCAGAAGAACGCGCGCTCATAGATCCACGCCGGTGCGAACGGCGGAGCGTAGGTGAAGAAATCCGCCTGCTCGACGAGCGCTGCGTGCTGCGCGCCGAGCTGCGCGTGCGCCGCAGCGACGGCGGCCGGCGAAAAGTCGATCGCGCGTACCGGGTTGCCCTGGCGTGCGAGCCAGACCGCTTCGTACGCGCTGCCGCAGCCAGGAATCAGCACGGCGGCGTCACGGTGGCGTTCGGCGAACGCGCGAAACGCGGACGGCACGCCCGCCTGATCCCATGGTGTGAAGTGGCGCTCGAAGCGCTCGTCCCAGAACTCGGGCGAGTTGGGATCGCGGTTCGCGAAATCGGGTACGGGGGGTTGGGTCGGATCGCTCATTGGAATTTATCCCCCATAAGCCAGCGCCAGAAACGCCCGCGCTAGCATCGCGCCGACGCCGACCGCCACACCGAACAACAGCAGGCCTTGCAACAGACGGTTAGTACGCTTCTGCTCGAGCAGGATCTGGCGGATCACGTCGTCGTTCGCGCCGCCGACACGATGATGACGCTCGGCCAGCATGTTATGGACGAGGCGCGGCAACTGCGGCAGCGTCTTGCTCCACTGCGGCGCCTCGATCTTCAGACGCTCGTACCAGCCGCGCAAGCCGATCTGCTCGTTCATCCAGCGCTCGAGGTAGGGCTTCGCGGTCTTCCACAGGTCCAGTTCGGGATCGAGCGAACGGCCGAGGCCTTCCACGTTCAGCATCGTCTTTTGCAGCAGTACGAGCTGCGGCTGGATCTCGACGTTGAAGCGCCGCGACGTCGAGAACAGCCGCATCAGCACCTGGCCGAGGGAAATGTCCTTCAGCGCGCGATCGAAGTACGGTTCACAGACCGCGCGGATCGCGCTTTCGAGCTCCTCGACTCGCGTGGTCGGCGGGACCCAGCCCGACTCCAGATGCAGCGTCGCGACGCGATGGTAGTCGCGCTTGAAGAACGCGAGGAAATTCTGCGCGAGGTAGTTTTTGTCGAAGTCCGACAGCGCGCCGATGATGCCGAAGTCGAGCGCGATATACCGGCCGAAGTGCGCGGGATCGAGGCTCACCTGGATATTGCCGGGGTGCATGTCGGCGTGGAAAAAGCCGTCGCGGAACACCTGTGTGAAGAAAATCTCGACACCCTCGCGCGCGAGCTTCGGAATGTCGACGCCCGCCACGCGCAACGTATCGACCTGGCTGATCGGCACACCGACCATGCGCTCCATCACCAGCACCGTGGGCGTGCAGAACTCCCAGTACATCTCGGGCACGAGCAGCAGATCGAGCCCGTGGAAGTTGCGCCGCAACTGGCTGCCGTTAGCGGCTTCGCGCATCAGGTCGAGTTCGTCGTGCAGGTACTTGTCGAATTCGGCGACCACCTCGCGCGGCTTCAGGCGCTTGCCGTCGGCCCACAGACGTTCAGCCCACACGGCGATGTCGCGCAACAGCGCGAGGTCGGAATCGATCACCGGCAACATGTTCGGGCGCAGCACCTTGACCGCGACCGACTTGCCTGCATGCTGGCCGGCCTTCACCTTCGCGAAGTGCACCTGCGCGATCGATGCGCTCGCGACCGGCACCCGTTCGAACTCGTCGAACAGCACGTCGACCGGTGCGCCGAGCGACTTCTCGACGAGCGCGATCGCGACCGCCGAATCGAACGGCGGTACCTGGTCCTGCAGCTTCGCGAGTTCATTGGCAATGTCGACCGGCAGCAGATCGCGGCGCGTGGACAGCACCTGGCCGAACTTGACGAAGATCGGCCCGAGGCTTTCGAGCGCGAGCCGCAAGCGCACGCCCGGCGGCGCCTCGAACTTGCGGCCGAGCGTCGTGATACGCAGCAGCAGACGCACGCGCCGGTCGTTGATGCGGCTCAGCATCATTTCATCGAGGCCGAAGCGGATGACCGTAAAAAATATCTTGAGAAAACGCAGAAAACGCATGACTGGGCCCGTTGACTAGCGCGTGCCGCGCGACGTGGCGGCGCCGCCCGGCGCATGCGCGCCGCGGGCTTCGACCTTCTGTTCGAGACGCTCGACGCGTTTCTCGACGCGCGCGAGCGAATCGCGCGCGCGCGCCAGCTCGACGTTGAAGTCCGCGAGCGCGGTGCGGCGCACCAGTTGCGGATTCTCGTCGAGCAGATACTCGGCGGCGGTGTCGAGCAGGTTACGACCGGTGCGCTGCACATGCTCGCCGACCGAGCGCACGAGCGACGTGACGCGCCACGCGGGTCCATCGCCGATAAGCCTGGCGAGATCTTCCTCCGGCTCCCAGCGCAGATGCTCGGCGAGCTTCGCGATCACGGTCGCGAACTCAGCGTCACCCTCGATCTTCACGTGCTTCATCACCGCGGCCTGGCCACCTTGCAGGAAGGCCGGCAGTGCGTCGGACGGCACCGAGATCGTCACGTCGAACTGATGCGCATCGGCTTCGTCGAGCGTGCCGAGGTAACCATCGGGCTGCACGAGCAGCGCGAGCACAACCGGCGGACATGATAGGCGAGCGGTCTTGCCCGCGTACGGGGCGAGGCGCTCACGAGCCCACGATTCGCGGGCGAGCAGATGATTGACAGCAGCAGCGAAGGGCTTGGCGGCGAGGGTCATCGAAAGTGGCAAGAAAAAACCCGCGCGAGCGAGGTGCTTGCGCGGGTTCCCATTGTAACGTCCGTTCGCTTCGCGGCCTTCTATGCCGAACGGCCTAAGCCATGCGCAAAGTCAGGAATCGCTCTGCCGCGGCCCGCACTATTCGAGCCAAACCCGACCTGAGTCTTCGGCATGTCAATGCTGCTCCACCTGCTGGATGCCGGCAAGCAGCCAGCCTTCGCCGGCGCGGTTCGACTTCGACAGGTTCCACACTTCGACGAACGGCTCGGCCGCCGCGCCCGGTTGCTCGCGAATCAGACCGGAGAAGCGCACGCTCGCGAAGTGTTCGTTCGCGCGCTCCTCGACGCCGAGCAACTCGGCGTTCAGCTGCACGACGTCGGTCTGGTTCGGCTGCGTGCCGCGCGACGCGAGATCGACGCGCACTTCGGCGAACATTTCCGGCGTCGTGAATTCGCGGATGTCCTCGATATTGCCGACGTCCCACGCAGCCTGCAGACGCACGAAGTACACCTTCGCGTTGCGCAGGAACGCTTCCGAATCGAAGCCGGTCGGCACCGACGGCGCCGCGCCGAGCGACGGCGTGGTCAACGGATTGCCTAGCGGCTCGAGATACGCGCCAGTGGGCGGCGCAGTGTAACGCGGCTCCTGTATATAGTCGGTGGCGTTCGTGTTCAGCGACGGCGCCGTGCCCGCATACGCCGGCTGCGAGCTCGCGCGCTTGCGACCGGTGAAGCGGCGGATCAGCCAGATCACGACCATCGCGATCAACGCGATCACGATCACGTTGGCGAGCATGCCGGCGAATGCTTCGCCAAGCCCGAAATGCGAAAGCAACGCGGCAATGCCGAGACCGGCCGCGAGACCGGCGATCGGCCCGAGCCAGCGATTGCGGTTCGGCGCGGCGGGCGGCGTGGGCGTGGTGGCGGGTGTAGGTTGCGCGCGCTGCTGAGTCGCCTGGTTGTTCTGCGCTGGCTGTGACGGCGACGGTGTCTGGCTCTGCTGCACGCTGTTCGATTGACGGCCGAAACTGCGGCCGCCGCCCAGGCGGCGTGCTTCGGCGTCGAGGGAGGCAAGGGTGCCGGCCATCAACAGACCGACCATCGCGATCAGTCCGACTCTTCTCGCCAGCGACACCTTAACTTTACGAGTAGATAACAAATTCGAATCGGACATTTCACGCTTTCCTTTAAAAATCGATGGGTTAGGAACCCTAGTACTTGGTCCCCACATGTAAAGCTACCACGCCAGCTGACAAATTGTAATATTTGACGCCATCGAGACCAGCTTGTTCCATCATTGTTTTCAAAGTTTCCTGGTCCGGATGCATGCGGATCGATTCCGCCAGGTACTGATAGCTCTCCGCGTCCTTGGCGAAGCGCTCGCCGAGCCACGGCAGCACCTTGAACGAATACACATCGTAGACCTTCTTCAGCGGATCCCAGACCTTCGAGAACTCCAGCACGAGCAGGCGCCCGGCCGGCTTCAGCACGCGCCGCATCTCGGCGAGCGCGATGTCCTTGTGGGTCATGTTGCGCAGGCCGAACGCGACTGTCACGACGTCGAAGTAGTTGTCCGGAAACGGAATTTTCTCGGCATCGCAGAGCAGCGTCGGCGTGATGATGCCCTTGTCGAGCAGCCGGTCGCGGCCCACCCGCAGCATCGATTCATTGATGTCGGTATGCCAGACCTCGCCCGTCTCGCCCGCCTGTTTCGCGAACGCCTTCGACAGGTCGCCCGTGCCGCCCGCGATGTCGAGCACCTTGTAGCCCGGCCGCACGTTCGCCTGGGCGATCGTGAAGATCTTCCACGCCCGGTGCAATCCGCCCGACATCAGGTCGTTCATCAGGTCGTAGTTCGCGGCCACCGAGTGGAACACCCCCGCCACTTTCTGCGCCTTGTCCTGTTCGTCGACCGATTGAAAGCCGAAGTGGGTTTTGCTCATCGCGCTCGTCCTTTCGCGTGTTCTTGAATGTTGCGCCGCTCGAGCGGCGTTCGGGGGCGAATCGTATCAGTGACAGTGCCCGTGCGCAGCAGCGGCAGGCACCATCGGTGTATCGCGGTCGAGGCCGGCCGCTGCCAGTCTGGCGAGATACGCGCGCCAGAGTTCATCCTGACGCACAGCCATGTCGTACAGCAGGTCCCACGAGTAGATGCCGGTGGAGTGTCCATCGGAGAAGGTCGGCTGCAGCGCGTAGTTGCCGACGCCTTCGATCATCGTGATCGTGACCTCGCGCTTGCCGGTCTGCAGCGTTTCCTGGCCGGGCCCGTGGCCCGCCACTTCCGCCGACGGCGAATACACGCGCAGCAACTCGAACGGCAGGCGATACGCTTCGCCGTTCGCGTACTGCAGTTCGAGCACGCGCGACTTCGAATGCACGACCACGCCGGTCGGCACTGGAGTCTCGGGAGTCAATCCGCTCATGTTGGCCTCATCAGATAACGGCGGGTGGTAACGACGGTCAGCCGCCCGGTGCGCCGGCTCGGGTCCGGCGACACGGGCGACGGATTCAGCGACGCTCAGCCCAGCGCCTGTTCGATTTCCTGCCGCACCGCTTCGCGCAGCAGCGTGGCGTGCGCGCGACGCGACGACAGCATCGCTTCAGACACCGTGCGCTGGCGCGGCGCCCAGATTGGCAGGGGGAAATGCGCGTCGTTCGAGAAACGCGGAATCACGTGCCAGTGCACGTGCGGCACCTGGTTGCCGAGGCTCGCGAGATTGACCTTGGCGGGCTGCATCACGCGCCGCAGCGCGCGCTCGACCGCGTACACGGCCTTCATCACGTGATCGCGCTCACCGTCCGAAAGATCTGAAAACTCGGCGACGTGTGCGTTCCAGATGACCCGGCAAAATCCCGGGTAATCGTGTTCGTCGGTGAGGACGACGCGCAACGAGTCGTCCTGCCACAGCACATCGCCGCCGTCTTCACGGCAAAAAACGCAGTCCATCGTCGTCCTCGGCAAAAATCGTTTGTCGTGCCATTAAACCAGCACGCGCTCGATTCCGCCATTGTTCGCCCGTTGAACGTAGTCCGCCATCCAGTTTTCGCCGAGCACATGGCGTGCCATCTCGACCACGATGTAGTCCGCCTCGGTACCCGCGTCTTCGTTGTAGCGCGACAGCCCTTGCAGGCACGACGGGCAGCTCGTGAGGATCTTCACGTCGGTTGCGCCGTTCGGCGCCGCCGCGGCGCCGGCCGATGCATTGGCCGGGTTGATCGCGTTCGCGCCCGCTTCGGCGACGAGCGGAGCGCCGCCCGGCGGGATGCCTCGCAGCTTCGCCGCGCCCTTGCGGATTTCCTCTTCCTTGCGGAAGCGCACCTGCGTGGAAATGTCGGGACGCGTGACCGCGAGCGTGCCCGATTCGCCGCAGCAGCGATCGTTCTTCTCGATCTTGTAGCCGTCCTTCTCCGAGCCCATCAGCTGATTGACGAGCTTGACCGGATCCATCGTCTTGATCGGCGAATGGCACGGGTCGTGGTACATGTAGCGCACGCCGTTCACGCCGTCGAGCTTGATGCCCTTCTCGAGCAGATACTCGTGAATGTCGACGATCCGGCAGCCCGGGAAAATCTTCTCGAATTCATACCCGGCGAGCTGGTCGTAGCACGTGCCACAGGACACCACGACCGTTTTGATGTCGAGGTAGTTCAGCGTGTTTGCCACGCGGTGGAACAGCACGCGGTTGTCGGTGACGATCTGCTCGGCCTTGTCGTACTGGCCCGAGCCGCGCTGCGGATAGCCGCAGCACAGGTAGCCCGGCGGCAGCACGGTCTGCACGCCCGCCTCCCACAGCATCGCCTGGGTCGCGAGACCGACCTGCGAGAACAGTCGCTCGGAGCCGCAGCCCGGGAAGTAGAACACCGCTTCGGTATCGGCGGTGGTCGTCTTCGGATTGCGGATGATCGGGACGATCTTGTTGTCCTCGATATCGAGCAACGCGCGCGCGGTCTTTTTCGGCAGGTTGCCCGGCATCTTCTTGTTCATGAAGTGGATCACCTGCTCGGTGATCACCGGCTTGCCGACCGTGGCAGGCGGATGCGCGGTCTGCTTCTTCGCGAACTTCTTCAGCACCTCGTTGCCGAGACGCTGCGCCTTGTAGCCGACACCCATCATCGCGGTGCGCGCGAGATTGATGGTCTGCGGGTTGGTCGCATTCAGGAAGAACATGCCCGCCGCGTTGCCCGCGTTGAACTTCTTCTTGCCCATCTTGCGCAGCAGGTTGCGCATGTTCATCGTCACGTCACCGAAGTCGATCTTCACCGGGCACGGCGTCACGCACTTGTGGCAGACCGTGCAGTGATCGGCGACGTCGTTGAATTCGTCCCAGTGCTTGATCGACACGCCGCGGCGCGTCTGCTCTTCGTACAGGAACGCCTCGACCAGCAGCGACGTGGCGAGAATCTTGTTGCGCGGGCTGTACAGCAGGTTTGCACGCGGCACGTGCGTCGCGCAGACGGGCTTGCACTTGCCGCAGCGCAGGCAGTCCTTGATCGATTCGGAGATCGCGCCGATATCGGACTGCTGCATGATCAGCGATTCGTAGCCCATCAGGCCGAAGCTCGGCGTGTACGCGTTGCGCAGGTCCGCGCCTTCGAGCAGCTTGCCGGCGTTGAAGCGGCCATGCGGATCGACGCGCTGCTTGTACTTGCGGAATTCACCGATCTCGTCGTCGGTCAGGAATTCGAGCTTCGTGATGCCGATGCCGTGCTCGCCGGAGATCACGCCGTCGAGCGAACGCGCGAGCTTCATGATGCGCGCGACCGCAACGTGCGCGTCCTGCAGCATCTCGTAGTTGTCGGAGTTGACCGGCAGGTTCGTGTGGACGTTGCCGTCGCCCGCGTGCATGTGCAGGGCGACGAACACGCGGCCGCGCAGCACCTTCTTGTGGATCGCCTGGGCTTCGTCGAGGATCGGCTTGAACTCGCCGCCGTTGAAAATCTGCCGCAATTCGGCGCGGATTTCCTGCTTCCACGACACGCGAATCGTGCGGTCCTGCGCAAGGTGGAACACCGTCGCGTCGGGTTGTGCGTCGACGCGATCGGCGAACCTCTCGGCGAGCGATTCGTAGCCGAGGCCGACCAGATAGTGCTGCGCCTCGCGCAGCGACAGGTCGAGCTTGTCGCGCACGAACTCCCAGCGCGTGCGCACGCGCGCGAGCAGATCGAGCGCCTGCTGTACGCGGTCTTCGAGCAGTTCGGCGCTCGGGATCTCGTTCGCGTCGTCACTCTTGCCGAGCGGCAGCTTGCCGCCCTTGAAGAACGCTTCGAGCGCGTCGACCAGTTGCAGCTTGTTCTTCAGCGACAGCTCGATGTTGATGCGCTCGATGCCGTCCGTGTACTCGCCCATGCGGTCGAGCGGAATCACGACGTCTTCGTTGATCTTGAACGCGTTGGTGTGCTTCGCGATCGCGGCGGTGCGGCTGCGGTCGAGCCAGAAGCGCTTGCGGGCCTCGGCGCTCACGGCGACGAATCCCTCGCCGCTCTTGCCGTTGGCCATGCGCACGACTTCCGACGTGGCCTGCGCGACCGCGTCCGCATCATTGCCGACGATGTCGCCGATCAGCACCATCTTCGGAAACGCGTTGCGCTTGCTCTTGGTCGCATAGCCGACCGCGCGCAGATAGCGCTCGTCCAGATGCTCGAGGCCGGCCAGAATCGCGCCGCCCTGGCGCGAGGTCTCGAACAGATAGTCCTTGATTTCGACGATGCTCGGAATCGCCTCGCGCGCCTGGCCGAAGAACTCGAGACACACGGTGCGCGTATGCGCGGGCATCTTGTGCAGCACCCAGCGCGCGGACGTGATGAGCCCGTCGCAGCCTTCCTTCTGCACGCCCGGCAGGCCGGCGAGGAATTTGTCGGTGACGTCCTTGCCGAGGCCTTCCTTACGGAACACACGGCCTTTGATGTCCAGCGCTTCGGTGCGCAACAGCTTTTCGCCCGGCGCGTAGTTGCCGTCGAACCACTTCAGCTCGAACCGCGCGACTTCGATGTCGTGGATTTTGCCCATGTTGTGCTCGAGACGCGTGACTTCGAGCCAGTTCCCTTCCGGGTCGACCATGCGCCACCACGCGAGGTTGTCGAGCGCCGTGCCCCACAGCACCGCCTTCTTGCCGCCCGCGTTCATCGCGACGTTGCCGCCGACGCAGGACGCGTCGAGCGAGGTCGGGTCGACCGCGAACACGAAGCCGGCCTGCTCGGCCGCCTCGGTCACGCGGCGCGTGACGACGCCCGCGCCCGAGAAAATCGTCGCGACCTTGCGATCGACACCCGGCAGGTCGGTCATCTCGACCGGACCGAGCTGTTCGAGCTTTTCGGTGTTGATGACGGCCGAGAACGGTGTGAGCGGCACCGCGCCGCCCGTGTAGCCGGTACCGCCCCCGCGCGGAATCACGGTCAGGCCGAGTTCGAAGCAGGCCTTGACCATGCCAGCGATCTCGGCTTCCGAGTCCGGCGTCAGCACGACAAACGGGTATTCGACGCGCCAGTCGGTCGCGTCGGTCACGTGCGCGACGCGCGACAGGCCGTCGAACTTGATGTTGTCCTTCTGTGTGACCTTGCCGAGCACGCGCGTGGCGCGGCGGCGCAGGTCGTAGGTCTGCTGGAATTCGCTGGCGAATTCGTCGATCGCGCGACGCGCGGCCTGCACGAGCTTTTCGACGCGCGCGGCGCGATCGACGCCGGCTTCGTCGCCGTGTTCGCGCAAATCGGCGCGGCGGCGCTTCTCGATTTCCGCGAGACGGTGATTGAGCGCTTCGATCAGGAGCGCGCGGCGCTTCGGGTTGTCGAGCAGGTCGTCCTGCAGATACGGATTGCGGCGCACGACCCAGATATCGCCGAGCACTTCATACAGCATGCGCGCCGAGCGGCCGGTGCGGCGTTCGGCACGCAGCTCGGCGAGCGCATCCCACGCGGCATTGCCGAGCAGGCGGATGACGATTTCGCGGTCCGAGAACGACGTGTAGTTATAGGGAATTTCGCGCAGACGCGCTTCGGGATCGGCGGCCACCGCAGCGGCGGCGCCGTGCGGATCGAAAACTTGAGGTGCGTTCATGTTTGGACGACTCGGTAGGTCAGCCTGGCGCGCTCGTCACGAGGCGTCGGCGGACAATGCGCGTGGGGCGCAATGCTTGAAATCTTCTAGGGCTTCCAGGGGAGCGAGCACGACCGGCGGTCAACTCACGGCGGTCGCTTCGCGGCACTCAGAGACAGCTACACGATCGCGCGTGGCGGACATGCCGCTCCGCCGCGGGGCAGGATTCGCGCGGGACGGGCATCAAATGGGCGATCCGAGGCTGCCAGTGCATCTTCCGATCCTTATATTCCAAAACGAAATTCTACCGCATCATTCCGCCGCGCGTTGACGGCGGGAATCGGGGCGGCAGCGAGAGTTCGCCGGTTTTGAACACGATTCCGGGGGCGTTTCGCATCCCGTCGATTGACCGACCGGACGGTTCGGCGAAACTCGATCACGCGATTCCAAAGCGGCCGGGGCAAAGGCATGGCACCTTCCCGCGGAATACGCGCAGCGGCCAGAGCGGGCACCGTTGGCGCTATCATTGATGCTTTCCCGTCTTACACAGCGCACCGCGCTACCCGCATGGCTTCCCACGACTACCTGAAAAAGACCCTGACCGCGCGCGTCTACGACGTGGCGCGGGAGACCGAACTCGAACGCGCGCCGAACCTGTCGGCGCGGCTGCGCAATCCGGTCTATCTGAAGCGCGAGGACAACCAGCCGGTGTTCTCGTTCAAGCTGCGCGGCGCGTACAACAAGATGGCGCATATTCCGGCCGAGGCGCTCGGACGCGGCGTGATCACCGCGTCGGCGGGCAATCATGCGCAGGGTGTGGCGTTGTCGGCGGCACGCATGGGCGTGAAGGCGATCATCGTCGTGCCGGTGACGACGCCGCAACTCAAGGTCGACGCGATCCGCACGCACGGCGGCCCGACTGTCGAGGTCGTGCAGTTCGGTGAGTCGTACAGCGATGCCTATGGCCACGCGGTCAAGCTGCAGGAAGAACGCGGCCTGACCTTCGTGCATCCGTTTGATGACCCCTACGTGATCGCCGGCCAGGGCACGGTGGCAATGGAAATCCTCAGCCAGCACCAGGGCCCGATTCACGCGATCTTCGTGCCGATCGGCGGCGGGGGTCTCGCAGCCGGTGTCGCTGCGTACGTGAAATCGGTGCGCCCCGAGATCAAGGTGATCGGCGTGCAGACCGATGACTCGTGTGCGATGGCGGCATCGCTGAAGGCAGGCGAGCGTGTGACGCTGAACGAAGTGGGCCTGTTCTCCGACGGCACCGCGGTGAAACTCGTGGGCGAAGAAACCTTCCGCCTGTGCAGCGAATATCTCGACGAAGTGCTGCTCGTGAATACCGATGCCCTGTGCGCCGCGATCAAGGACGTGTTCCAGGACACGCGCAGCGTGCTCGAACCCGCAGGCTCGCTCGCGGTGGCCGGCGCCAAGCAGTACGCCGAGCGGGAAGGCATCGAGAATCAGACGCTGATCGCGATCACGTCGGGCGCGAACATGAACTTCGACCGCATGCGCTTCGTCGCTGAACGCGCCGAAGTGGGTGAAGCGCGTGAGGCCGTATTCGCGGTGACGATTCCCGAAGAGCGCGGCAGCTTCAAGCGCTTCTGCGAACTGGTCGGCACGCGCAGCGTCACCGAATTCAACTACCGGATTGCCGACGCGAACTCGGCGCATATCTTCGTCGGCGTGCAGATCCGCAATCGCAGCGAATCGGCGCAGATCGCCGGCGCATTCGAAGCGCACGGCTTCGCCACCGTCGACCTGACCTTCGACGAGCTGTCGAAGCAGCATATCCGCTACATGGTCGGGGGCCGCTCGCCGCTCGCGCGCGATGAACGTCTGTTTCGCTTCGAGTTTCCGGAGCGTCCGGGTGCGCTGATGAAGTTCCTGTCGTCGATGGCGCCGAACTGGAACATCAGCCTGTTCCACTATCGCAATCAGGGCGCGGACTACAGCTCGATTCTGGTTGGGATTCAGGTGCCCGAGAGCGACCACAATGCCTTCGAGCGCTTTATCGAAACGCTCGGCTACCCATGCTGGGAAGAAACGAAAAACCCGGTCTACCGCCTCTTCCTCGCCTGATCTCTCCGGACAGAACGCAACGATGGCGCTTTCGCTTGCCGACAAACTGGTGGTCGCAATCTCGTCGCGCGCGCTGTTCGACTTCGAGGAGGAGAACAGCGTCTACGAGGCCGGCGATCTGAAGGCCTATGAAGCGTTGCAGCGCGAACGCCTGAACGTGCCCGCGAAACCGGGCGTCGCGTTTGCGCTGATCCGCAAGCTGCTCGCGCTGAACGCCGGCGGTCATCGCGTCGAAGTGGTGATCCTGTCGCGCAGCGATCCGATCAGCGGCCTGCGCGCGTTTCATTCGTGCCGCGAACACGGGCTCGCGATCGAGCGCGGTGTATTCACGCGCGGCCGCGCACCGTTCAGTTATCTGAAACCGCTGAACGCGTCGCTGTTTTTGTCGGCGAATCAGCAGGACGTGCGCGACGCACTCGCCGCCGGTTTCCCGGCCGCACGCGTATTGCCGGAATCGGCGAAAATGGCGAGCAAGTACCCGGACGAAATCCGCATCGCGTTCGACGGCGACGCGGTCCTGTTTTCCGACGAAGCGGAACGCATCTTCCAGAAGGACGGCTTGCGCGCGTTCGTCGGTCACGAGATCGACAACAAGCACTTGCCGCTCGCGGACGGTCCGCTGAAGCCGCTGCTCGAAGCACTGCACCGGCTGCAGAAACTCGCGGACGCGGCCGCGCCGATGCGCATTCGCACGGCCTTGGTCACCGCGCGCTCGGCGCCCGCGCACGAGCGCGCGATCCGCACCCTGATGGCATGGAACATCGAAATCGACGAAGCGATGTTCCTCGGCGGCCTCGACAAGAGCGCATTTTTGCGCGAGTTCGAGCCCGACTTTTTCTTCGACGACCAGATCGGCCACTGCGAATCGGCCCGTGTCGTAACGGCGACCGGGCACGTGCTGAGTGGCATCGTGAACGCATCATGACACCCGAACAATCTCCGCTCGGTAAGTCCTCGACTTACTCCGAACAATACGATCCGACATTGCTGTTTCCGATTGCGCGCAGCAATGCGCGCGAGGCGATCGGCATTACCGCGCGACTGCCGTTTTTCGGCACCGACATCTGGAACGCCTACGAACTGTCGTGGCTCAACACGCGCGGCAAGCCGCAGATCGCGGTCGCGACGTTCTTCGTGCCGGCCGACTCGCCGAACATCGTCGAATCGAAGTCGTTCAAGCTCTATCTCGGCTCGTTCGCGCAGACCGCTTTCGAGTCCACCGAAAGCGTGCGCGACACGATCAAGCGCGACGTGTCCGCATCGTGCGGCGCGACGGTATCGGTGCACCTGAGCACACCGCACGATTTCGGCAAGCTGAAAATGGAAGAGTTCGACGGCCTGTCGCTGGACCGGCTCGATCTCGAGGCGAGCATCTATCAGCCGGACGCGTCACTCTTGAGCGCCGCGCACGACGAAGCGCCGGTCGAGGAAACGCTGTTCTCGAATCTGCTGAAGTCGAACTGCCCGGTGACCGGTCAGCCGGACTGGGGCAGCGTGCAGATCCACTACACCGGCCCGCAGATCGATCACGCAGGCCTGTTGCGCTACATCATCTCGTACCGCAATCACACCGGCTTTCACGAGCAATGCGTCGAGCGGATCTTCGTCGACGTCATGAAGATGTGCAAGCCGCTGAAGCTCGCGGTGTACGCGCGTTATACGCGCCGCGGCGGGCTCGACATCAATCCGTTCCGCACCAACTACAACCTGCCGATGCCGGACAACATGCGACTTGCGCGGCAGTAACGCGCACGCACGAGAAAACACAGCGGTAAACGCGACGAGGGCGCCGCAAGCCATCACAGGCTGCGGCGCCCTCGCCACATAAAAGCCGTCAAAGCAATCAGGCCGCCGGCTTCTTATAAGCGACGCAATCCACCTCGACCTTGCAGTCGATCACCATCGACGACACGACGCACGCGCGCGCCGGCGGATTCTCGCCAAAGTACTCGCGAAATACCTTGTTGAACGATGCGAAGTCGCGCGGATCGTCGAGCCACACGCCGCAACGCACGACGTGCTCGGCGCCATAGCCCGCTTCCTTCAGGATCGCGAACACGTTCTGGATCGCCTTGTGCGATTGCTCGACGATGCCGCCGTTGATCACTTCGCCGTTTTCCATCGGCGTCTGGCCAGACACGAACAGCCAGCCGTCCGCCTCGACCGCACGCGCAAACGGCATCACCTGACCGCCCGTTCCCTTTCCGCCTTCCACGCCATATCGCTTCATCGTCACACTCCTTAAAAAGTCGGGCACGCGCGGCGCTCTCGCCGCGCGTGCCGCCATCAATCGATAAAAATCAGAACGCGCCCTGCGCATCGCCCTTCGACGGCGCGCCGCGCGTGACGAACCGGCCAGCGCGCTCGCCCGTCACCGCGCCGTCGCGATACGACAGCACGCCGTTGACCCACACCGCGTCGATGCCGGCGGCCGGCTGCTGCGGCTTGTCGAACGTTGCCGCATCGTGCACTTTCGCCGGATCGAACAGCACGAGGTCGGCGTGATAGCCGATATGCACTTCGCCGCGCTGCGCGAGACCGAAACGGCGCGCGGACAGGCTCGTCATCTTGCGCACCGCCTCTTCGAGCGGCAGCAGGGCGGCATCGCGCACGTAGTGGCCGAGCACGCGCGGAAACGCGCCCCAAAGACGCGGATGCGGCAGCGGATCGTTCGGCAGGCCGTCCGAGCCGACCATCGTCGCCGGATGCGACAGGATGCGTCGCACGTCGTCTTCGGACATGTTGTGATAGACCGCGCCCGCCGGTTGCAGGCGCTTGCCCGCTTCCTGCTGCGAGACGCCCCACGCGGCCGCGACTTCCTTGATCAGCTTGCCCGCCATCTCCGGATGCGGCTCCGACCACGTAATCGTGATGTCGATGTCGCCCGTCACCTGCTTCAGATCGAGCGTCGACGAGCTGCGGTTGTACGGATAGCAGTCGCAGCCGACCGGCTGAGCGCCGCGCGCGCCTTCGAGCGACTTCAGCACCTCGACGCTGCGCCCCCAGTTCGACGGCCCCGCGCACTTCAGATGCGAGATCACGACCGGCACGCGCGCATGACGGCCGACGCGGTAGGCCTCGTCCATCGCGTCGAGAATCGCGTCGAACTCGGTGCGCATGTGGGTCGTGTACAGCGCGCCCACAGCGGCGAGCGGCTCGGCGAGCGCCATCACTTCCTCGGTCGGCGCGGCGAACGCCGAACCGTACGCGAGCCCCGAGCTCAGACCCAGTGCGCCGTGCGCTAGCGCTTCCTCGAGTTGCGCGCGCATGCCTTCGATTTCCTGTGGAGTCGCCGCGCGATCGAGCCGGTCCATCTGGTTGTTGCGCAACGCCGTGTGGCCGATCAGCGCGCCGACGTTCACCGCCGGGCGCGCGGCATTCACCGCGTTCACGTAGTCGGCGAAGGTCGGGTACTGGAACGCGTCGCGCTCGCCGAGCAGGTTCATCGGATCGGGCGGATCGCCCTTCAGCGATACCGGCGACGCGCTGATCCCGCAATTGCCGACGATCACCGTCGTCACGCCCTGGGTGATCTTCGGCAGCATCTGCGGCGAGCGGATCACGTGGGTGTCGTCATGCGTGTGTACGTCGATGAAGCCCGGAGCGAGCGCGCGCCCCTCGGCCTCGATCACCTCTTCGGCAAGCCAGTTCGACAGATTGCCGATCGCGGCGATGCGCCCGTCGCGGATCGCCACGTCGCGCTCGACGGGCGGTGCACCCGTGCCATCGTATAGTTGCGCGCCGACGATCAGCGTATCGGCGGCTTCTGGATGCGAATGCATGGATCAATCTCCTAACGGTTGTCGATCGCCGCCGCCGCGGTGCGTGTCGAGCACGTGCTTCATACGGCGCAGCAATTCGCGGCTCTCGTCGCCCTGACTGACAGCGAGTTCGGTGACGAGCACATCGAGCGCCATCATCATCGCGTAACGGGATGACGACGGCTTGTAAATGAAATCGGTTTCGAACGCGACGATCGGGATCAGCCAGTCGGCGAGCTTCGCCAAAGGTGACGCGGGCGCGGTCAGCGCGATCACGGTCGCGCCGTAGCTGCGTGCGATCCTGCAGTTCTCGACCATCTCGGGCACGCGGCCGGTGGTGGACAGCGCGATGACTACGCACTCGCGCGACACCGTGCTCGCGACCATCCGTTGCAACAGCCCATCCTGATACGTCGCGACCGGGCGGCCGAGGCGCACGAGCCGGAAACGCATCTCGTCGGCGAGCGCGGTCGAGCCGCCGCCCATGCCGAACACGTAGATCATCCGCGCGGCGCGCAGTGCGGCCGCCGCTTCGGCGAGCGGCGCCTGACGCAGCAACTGGTGGTTGCGCGCGAGCGCGGTTTGCAGCTCGTCGAAAACGCGCGTGGCGATCGGCTCGGGTGCGCCGCTTGCTACCTCGCGCTCGAGAAAACGCTGACCGACCGCGGCCGCCTGCGCGAGCCGCAGCTTCAGTTCGCGCACGTCGCGGCAGCCGACCGCCTTGGCGAAGCGCGTGACGGTCGCGATGCTCACCTCGGCCTGCTGCGCGAGCGCGCCGATGCTCGCGCGCGACGCGCTGGTCAGATCGTCGAGGATCAGCGCGGCGACCTTGCGTTCAGCGGAACGCAACTCCGGCGCGCATTCGGCGATGCGCGCAACGATGTCGAATGCGAGCGGTTCGGCGCTACTGTTCATGGCGGACGGTGGGGTTGGCGACACGGCTTTCGCGCGCCTTTCCGGCAGCCTTCGAAACCCGTGGTACTAAATAACATTTCTCCAGACATCGTACTTTCGGTAACATGGTAAAGTCAAATCTGATGCAATTTAACCGGACGATGGAGCACGGAGACATGAAAGTTACAAACTATCAGGGCGCGACGATTGATCCTTATAGCAAGGGCTTGGGCATGGTTCCGGGCACCAGCGTCCAGCTGAAGGACGCCGCGCGCCTCGAGTGGAACCTGCTCGCAGAAGACGTCAGCCTGCCGGCCGCCGTGCTGTACGAGGATCGCGTCGAGCACAACCTGAAGTGGATGCAGGCGTTCGTCGCCGAATATGGCGTCAAGCTCGCGCCGCACGGTAAGACCACGATGGCGCCGCAACTGTTTCGCCGTCAGCTCGAAACCGGCGCGTGGGGCATCACGCTCGCCACGGCCCACCAGGTGCGCGCCGCGTACCACGGCGGCGTGTCCCGCATCCTGATGGCGAACCAGCTGGTCGGCCGCCACAACATGATGATGATCGCCGAGTTGCTCACCGATCCGGAGTTCGAGTTCTTCTGCCTCGTCGATTCGGCCGAAGGCGTCGAGCAGCTCGGCGAATTCTTCACGTCGGTGAAGAAGCCGCTGCAGGTGCTGCTCGAACTCGGCGTGCCGGGCGGTCGCACCGGCGTGCGCGATGAAGCGCAGCGCAATGCGGTGCTGGACGCGATCGCGCGCTATCCGGACGTGTTGAAGCTCGCGGGCGTCGAGCTGTACGAAGGCGTGCTGAAGGAAGAACCCGAGGTGCGCGCGTTCCTGCAAGGCGCGGTCGCGGTGACGCGCGAACTCGTCGAGCAGGGGCGTTTCGCGCGCTCGCCGGCGGTGCTATCGGGCGCGGGCTCGGCGTGGTACGACGTGGTCGCCGAAGAGTTCGCGCAAGCGACGCAATCGGGCAAGGTCGAAGTCGTGCTGCGCCCGGGCTGCTATCTGACGCACGACGTCGGCATCTATCGCAAGGCGCAGACCGACATCTTCGCGCGCAATCCCGTCGCGAAGAAAATGGGCGAAGGGCTGTTGCCGGCGCTGCAATTGTGGGCGTACGTGCAGTCCATTCCAGAGCCGGATCGCGCGATCATCGGCCTCGGCAAACGCGACTCCGCGTTCGACTCGGGCATGCCGGAACCGTCGCGCCACTATCGTCCGGGCAACGAAGCACCGCGCGATATCGCCGCGAGCGAGGGCTGGGAAATCTTCGGCCTGATGGACCAGCACGCGTATCTGCGGATTCCCGCCGGCGCCGATCTGAAAGTCGGCGACATGATCGCGTTCGACATCTCGCATCCGTGCCTGACGTTCGACAAGTGGAAGCAGGTACTGGTTGTCGATCCGCAGTATCGCGTGAAAGAAGTGATCGAGACGTTCTTCTGATTGGATCGCGCTGCGCTGACTGAGGCAGGGGCGTTTCCACCACAAAAAATGGCTGTGTGCCCTTGGGCGCACAGCCATTTTTATCGCCACGCACGCAGCAAAAATTACGCGTGTTACGCCGCCTCGTCGCCCGCGGTCTCCTGCGCCGCCGCGGCGGCCACGGCCGCTGCGCTCGCATTGGCCGTCACTTCGCCGATGCGCGTCTCCAGCATTTTCAGCGCGCTCGACAACGCCCCAAGCACCTCGTCCGGCAATGCCGCCATCGTGTCGTGCAAAAACGCATTGCGACGCGGCAGGCTCGCCTCGGTCGCGGCGTAGCCCGCTTCGGTCAGGCGCACATTGGTCACGCGGTTATCGCGCGTATCCATGCTTCGTGCGATCCAGCCCATGCCTTCGAGTGTCTTCAGCTGCCGCGTGAGCGCGCCCGGATCGACGCGCAGCAGCTCGACGAGCCGCTTCTGCGACGACTCGCCGGCCCGCTCGCGCAGCGCGAGCAGAATACGCCAACGTGGCAACGGATGCCCCACCTGGGCCTCGAATGCCGACATGAACGACCGATAAGTGCGGCCGAATTGCTGCACGACGGCGACGCGATCCTGTTCTTCCATAATCTGTCTGTCCAACACCAAGTCCAAAAATCAGTCCGCGTGAGTCACGGGCTCGAGCTTGCGCCGCAGCTTGATCGGCGGCACGCGGCGGCATTGCCACACCGACACGACGGCGATTGCCGCGGCTATCGCGAGACCCAGATGGATCGCCCCGACCAGCGCCTCGCGCGCACTTTCGAGCAGCATCGCGCCGTTATGGCCCGCGTGCGTCAACTGGTTGACGAGCGTGGTCTGCGCGTCGCGGTTGATCAGGATCTGCGGATCGCCGAGATCGGCGAACCAGTGCGATGCGCCCGCGCCTTCCAGCACATTGCGCACGCCGCTCTTGTACATATGGGTCACGAGCGTGCCGGTCAGCGCCGTGCCGATCATGCCGCCGATCATCCGCAGCGACTGCAACAGCGCGGTCGCAATACCGAGGTGCTCGCGGCCCGCGGTCTGCTGCGCGAAGATCGTCAGGTTCGGCATCACGAAGCCGAGCCCGAGGCCGCCGGCGATCATAAACGACATCAGCACCCATTGCTGCATCGACCGGGTCGCCACGACGATGCCAAGGCACGACAGCGCAACCATCGCAAAGCCGATGTACAGCATCAGGTTCGGATTCTTCACCCGCGACACGACGCGCCCGTTCGTGATGCTGCCAATCGTGATGAACACGACGAGCGGCGTGATCACGATGCCCGCCTCTTTCGGCGACATGCCGAAGCCGCCCTGGAACAGCAGCGGCGCATAGAACAGCAGCGAGAACATCGTGAAGCCGCCGAGCACGGCCAGCGTGAACAGCGCGGCGAGACTGCGGTTGCGGAACATGTCGACCGGCAGGATCGCGGTCGGGCAGCGCTTTTCCCATTTCCACAGCGAGATCGCCGACGCGACGCTCAATCCGAGCAACGCAAGCGCGCTTAGCGTGAGGCCATGCTTCGGCAGCAATTCGACGAACAGCTGCAGCGAGCCGAGCGCAATCGCGATCAGCAGCGCGCCGGGCCAGTCGAGCCGCATTTTGACGGTATGCTCGACGTGCCGCAGATGCGGCAGGAAACGCCAGACGAAAAACAGCGACAGCAGCCCAACCGGCAGATTCACGTAGAACACCGAGCGCCAGCCGTAGTACTGCGTCAGAAAACCGCCGAGCGACGGGCCGACAGCATTCGCGATGCCGAACGCCGAGCTCATCAGGACCTGCCAGCGCAGCCGCACGACGGAATCGGGGAACAGATCGGGAATGCAGGCGAACGCGGTACCGACCAGCATGCCGCCGCCGATGCCCTGCAGCCCGCGCGCGAGCACCAGAAATAGCATGCTGTTGGCCGCGCCGCACAGCACCGATGCGCCGGTAAACACGACGATCGACGCGATCACGAACGGCTTGCGCCCGTAGTAGTCGCCGAGCCGCCCGAAGATCGGCACGGTGATCACCGAGCTGAGCAGATACGACGTGGCGACCCACGCGTACAGCTCGAAGCCGCGGAGTTCGGACACGATGGTGGGCAGCGCGGTACCGACCACGGTCTGGTCGAGCGCGACCAGCATCGTGACGAACGAGATGCCGAGCATGGCCAGCAGGGATTCGCGGAACGGTAAGACTTGCCCACTCGAATGGTGGGCGGCGGTGTGGACAGCCATTTTTGACGGGAGCAAAAGTTGACTTGTCAAAGGATTCGGAATCATACCACGGCGCAACGCTCTAACCGGGACGGAACGCGTCTTGCAGCGCGTAGGTAAACTGACCTGAACTAACCACGACACGACACCACATGCCAGGGAGGCCCATGCAGCCAAGCACGCTCGCAGCCCCATCCTTATCGGAGCAGGACCTGAACGCGCTGCGGCGCGCGAAACACCAGCTCGAAAGCCCCGCGCTCACGATGAAGCTCGCGAGCGTCGTCGGCGCGCCGATCGAGAAGCTGCTGTCACGCATTCCCACGTTCGCCAACGAAAAGGTGGCCGATGCGACGCAGGCCGCGTTGCGCAAATGCCTGTCGATCGCGCTGCGCACGCTCGGCCGCCGCGACGACACCAAGCCGCTCGCACCCGACAAGCCGAGCAACCTGCTGCACAAGTTCGCGGTCGCGACGACTGGCGCGGCCGGCGGCGCGTTCGGCCTCCTCGCGCTGCCGGTCGAGCTGCCGGTGACGACCACGCTGATGTTCCGCTCGATCTGCGACATCGCGCGCAGCGAGGGCGAGGACCTGAACTCAGTCGAAACGCAGCTGCAATGTCTGACCGTGCTCGGCATGGGCGGCACGTCGAGCGAGGACGACGCCGCCGACTTCGGCTACTTCTTCATGCGCGGCGCGCTCGCGCAGGCGGTGTCGAAGGCGTCGTCCGAAGTCGCCAGCAAGGGCTTTACGACGCACGGCTCGGCGGCGCTGCTGCGGCTGCTCAACGCGATCGCCGCGCGCTTTTCGGTGCAGGTCAGCGAGCAGATCGCGGCCAAATCGATTCCGGCGATCGGCGCGGTGCTCGGCGCCATGGTCAACACGGTATTTATCGATCACTTCCAGCAAGTGGCGCACGGGCACTTCACCGTGCGCCGGCTCGAGCGGCAATACGGCCAGCAAACGATCGAAGCCGTCTATCAGACGCTCGACGTCACGCTCGACGCCTGAGCCTGATTCGCGGCACGGCTCGTCGCGCGTCGCACGAACGCGGCCGCGCGGTCGAGCGCGCGGTTCGCCTCCGGCATGAACGGCGCGAACATCGGCCACACGTGCGGCACGTCCTTCCACACCTCGCATTCGCAATCGACACCCGCCGCGTGCGCGTTGTCGGCGACGCGGCGCGCGTCGTCGAGCAGCACCTCGGTGCTGCCCGCCTGCACGAACAGCGGCGGCAGACCGTGCAGGTCCGCATAGACCGGCGATGCGTACGGATGGATGGCCGGCGCGTCGCCGAGATAGACCTTGGCCGCACGCCCGATCGAGGCGCCGCAAAACATCGGATCGACGCTGTCGTTGGTACGCAGGCTTGCGCCGGTCGTCGCGAGATCGGTCCACGGCGAGAACAGCAGGCCGCCCGCGGGCATCGGCGCGCCGGCGTCGCGCAGCGCGACCAGCGTAGCGAGCGCGAGACCGCCGCCGGCCGAGTCGCCGGCGATCACGATCGAACTGGGTGCGATGCCCATGGCGAGCAACTGACGATAGGCCGCGGTGGCGTCGTCAAGCGCGGCCGGGAAGCGATGCTCGGGGGCGAGGCGGTAGTCGAGGGAGAAGAGCCGCGCGTCGGCGCGCGTCGCGAGGGCGAACGTCAGCGACCGATGCGTACGCGGCGAGCAGAAGTAGTAGCCGCCGCCGTGGCAATACAGCACCGTAGGCTCCGCGCCGCCGGCCGTGCCGCCGTCCGCACGCTCCAGCCATTCGCCGACCAGCGGTGCGTCGCTCGCGCCATACGTTTCGCGCAGATGCCAACCGCGTGGCACGCGGGGCGACCACACGCGCTTCGAGGTCAGCGCGCGCGCCCGTTCGACATTGATAACCGGCTTGAGGGTTTCAGGCCGAAATCGCCTGCGCAAATACCAGCACGCGAGCGCGTTTTGCCAGCTCATCGGGACATGCTCCTTCGTTGAAGTCCCGTCATGGTACGTGCGTTGGGGGCGCCAGTGGGTAGCGCGTTCTAGTCGGGTGATGGTGTGTCTGCGCCGCGGCACGCGCGCGAGGCGCATGCGAACGCCGCCCTTAGTTCGCCGGCAGCACCTGCCCACGAATCTCGCCGGTCGGATTCTGCGCGGTATAAACGTTGAAGTACCACTGCCCTGCCAGCAGATCCGTGACCTGCTGCTCGGTCAGCTTCGCCGTGCCTTTGATCGGGCTCGCGAGCGCATTCCTGTCGATCGGCACCTGGACCTTCGCGTTCTGTCCGACCGGCGCGGGACCGTGGAAATGCGCGGCGGTGCACGGGCCGCTCAAGCCCTCATAAGTGATGGTCCACTGCAGCGATTGGGTGGACGTGTCGAAGGTGGCATCCAGTATGCCGTGCCCGTGACTCACGCGCGGCGGTACTTCGCTCGACGGCTGGAGATTCGCCTTCAACGCCACCGTATCCGCGAATGCAGCGCCCGATGCGAGGGCCCACAACACCACGGCCAGATTCAATTTTCGCAGCGAAATCATGGTCTTCTCCGGACATTGACGCGCCGCGGCGGCGCCACTGTCGGCCGCGCGGAGCTTCCACATACTAGTGCAAATCGTTCGGAGCCGGTGAGGCTGGACTGGCAGCTTGTTTGATGCCGGTCTAATTCGAACCGGACTGTGAATCAAACGCAATGCTCATTGGCGCAAAGTGCGCAATGCGTATACGTTTTCGTCGAATGAGCCTGAAATAAAGACAGAAAGCGTATTGCTAAACCGCTTTAATCGATTTAGCCGAAAAGTTAATTGCGCGAATTGCAATGAATAAATGACGCCATTCCTGGTATCATTCCGTTCGCGAGAAGTGACTCCTTCATCGAAGGACGTCTCCAAATCTTTAACGCGGCTTCGGCCGCGTTTTTTTTCGTCCCGATTTTTCCCCGACCTTTTGAATTGCTTGTGTGTTTGCGCGGGGCCACTGCGCGCCGCACACTAGGCGAGCAACGCGGCCTGCTGTTCGATGCCGTCGAGCATCGCCTCGCATTCGCGGATCAGCGCATGCCCCTCGTCACGCAACTGCTCGGGCGATTTCGCGCTGATGTCGCAGCAATAGGCTTCGAGCGCTTGCACGAGCGGCGGATACTGCAGCACGCTCGCCGCCCCCGTCACCCGATGCAGCCACTCGCGCACCCGCCCCTCGTCCGCGCGTTCGAGTAACGCCGCAAGCGCTTTGATGTCGTCGCGCATCGACGAGACGAATGAGCCGAGCAACGCCTTGACCGTCGCCTCGCTCCCCCACAATTGCGTCATGTGCGCGAGTTCGACCGGCACGAACGGCTCGGCGCTCACGCTCTGCATGGCCGGCCGCTCGCCGGCCGGCGCTGACGACGTGCGACCGGGCGTTTCCGGCGGCGCGGCCTGCCGCACGCTGTCGGTGCCAAACCAGCGGCCCAGGTTGTCGCGCAGCGTCGCGAGCCGGGTCGGCTTGATCAGACTGTCGTCCATGCCGGCTTCGCGGCAGAGACCCAGATCGTCGGGCGCGGTATTGGCCGTGATGCCGAGTATCGGCAGACGTTGCGCGCCGCCGCGCCGTGCCTCCGCTTCGCGGATACGGCGGGTCAGTTCGTAGCCGGACAGGTTCGGCATGTGACAGTCCGTGATCAGGCAACCATAGTTCGTGCGCTCCAGCGCCGCGAGCGCCTCGACGCCGTCGTTCGCGACGTCGCACGCGAAACCCAGCAGTGCGAGTTGCTGGCGGATCAGCTCCTGATTGACTGGATGATCTTCCGCGACAAGAATCAGCCGCCCGCTCGCGATCGCGCGTTCACGATCCGGCGGCGGCGCGACGCCTTCGATCGCGGACGGCACGCCTGCCGCGCGCGAGCCCATCGGGGCCATCGACGGCAGCCCCGTCATCGCTGCCGCGCACGCGGCGCCGAGACCGCGCCAGGAAATCGGGTTGATGCTCACGCGCACCTTGTCGTCGACGATGCGGTAACCCGTCGGCTGCGATTTTTCGGTCAGCGTGATGACGCGCGTATTGGCGCCGATACGCGCGGGCAACGTGACGTCGTCGCCGACGAACAGCAGATCCGCGCGGCTCAGTGTGGCACTGTCGCCCAGCGTCGCCGCGTCGGGCGCGAGGCGGCGCAGTTCGAGCCCAAGCGCCTCGCCGAACTGCGCCAGGGCGCGGCCGATGCAAGGATCACGCGTGATCACCACGCCGAGTTTGCCGCGCAGACCATTGACCGGATAGCGCCGCGCGACGACCGGCATCGTCAGCCGCACGATCATGCTCGTGCCGTGGCCGAGTTCGCTGCGCAGCGTGAGCGTGCCGTTCATCAGTTCGATCAGCTTGCGGCAGATCGTCAGCCCGAGGCCCGTGCCGCCGAAGCGCCGCGTGGTGGACGATTCCGCCTGCACGAACGGCTCGAACAAACCCGCCTGCAGGTCCGGTGCGATGCCGATGCCGGTGTCCTGCACGGTCAGTTCCAAGGTCTGCGAATCCGCGCGATCTTCGACGACCGATACGCTCACGCCCACCTCGCCCTTCGGCGTGAACTTGATCGCATTGCCGAGCAGGTTGAACAGAATCTGCCGCAGACGCACGCTGTCGCTGCGCAGCGTCGCAGCGACGCGGGCCGCAATGTCTACGCGCACTTTCAGACCTTTTTCGTGGGCGCCCCCCGCCAGCAAGCCGACCGCGTTATCGACGAGCTCACGCAGATCGATCGGCTCGGCTTCGAGCGTGAGCCGCCCCGCCTCGATCTTCGAATAGTCGAGCAGGTCATCGAGAATCTGCAGCAGCGCGCCCGCCGACTCGTGGATCATGCCGAGCATTTCGCTCTGGTCGGTACTGAGCTGCGTGCGCTCGAGCACTTCGACGAGACCCAGCACGCCATTCATCGGCGTGCGGATTTCGTGGCTCATCATCGCGAAGAAGTTGTCCTTCGCGCGCGAGGCCGCCTCGGCCACATCGCGTGCCCGCGCGAGCTCCTCCGAACGCGCGCGCTCGACGCTCGCATCGACCCAATAGCCGCTCCACACGACGCTGCCGTCGGCTTCGCGCCGCGGCACCAACTCGGCCCGCACCCATTTCAGCTGGCCGGCGCTTTCGAGGCGGAACTCCATATGCACGGGAGTGGCACGGCTCGCGGAACGCTCGAGCTCGCCGAGCACGAGCGGCCGATCCAGCTCCGACACGCGCTGGAAATCGACCCGCGCAAGCCCTGGCGATGCGTTTGCGTCGCCACCACCCTCGCCGAGCAGATGCCGCGTGTCGCCGCCGATGTACGGGAACGAATACGCGCCGGCCGGCGAGCGCCGCAACTGGAACACAACGGCCGGCAACGAGCGCGTGACGTCGAACAGGCGCCGTTCGGTTTCGCGCGCGCGCATTTCGGCACGCCGGATATCGGTGATGTCGACCATCGTGCCGAGCACGTACGCCGGCTGTCCGTCGGTGCCTTTGCAGACTCTCGTCCAGAAAAGCCCATGCCGCGACTCGCCGGCGCTGTCCTCGAACTGCAACTCGACATTCGCGCTGCCGCCGCCGCGCAGAATCTCGCGCGTCATGTCGTCGAGCATGCGGCTGTTCGCGTCGCCCCATGTGCCGACCTCGGCCGTCGTGCGCCCGAGCACGGCCTCCCGGTCGAGCCCGCACGCTTTCTCATAGGCTTCGTTGATCGCGATGTACCGTCCGTCCAGGCCTTTCGCGGTGAGCGGATACGGCACCGTCTGCATCATCGTTTCCTGGAAGTTGAGTTGCAGTGCAAGCTCGCGCTCGGTCTGCTTGCGCAGCCGGACTTCGCGCTGCAGCAGCACGTACGAGCGCAACGTGACCAGCAGCACGACGCCGATGGCGATCAGGACCGGCAGCAGCCGCACCGCGGTCACGCTCCAGATCGCGTCGTGCGGTGCGGCGGGCCTCACCCACTTGCGGCGGATGCGCTGCTTTTCGGCCGCAGGCATCGCCTGCAACGCGCGATCGATCAGCTTGACGAGCGGGCTCAGATCCTCGCGCACGGCAAAATACAACGAGTCGGATTCGCCGAGCGTGCCGAGCACCCTGAGGGCGGCGGCGTAGTGCCGCCGCAGCTGCGCGTTGATCGCGGCCGCGTTGCCGACCGCCACGTCGGCCTCGCCGCTCGCGACCTCGCGCAGCGCATCGTCGAGGCTCGCCGCGACGACGATGTGATCGACCGGCACCGCTTCGAACGCGAGCGGCACCGAACCGGCTACATGCGGCGACATCACGATGCTGCACGACGCGAAGTCGTCGAACGAACATGCGGGCGGCACGCCGTTGCGCCCGACGATCACCAGCGGATCGCGCTCGTACACGCGGGTATGCTCGGCGCCTTCGAGAAGCGAACCGCGGCTCGACGCGGTGGCCAGCACCGCGAGGTCGCCGCGCTGAAACGCTTCGACGGTGGTGGGCCAGTCAGCCATGCGCGCGCGGTTGAGCACGACGCCGAGCGTACTGCTCAGGTACGCGAGGTAATCGGCGGTCAGACCGACGGGGCGACCGGCGTCGTCAACATAGCTGAACGGCGCCCAGTCCTTGTCAAAACCGATCTGCAACGGCGGCAGTGAACGCAGCCAGTTCTTTTCTTCCGGCGTTAGCGTGAAGCCAGAGGTGTCTGGTACGGGCACCGTGTTGAAGTTGCCGGACAGCCAGCGCGCGCGTATCTCGGCGGCCTCGGCGGGGTTCAGCGAAGCGAACGCGCGGTTCAGTTGATCACGCAACGCAATCTGTCGAGGCGAGACGGCAAAGCGCAGGTCGAGCGCCTTGCCGACTGGCTCGAAGGCCACGCGCAGGCCGCGATAAGCCTCCGTGGCCAGTTCATATCGCACGACCGGCGTGAAGCCGAAGTACACGTCGGCATCGCCATGCAGGACCGCCGTCAGCGCCTCTTGCGTGCTCGCAAACAAGACGATCCTCGCGTGCGGAAAGCCATCGCGCAACAGACGCTCACGCGCAAAACCTCGCTCAATCGCGATACGCGCGCCGCCGAGGTTGGCAGAGTTCGCGTAATGGGTATCGTCGCGACGCACGACAGCCGACGCGAACGCGCGGAAGTACGGCGCCGTGAAACCGAGGCAGCGTTCGCGCTCCGGCGTACGCGCTACGCTCATCAGCAGGTCGACCTGGCCGGAGCATGCGGCGTCGATGAGTTTGGCCATATCGGGAAAGGTCTTCGTCTCGATGACGACGTTCGGCCCCACGAGCACGCGCAACAGGTCGCCGCTGATGCCGGCGGGCCGGCCGTCCTGCTGGATGTCGAATGGCGGCCAGCCGCCTTCGAGTATGCCGACGGTCAATCTGGCGGGAAATGCAGTGGGCGACGGGGCTAAAGAGCGCACATGCACTGCGGAGGCCGCGGAGACAGAGACGATTGCGGACGCCTCCGACTCCACGCCGCCGGGTGCGGCCATGCAGATCGCATGCGTGGCGGCCAGCAGACATAACGCGAGCCAATGCATCGTCGAGTGGCGCAGCGAGTGACGCCCCGCGCTCACGAAACGTCACCCTGCCCGTCCGCCAGCGACCCTGTGGACGCATCAGCATGGCCGTCCAGAAACGAAAACAGCACGCCAGCCGCGATCGCACCCGCCAACGGCGCGGCCCAGAACAGCCACAGCTGGTCCAGCGCCCAATTGCCGACGAATAGCGCCTGCGCTGTCGAGCGGGCGGGATTGACCGATCCATTGGTGACCGGAATCGACACCAGATAGACGAGCATCAGACATGCGCCGGTGATGAACGGCGCAACCGTAGCCAGCTCTTTTCGAACGACGACCAGCAGGCAGGCCGCGACGAAAACGAACGACAGCACGAACTCCATGACGAGCGCCGAATGCAACGGATAGTCGGCGGGCGAATGCGCGCCGAAGCCGTTCGCCGCGAATTCGCTCGCGGCAAGTTCGAAACCCGGCCGGCCGCAGGCGAGATAGGCAAGAAACGCCGCTGCGACGATTGCGCCCGCGATCTGCGCGGCGATATAGGGCAACAGATCGCGCACCGGAAAACGCTGAGCGACCGTGAAGCCGATGGTGACGGCAGGATTGAAATGGGCGCCGGAAATCTTGCCGAAGGCATAGCTGGCGGTAGCGAGCGCAAGACCGAACGCCAACGACATTTGCAGCGCACCGCTAGCCTGCAGCACGCTCGCGGTATCCAGCACCGTGCTGGCGCAGCCGACGAACACGAGCCATGCCGTACCCACGCCCTCGCTCCACAATCGCTTGCCCAACGCCACCATTTCTATCCCATCCGTCAAGAATTTTTGAGTATCACAGCGCCTCATACGAGCCCGATCTGAGCGGCGTAGTCGATCAGATCGGCTTCCGTTTCCAGTCCGAGCTTGCGCATCGCGCTGCGCTTTTGCGTGCTGATGGTTTTGTCGCTACGTCGCAGACGCGTGGCGATTTCGTGCACCGCGAGGCCTCGCGCATAGAGCTGAAACACCTCCCACTCGCGCGCGCTCATCGCACCGCCGCGACCGGGCGGCGCAGGATCGGCAGCCGCGAGTACCGCCATCACCTGCTCCGATAGATGAGTGCGCCCGGCGGCAACGGCCTCGATTGCGTCGATCAGTGCGCTCGCGGCGTCGCGCTTGTCGACGATTCCTGTCACACCGATATTGCGCAAGCCCGTCAAGACGTGTGCACGCTCGATCATAGTCAGCACGACCACGTGCGGGTGCGACTTGCGCCGCAACAGGCGACGCAATAGCGGCACCGCGCTGCTGTCTCCGTCGAGTCCCGGCATGCCGATGTCCGACACGACGACGTCGCATGCGCAGGCATCGAGCAGCTTCGCGAGACTATCGGTGTCGGCCGCTTCGCCGACGATTTCGATATTCGGCTTGTCGCGCAGCAGAGATCGGACGCCCTCACGAACGCAGTCGTGATCGTCCGCCACGACGACGTATATCTTGTTGGTCATTCTTTTGCGTGGCTTTCTTATATTGTCGATCGGCATACCGCACGAAATGTGTCCCCGGTTATGCCGATACATTCGCTGCGCGCCTGCGCAGCAGGTTGCCGCCCGGTTAGCGGTCGCTACCATGCCCTTCGGGCACTACTCCATATTCGACGGCGAAACGAAACAATTCGGCTTCGCTATTCAGCGACAGCTTGCGCATGGCCATGCACTTTTGCGCGCTGATCGTCTTCACGCTACGCCCCAGCCGAATAGCGATTTCCGTGACCCCGAGTCCCGACGCGTACTGCGTAAATACCTCGAACTCGCGGCGAGACAATGTGGCGCGCACGTAGTCGCGCCGTTGCGCCAGCGTGACGTCGGTGAGCATGGCGCGCACCGCCGGACCGACATAACACTCGCGCGCCAGCGCCATGACCACCGCCACATGAATCAGATCGATGCGGTCGCGCTTGCTCAGCAGTCCATTCACGCCGAGCGACATCACCTTGCGCAGCGTCGTGGCCTCCGTTTCCATTGTCAAAATGACGAGCGCGACGTTGGGATAGCGTGCCTTGAACTGCCTCACGGCTTCGAACCCGTTGTCGTTGTGCCCTCCCGGCATGTATAGGTCCATCAGCACGAGATCGCAGGGACTGCGGTCGGCTTCGATAAACAGTTCGGCGACATCTGCCGCGCGGCCAACCACCTTCAGGTTGGGATAATTGCCAATCAGATTTTCTATAGCCAGCAGAACCAACGGATGATCGTCCGCGATGATCGTTCGAACAGGCGTGCCTGATGCAGCCATGAGGTTCATCGTCTGGCGCTCCACGATACTTTCATTTCCCGACACCTTGTTGTGTATGACCGGCGCTCACTGAATGGTCGAGCATTTCTTTTGCGACCAACATAAGAACGCTCTGAAATCGACCGAATAGCGTTTACCGGATGCTTAGGGTTCCAGCAGGAGCGTGCCGCAGGCGCGCACACAGGAGAAAAGCGCGGGATCGTCGGCGACGCCAAGCCGCGCCATCGCTTCGCGTTTTTGCCGGCTCACCGTGCGGCGATGGCAGCCGAGCGCCGTCGCGATCTGCGCGATGGACTCGCCGTTCACCAGCCTGCGCAGGATGTCGGTCTGCCGCTTCGACAACAGCAGTGCCGACACGAGCACACCGTTGTCCTGCTGCGAACACGCAAGCGTTTCGGCCACCGAGCGGCCCAGGTAGCGCGCGCTGTCGCTGATGGCCCGCGGCAATTCGTCGAGCGAGTCGGTTTTCCCGATCACGCTGACGGCGCCATCGGAGGCGATGACGCGCAACATCGCGGCGTTCGTCTGCGCGGTCACGACGACGACGCGCAATGAAGGCCACGTGCGGCGGATGTGTCGGATCAAGGCGAGTCCGTCGCCGATCCCTCCGGCGGGCTCCGGCATGGAAAGATCGACGGCGAGCACGTCGCACCGCGTGTGTTGCAGCATGGCGATCAACGCGGTGGGCGCGCTCGCCTGACCGACGACGGACAGTCCTTCGTACCTCTCCAGTGTCGATTTCAGGCCAAGCAGGACGAACGGATGATCGTCCGCCAGAATGATTCGTAGATTCGCCACGATTGGTTTCGCTCGTTATATGAGTGGTGGGTATGTGCGCAGGAATTACCGTGCGTGCATCGACCTGCGTCGCGGCACTCAGGCGCCGCGCCGGAGAAGCCATCTCATCACCCTCACACAATCACGACAATCGGAGCCTTCCGAATCCGGCTGAAGCATTGGGATAATTTGCAGTTCTACAAAGCAATTTGCGCACTGCCATTCATGTCGCATCACAAGCGCGCATCGCACGTGTCGACGCCACGCGCGGAAACACCGGCAACGCGAGCAACGCGCACGCGCTCGCGACCGCCCACACCAGCGGCCATGCTCCGATCGACAGCAGCGTCGGAATCGCGAGCGGCGTCAGGAACAGTGTGAGGAACACGCAGGTGTTGCCCATCGCGAGCGCGGTGCCCGCGCGGCGCGTACCGGCGAGCGTCGCGAGTTCGGTGAACGCGACGCCGTGCCACGCCGACGCACAGACGCCGCCGAGCACGATCATCAGCGCGAACAGCACGACGCTCCCGGCGCGATGCAGGCCGACGAGCCCGGTCGCGAGCGCGAGCAGCACGAACAGCACGGCGGTCAACAGACTGCATGTCCGCATATACGCGCGACGATTCCCGCGCCGGTCGGTCCACGCGCCGCTCCAGACCCGCGCGATCGCGGCGCCGCTCTGCACAGCGGCCATCGTCGCGCTGATCGCGAACACGCCGGCACGGCCGAAGTCGTGCAGGAACACCGTGCCGAACGTGATGACGGCAATCTGCGGCACGCACAGCGCGCCCGCGCCGAGCGCGACGCGCCAGATCGCGATGTCTCGCAATGGCGAAATCGCTGGCGGCGCGCTGACGTTGGGGGTGTTTGCGCTCTGCGCGCCGGCCGCAAACGCGTCGTCGGCGTGCGCGGGCTCGTGCAGCCACACCCACGCGAACCACGCGGTGATCGCGCACGCCAACGCGAGTCCCCCATAAGCACTCGCAAAACCAAAGCGCGAGGCGAGCACTGGCAGCGCCAGTGCGCCGAGTCCGCCACCCGCGGGCACGGCGGTTTGACGGATGCTCATCGCGAGACCGCGCTCACCATCGCGAAACCACGCCATCACCGCGCGGCCGCTCGATCCGTTGACGCTACCGCCCAGCAGTCCGACCAGCAGCAGCCCGAGCGCGAGCGGCGCGGTGCCTGGCACATGCGCGCCGCCCGGCGACACGAACAGCGCAAGACCGGCAAGCGCGGCCGCGGTCGACAGCAGCCCGAGCAGCAACACGCGACGGTCGCCCCAGCGGTCGGTCAGCAGCCCCCACGGCAACTCGCTGACGGCGATGCCGAGCCCAAGCATGCCGAGCACGAGGCCGAGCTCGTGGTTGCCGAGGTGGTAGTCCGAGCGCAGGAACACCGCGGTCGTCGGGATCCCGGAAAAAGCCGCCGAAAAACTCGCGTTTGCGGCAAAGCCTACGCCCAGCACCTTCCAGCGATGCTTCGCGCCGCGTTCGCCGGCGCCGCGCGCCACTGCCATGGATCCGTTCTCCATCACACCCTCCGCAAGTCATTCGGGGGTATGCTACGGCTGGGCATTCCATCGGAAAAGCCGGAATTTCAGATCACCGCCATCGGAAAACCCGAATCATGAGCCAACGTGGTTTCGATCTTGCGCAGTTGCGGACCTTCGTCGCCGTCGCCGAATCGGGCAGCGTTTCGGCGGGCGCCGAGCGCGTGTTCCTGTCGCAATCGTCGGTGAGTGAGCAGTTGAAGAAGCTCGAGGAACGCACCGGCCAGCCGCTCTTCGTGCGCGGCCGGCAGGGCGTCAGTCCGACGCCCGCGGGCGAGCGTCTGCTCGGACACGCGCGCCGCATCATCGCGATGAGCGAAGCGGCGTTCGACGATCTGCAAGGCCGCTCGCTCGACGGCGAACTGCGCATCGCGATCACCGACTACTACCGGCCGCATGACATCGCCCGCATCCTGAAGACGTTTTCGGAACAGCATCCGCGGCTGAAGCTGCACGTGACCGTGCTGCCGAGCGCGGTGATCGACTGCGGCGCGGACGATCACGCGTCGTTCGATATCGGTCTGTCGGCGCGCCTCGTGACAGGCCAGACGCGCGCGCGCGGCGCCAGCGCCGGTGCCCCGAGCATCGTCGTGCGCCGCGAAAAGCTGTTGTGGGCCAGTTGCGCCGATGCCGCGAGCCGCCCCGCCGCACCGTTTCAGCTGGTGCTGCTGCCGTCGACGTGTCAGTTGCAGCGCTTCGTCGTCAAGCTGCTCGACGAACACAAGGTGGCCTACGTGGTGTCGCATTCGGCGTCCGGCGTCGCGGGCCTGCAGCTCGCGCTGAAGGCGGGGCTTGGCATTTCCTGTCTGAACGAGTCGTCGCTCGGCGGCGGCGTGGCGGCGTGTGCCGCGAACATCGGCTTGCCCTCGCTGCCTGCCATCGAGTTTCATCTGCTGCCGCGACGTCCGGGCGAAAGCGAACTCGTCAGCAATGCGCGTGAGGCGCTCGTGCGGCTCTTCGCATGACACGCACCGGCGTTTGCGCAAAATGTGAAGCAGCGCGAATGAGACGCAGATACAGGCGCAAAAGCAATTCATAGCAAAATTGATCGATCGACATCAGATAATCACATTCACGTGATCCATTGAGATCAATTGCCCGCGCTGCAACAAAACCCTATGCAGCCGCGCCTTCATCCGCGTCGACCACGATTATCGGAACGCCTGGTTTGCTTTGCATTCTCTATTGACGCGTCCGATAAATTGCTGCACGCTGCCACTCGGTATCGCGCGTTTTTTCAGCGCCTCATGGGTTGTGCCTTGCAGCCCGAAAGCCGCCGTCCCAGGCGCATCCAGCGCGGATCATTGTCGCAGATCAAAGTTTTGGCCTGACAATTGCATCATCATTGCGCATCTGTACTTCGCGGTCCCGAACAAGCCCGTTCCGATTAGCGGTTAATAGCAAGTCAGATAAGAACAGGTAGTCCCGTGATGCGTCGTTTCCGGATTCATAAGGCAATCCGCACACGCGCGCAGGGTAAATAAATCGAGCAATAAGAACGTTCCCCAACGAGGCCCGGTGTGTATCGCAAAACTATCGGCTCTTCGGTGCTGTTCGCGTTATGCGCGCTCCACGCGCTGTGGAGCGGCGCGGCTTTCGCGGCCACCGATGCAGCGGCCGGCGCGAATCCTACGGCGATGGACCAGCGCGTGCGCGCCTGCACGTCGTGTCATGGCGTGCAGGGCGAGGGCCGCAAAAACGACTACTTTCCACGCATCGCCGGCAAACCGGCCGAGTACCTGTTCAATCAGCTGATCGCATTTCGCGACGGCGGCCGCACCTATCCGCCGATGGGCTATCTGCTCGCGTACCTGCCCGACGACTACCTGCATCAGATCAGTGAGTATTTCGCGGCCCTGCAGCCGCCTTACCCCGAATCCGATCACGCCGCCGTATCGTCGAAGCTGCTTGCCGCCGGCGAAAAGCTCGTCAAGCATGGCGACCCTGCGCGCGGCATACCGGCGTGCATCGCCTGTCACGGCGCGCGCATGACCGGCACGCAGCCCGGCATTCCGGGCCTGCTCGGGTTGCACGCGAGCTATATCGCCGGACAGATGGGCACCTGGCGCTCGGGCACCCGCCACGCGCTCGCGCCGGACTGCATGCACACGATCGCGGTCAAGCTGAACGACAGCGACATCTCCGCGGTATCGAACTGGCTCGCGCGCCAGCCGCGCCCCGACGATCCCCGGCCCGCACCGGCATCCGCCGCGCGGCTGCCCCTCGCTTGCGGGAGCCAACCGCAATGAAGCCGACACTTCGCCCGCCCGGTTGGCTGCGCCCGGCAAGCATGGCCAGCGTCCTTGCGACCGGCAGCCTCGCGCTTGCGTTGCTGGTCCACGCACCGCTCGCCACGACAGCGCATGCCGCCTCGCCCCAAGTCGCTCAAACGGGCGCCACGACCGCGACAGCCGGCGCCGGCACCGACACGCGCCCCGACATCGTCAAACGCGGCGAATACCTCGCGCGCGCGGGCGACTGCATCGCGTGTCACACCGCGCCGCGCGGCAGGATGTTTGCCGGCGGCCTCGCGATGGAAACGCCGTTCGGCACGCTGTACTCGCCGAACATCACGCCGGACCCGCAGTACGGCATCGGCACCTGGAGCGAGGACGCGTTCTTCAACATGATGCGCACGGGCAAAAAGCCGGACGGCTCGCTGATCTACCCCGCCATGCCGATCGCCCAGTACACGAAGGTCACGCGCGAGGATTCGAATGCGATCTTCGCGTTCCTGAAGACCGTCGAGCCGGTGCGTCAGCCGAACCGGCCGCACACGCTGCGCTTCCCGTTCAATCAGCGCGATCTGCTGTACGGCTGGCGCACCCTTTATTTCCGCGAAGGCGAGTTCAAGCCCGATCCGACCAAATCGGTCGAATGGAATCGCGGCGCGTATCTGGTCGAAGGGCTCGGGCACTGCACGTTGTGCCACACCCGCATCAACATGCTGGGCGGCTCGTCGCCGCGCGAGCAGTTCGCGGGCGGCCTGATTCCGGTGGAGAACTGGTACGCGCCGTCGCTGACCTCGGACAAGGACGGCGGGCTCGGCGACTGGAGCATCGAGGACATCGTCGATCTGTTGCAGGCGGGCATCTCCAAACGCGGCGCAGTCTATGGTCCGATGGCCGAAGTCACTTATCACAGCCTTCAATACCTGACGGACGAGGACATCCGGGCGATCGGCGTCTATCTGAAGTCACTGCCCGACGTTCAAAGCCGCAAGACCGGCCCGAGCGCGACGCCGGACCCCAAGGTGTTCGCACTCGGCAAGCAGATCTACGCGGACAAATGCGCGATCTGCCACGGCGACAATGGCGAGGGACAGCTGCCCCATTACCCGCCGCTCGCGAGCAACCAGTCGATCGAAATGGACTCGGCCGTCAACCCGATCCGCATCGTGCTGAACGGCGGCTTCCCGCCGGGAACGGAACGCAATCCGCAGCCGTTCGGCATGCCGCCGTTCGGCCAGGAGCTGAACGACACCGAGGCGGCCGCCGTCGTCACGTTCATCCGCACCGCGTGGGGCAATCACGGCCTGCCGGTGACGGCCCACGAGGTCAACGAGCTGCGCAAGGCGCCACTGCATTGAGGCGCCGCCTCGAGGCACACCACCGAGGCACCGCATAGGAGAACCAACCACATGAAAGCGAAGGACCCGTACAGTGCCGCCCCGCCGACCGACGACGAAGTCGAACACGTCGTCGCGGCCGGTCCTCGCGGCGCGATCGCACTGGCAGGCGTCTCCACGGTGATCGTGATGGCGATCTGGTTCGCCTTCTACTTTTTCGCGTTTTTGCCGCGCGGCATCATCCACTGACCATGTCGACCGACTCTTCTCATCAACCCGGTAGCGGCCACGCGGTCGCGTTGCGCGCCGAGCGGCGCTGGGCGATCTTCGCGGTCGCGCTGATCCTGCTGATGCTTGCCGTGATCGTGTTCTCGGGCGTGCATTGGGCGATGATGCCGCCGTCGCGCGTCGAGACCGTCGACCCCTCGCGCCTGCAGCTTTCCGGCGAATTCGCCGAGGACAATCTCGGCAGCGCGGTGCAGCCGGACGGCTCGGTGATCGTGCGCTTCATCGCGCAACAGTACTCGTTCACGCCGCAATGCCTGCTCGTGCCCGCCGATACGCCGATCACGATCCGCACCACCAGCGCCGACGTCATACACGGCCTGCTCGTCATCGACACCAACATCAACACGATGGTCGTGCCCGGCTACGTCGCGACGCTGAACACGCAGTTCGACCATCCCGCCGATCACGCGATGCCGTGCCACGAATTCTGCGGCTTCGGCCATCAGACCATGTGGGCACACGTGAAGGTGATCGACAAAGCCGCCTTTTTCGAACAGGCCCGACAATCACGGAGACTGAGCTGTGTTCCACGCTAAGCGACTCGTACTCGCGCATTTCTGGATCGCCTTCATCACGTTCGCGATCGCGTTGTGCCTCGGCGCGTGGCAGATGCTGGTGCGCAGTCCCCTATTGCCGTGGATCGGCGACCCTGAGCTGTACTATCGATCGGTGACCGCGCACGGCACCATGATGGCCTACGTGTTGCCGACGCTGGTCGCGATGGGTTTCGGCTACGCGATCGTCGAGCTCGCGCTCGCGCAGCGCCTCGTCGGCCTCAAATGGGCGTGGGCTGCGCTCGTCATGCTGGTGGTCGGCGCGGTGATGGCGATGGTGCCGGTCGCGCTCGGCCAGGCCTCGGTGCTCTTCACGTTCTATCCGCCGATGATCGGCAGTCCGTTCTACTACCTCGGCGTCGTGCTCGTGGTGGTCGGCTCGTGGATCTGGGTCGCGCTGATGCACGTGAACCTGCGCATCTGGAAGCGCGCCAATCCCGGCAAGCCCGTTCCGCTCGCAATGTTCGCGAACGTCGCGGGCGCGTACCTGTGGGCATGGACCGCGATCGGCGCGGCGCTCGAGATCCTGTTCCAGATCCTGCCCGTCGCGCTCGGCTTTGCCCACACGATCGACGCCGGCCTCGGTCGGGTGCTGTTCTCGTGGACGCTGCACGCGATCGTCTACTTCTGGCTGATTCCGGCGTACATCGCGTACTACACGCTAGTGCCGCGCGCGATCGGCGGACGGCTCTACAGCGATTCGATGGCGCGTGTGTCGTTCATCCTGTTCCTCGTGTTCGCGATGCCGATCGGCATCCATCACCTGTTCGTCGATCCGCAGGTCGGCGCGGGCTTCAAGTTCCTGCACGCGGTGTTCACGGGCATGGTGTCGGTGCCGACGCTGCTGACCGTGTTCACGATCTGCGCGTCGGTGGAAATCGCCGGCCGGCTGCGCGGCGGCAAGGGCGCGCTCGGCTGGCTCACCGCACTGCCGTGGAGCAATCCGATGATGCTGGTGCTCGCGTTCTCGTTCGTGATGCTCGGCTTCGGCGGCGCGGGCGGCCTCATCAACATGAGCTATCAGATGAACTCGACCGTGCACAACACGCAATGGGTGACCGGCCACTTCCACCTGATTTTCGGCGGCGCGATCGTCATCATGTACTTCGCGATCGCGTACGAACTGTGGCCGCAACTGACCGGCCGCGCGATCGTGTCGGCGAAACTGGTGCGCACGCAATTGTGGATGTGGTTCATCGGCATGATGGTGGTCACGATACCGTGGCATTGGGTCGGCCTGCTCGGCGCGCCGCGCCGCATGGCCTATTACGACTACGCCATGGCGGGCATGCAGGGGCAGGGATTCTGGGTCGTTGTGTCGGCGCTCGGCGGATTGGTCCTGCTGGTATCCGGCCTGCTGTTCGTCTATATCCTCGCGAAGTCGCAATTCGGCCCCGTGGAAGAGCCGCCGGCGTTCCGCTTCGCGAGCGCGGCGCACCCGGTCGAGCGCGTGCCCGTCGCGCTCAACAGCTTCGGCCTGTGGGTCGCGCTGATGATCGGGCTCACGGTCGTCAATTACAGCGTCCCGATCGTCCAGCTGCTCAGACTGCCGCAGACTTCAGTGCCGGCTGTCGTCATCGGGGCACAGCGATGAACGAAGAACGCCTCTTCACCCTGCGCAATCCGTGGTTCGTGTGGAGCGTCGGCGGTACGATCGCGATCGCGATCGTCTCGATCCTGATCGGCTTCGTGTGGCTGCCGTCAACGAGCACCGCGTTCGGCGACCTCAGCCTGTGGGCGAGAATTTGCGGCGCCGCCGGCGTGCCGTCGAGCTGGTACAGCGGCAAGGCGACCAGCCAGGTGCCGAGTGACGTCGTCGTGTTGCCGCCTTCGGACCAGGGTCACCCGATGGCGGATGCGATCGGCCGTGGCGCAACGCTCGCGACGCAGCACTGCTCGATGTGTCACGGTGTACTCGCCAACGGGCAGGTCACCGCACCTCCGCTCGCCGGGCAGTACGCCGATGTGATCTACAAGGAAATGCGCGACTTCCAGAGCGGCCAGCGGCCGAGCGCGGTCATGCAGCCGATCATCGCGGCACGCAGCGTCCAGGATCTGCACGATCTGGCGGCTTACTACGCGTCGCTGCCACGCGCTGCGGCGGTCGAGAAGGCCCGGGCCGGCGAAGGCCCCGATGCGACCGCGGTCAGGCTCGTGATGCAGGGCGATCCGCAACGCAATATCGCGCCGTGCGCCGCGTGTCATGGCCAACTCGATCGGAAGGGCGCGGCGCCGTGGCTCGGCGGACAATCGTCGGTCTATCTGGCCGCGCAGTTGCACGCGTTCGCGTCGGGCGAACGGCACAACGACATCAACGAGCAGATGCGCCATATCGCGCGGCAGATGACGCCCGAGGAAATCGATGCCGTGGCGCGGTACTACGCGGCGATGCCGTAGTGGGCGGTGAGCGGCGGCGCAGCGCCACCGCTCGCATCACGCAGCAGCAAATTCGCCTTCCAGCCGCCGCTCACCGGCCGGCTTCGCGCGGCGCGCCGAAGCACCGCCACGCGACTCGCTCCCGGTCCGGAACACCGCCACCGCCGCCGACAGGCGCCGCGCCTGATCTTCCAGCGATCCCGCCGCCGCGGCCGCCTGCTCGACGAGCGCCGCGTTCTGCTGCGTGACTTCGTCCATCTGACCGACCGCGCGATTGACATGATCGATGCCGGTGCTCTGTTCGAGCGCCGCCGCCGCGATTTCGCCCATGATCGAACTGACACGCGCGATCGCGCCGACGATCTCGTTCATCGTCGAGCCCGAGCGTTCGACGAGCTGGGAGCCCTGCTCCACGCGGGTGCTCGACGCGTCGATCAAGCCCTTGATTTCCTTGGCCGCCGCTGCGCTGCGCTGCGCGAGCGAGCGCACTTCGCTCGCGACGACCGCGAAGCCGCGTCCCTGCTCGCCCGCGCGCGCCGCTTCGACTGCGGCATTCAGCGCGAGGATGTTGGTCTGGAACGCGATCCCCTCGATCACGCCGACGATATCGGCGATCCGCCGCGAATCGTCGACGATGCCCTGCATCGTGCCGACCACCTGCCCGGTCAGCTCGCCGCCCTGCGCAGCCAGTGTCGAGGCACCTTGTGCGAGCGAACTCGCCTCTTTCGCGTTGTCGGCCGTCTGCTTGACCGTCGAGGTCAGTTCCTCGATGCTCGCGGCCGTTTCCTCGAGCGCCGCGGCCTGCTCCTCGGTGCGCTGCGACAGGTCGGCATTGCCAGCTGCGATCTCGCTGACGCCGGTATCGATCGATTCGGTGCCTTGACGAACCGCGTTCACGGTCGCGATCAGCGACTCCTGCATCCTGCGCAGCGCGGCCGCGAGACGGCCCATTTCGTTGTCGCTGTGCAGCTCGACGCGGCCGCTCAGGTCGCCGTTGGCGATACGCTGGAACTGCGCGATCGTCGCATCGACCGGCGTGACGATCGAACGCACGAGCACGAAGCGGGCGAGCAAGCCGCCAATCAGCGACAGCACCATGCCGATCGCCACCGCCATACTGATGGCGTAGAACAGGTCTTGTGCGTCCTTATAGCGCTGCTCGCCGTGATCGAGCTGCAGCTGCTCGAGCGCGAGCATGGCCTTCTCGTACGCGCTGTACAGTGACGGCAGCTTGTGCGCCTGCAATTGCTGGAATGCGTTGGTGTCGCTCGACTTCAGCGCGGCGAGCGCCGGCTCGACGCCGTCGTGCAGGAACGCGTCGCGCTGCTGCTGCATGCCGGCGATCAGGCGCTGTTCGGCGGCATCCGTACCCGCATGGCTCAGATAGTGGGCGAGCCGCTCGTCGGAGGCTTTGCGGTACTGATCGAAGCGCTTGAGCACGGCGTTCGCGCCGTCCTGATCGTTCAGCGCGACGAGCGATGCGTACGTCGCCAGCGCGAGCCGCAGGCGCAGCAACTGGCCGGAGCTGCCTTCGAGGTCGGCAACAGCTGGCGTGTCGACCGTGTACATCTGTTGCAGCGACGCGTTCGACGAGCGCAGCGACAACAATCCCGCGGCCGCGCCGAGCAGCAGCACGATGCCGAAGAACACGATCATCAGGGTGAGGCTGGTGCGAATCGACAGATTTTTCAACATCGGACTGGTCTCCTTGGGCTGCCCGGCCGATGGTGCCGGCCACGCATGCTGCGCCCACGCCGATTGGCCCGGTCCGCAACCTGACTGAAAATTAAGCAAACACCTCATTGAGGGACAACGGCGCGCCCCACGGAAACTTTATGGTTGATCGCGGGCGCCGCTTGCGTTAAATCAGTAATGCCTCGAAGCCCCTTCCTGCCCGGAGCGCTCGCATGTCGGAAATCGGTTCGGCCGTACTCGTGTTCGCGCTGCTGTTGATCGCTACTGGCATCGGCGTCGGGGTGCGGCCGCTGCTGCCGGAGGAGCACAAGGCGCACGAGACCGTGCAGCTCGTGCAACTGGTGATTGGCATGCTGGTGACGTTCGCGGCGCTGGTGCTGGGTTTGCTGACGGCATCGGCGAAATCGAGCTTCGATACCGCGTCGAACGATATGCGCACCTATGCGGCCGAGCTGATCGAGTTCGACACGACGCTGCGCGAGCTTGGCAGCGCGGCCGACGAAGCGCGGCGCGTGCTGCGCCAGTACACGGCGGCGGCGATCGCATCGACGTGGCCGCAGGAGCCGGCACCGAGCGGCGACTATCCGCGCGAGCTCGGTGCGCCGGACAATTCGCAACAACTCGAAAGCGTGCGGCTTGGCGACATGCTGACCGCGGTGGGCCGCGAGTTGCGGCGATTGCGCACGCAGGATTCGTTGCAGCAGCGTGCGCTCGATGACGCGTTGACGCAGTACCGGCGCGTCATCGATGCGCGCTGGAAACTCATCGAGGAAGCGCACAGCTCGATTTCGCGGCCGTTCTTCACAATGCTGACGTTCTGGCTAGGCGTGATTTTTCTGAGCTTCGGGTTGATCGCGCCGCGCAATGCGTTGGCGCTGGTGACGATATCACTGGGGGCCGTGTCGATTGCTTCGGCGATTTATGTGATCGTCGATCTGGATACGCCGTTTACCGGGTCGATCGTGATTTCGAGTATGCCGTTGCGGGATACGTTGGAGCATTTGAGGCGGTGAGTTTTTGGGAATGCTCTGCGCGTGTGGCGGAAAAAACCTGGAAACAGAAAGGCCCGCATTCTTAAGAGCGGGCCTTTCTTGATGTGTCGATCAGCGGGAAGCTGGTCGGGTCGGTATTGAGCCGGGTGGTTAGAATGGTTATGGTTACCTAAAAACGCAAATAGCCTTGGATGTGAGTGAGTGAAGCCGTTTCCGGCGGAGGACTCTACACCGATGTCAATAAATGGTTACGACGGGAACCGTTGTTGACACTTCACTAGCTGCAAGGACGGTGACTGAAGGTGCCCCAGGAGGAGCGCCGTCAATCCGACCTGTCGCAGATGTGCTTTTGGTAGAGCCTCTACCGCAGCCTTGGCGGCCTCGGCGCTTCCAACCAGAATGACCTGTTGCTGGGCCCGGGTGACGGCGGTGTAAAGCAGCGTCCGGTCCATCAGACGGTTTCCGGTAACGGGAACAATCACGCGAGGCCACTGCGAACCTTGCGCCTTGTGAACCGTAATTGCGTATCCCAGCTCGAGGTCGTCAAGCATTTCCTCGTGGACCGGGCGACGTTCGCCGTCGTCCCATAAAATCCACCCAAGTACCGGACGCGCCTCGTCCGTTTCGTCGTCGTCCGGCGCCCGAGGCGCGTCATCGACCTGAACAACGCGTCCGAGAGAGCCATTCTGGAGACCATAGCTCCACAGGTTTCTCGTGCAAAGGATTGCATCACCCAACCTGAAACCGGTATGGGCAAACGACTCATGTTCGCCACTCCACGCAAGCATTGGAGAATCGTCCGCCAAAGCTTTCTGGCAAAGCGAATTCAACCATCGAGTTCCATCTGCGCCACTGCGTCGCGAACACAGTATCTGGGTGTTTTCCGGGTCTGTGCGGTACAAACGCAAGACGATTGCAGCCAGGCTGTTATCCCCGTCGTAAGAGGTGTTCCGGCACTCCACCATGGCAATGGGCGAGGTGCTGTCAGTTGCCAACGTTGGCCAGATGCCATTGCGGATAGAGAGTGCCGCCTGAGCAATTTCGCCACCATATCGCTTGACGACCTTCAGCTCAGAAGAGGCGACCTGCGGCAGACCCACCAGCGCATGCAATACGAGCCCGGGCCCCACAGGCATCAACTGCGACGGGTCACCGATGAGAAGCAATCGGACATGCCTGGGCAGGACGCTACAAAGACGGTACATCGTAATGATGTCAATCATGCTCGCTTCATCGACAACGACCACAGTCGGGCTGTCCAGGTCTTCGCGCGAAACGTTCTTGAGGAATCCGGCAATCGTCGATGCTGCGCGACTGGTAGCCTCCTGCATCCTTTTGGCAGCGAGGCCAGCCAGCGCCATCTGGCAGATGCGGATTCCAGCCCGGTCGAACAGCGGGTACACCGCCTTGAGCACCGTGGTTTTGCCAACACCTGCGCCGCCGGTGATGACAGCGAATGTCTCAGTTGCAGCGATTCGTATCGCTTCCCGCTGCTCGTCGTTCAGGGAGATGCCTTCGGCCGATTCGTATCGCTTAATGAGCACCGGAAGTTCGTGGTCGTCGACGAGCGGTGCGACACTGGTGTCCAAGATGCGTCCAGCGATAGCAGACGCAACCGCTGTTTCCATGACTAGCGGCCCGGTCGGGTGAATCGTGTCATCTGCTCCGACTACGTAGCTGCCGTTCCAAAGTCCTTGGTCGAGCGATGCGTCGATGAGCGAACGCCAGCGGAACTTCGGGGTCTGGGGACCAAGAACGCCAACGAGCCGCTCAATGAGCATGGCGCGCGAAGCGCAGGTGTGTCCGGAAGCGAAGATGCGATACAGCGCTTCCTCGACCGCACCGCGCAACCGTCGGTGGTCGTCAATTCCGATATTGAACCTGGAACGGGCAAACGCATCAGCGGCCTTCCATGTACCGCAGAAGCTAACGAGGCGGTAAGGGTCTTCTGCAATCTTTGCAGCTGTGTCGGTACCGAAGAATTTCAGCAACTTGCGGCCGACCTGTGTCTCGAACCCTTTGCCCTGAAGCCATTGAAGGTTTCGCGTATCGCCAAGTGTCGCCCACGCGGTGACTGCGATTTGCGCAATGTCTGGAGCGAGCACGGCGGAAAGTGACTCGACGTCCCCCTCATCAAGCAGGCCGTACAGCCGCTGGCCAAACGTCTCCCAGAGCGTGCGCGCCTTCACGTAGCCGATACTCCGGAACTCATCGCTTTCAGCCATCAACGTAATGATGTGCTCACCAGACGGGAGTCGAAACTCAAGCTCGGACGCCTCAATCTGCAGTTCCGTAAGTGCATAGCCGTTCATGTTGCTAGTCCGGCTGCGGCACTCGCCGGTCACATGCCACCACTGGCCCACCTCAACACGATTGTTACCAATCATGGAGAAGGAGGCGCGCACGACGAGGTAAGCGCCTGCGTCGAGCGTCTCGCCGCTTGAGCTGATAGGTGCGCCCGAGAAGATACATCCTCCGATGCCACGAATGCCCCGGCTGCGCACAGAGGTGACTCGCAGTAATTGCGAAGTGGTCAACGCAGCAACCTCCCCGTCGTCGCCAGCGCTTCGTCGAGCAGTTCATAGCGTTCAAGCTTGCGCTTGACCTCGCTGAGCTCTGCGCGAGCTGCGGCGAGGTCTGACTCCAACCGCCTGACATGTTCGGCGCTTACAGCAGCACGTGACGTGTCAGGCTTGCGCATAGGCAATCCGGCAGCGCCCGCGGACCCTTCGTCCGCAAGAGCAGGCAATATCCCGCTTTCCCGGAGCTCGTCCTCCTTGGCCTTGAGCGCGGCCTTGATGCGCGGATTCTGATTGAGCGCGGATTGTGCGAAACCGCATTCCTTCGCAATTTCTTTCCGCGATAGGACACCCCGGCTAACCATGGCACGGAACTCTGCATCGGTCTTGCTGGCGAGCCACACGGTGAATGTCGTCAGGTTCTGTTCCGAGAGCTGTTGTCCACTAGGCATGGCTAGCCCCGCTTTACTGGTTGAGCACGCCCGCCTCTACGGGGTGCATCGCTGCGCTCCCGGTCCACCGGTGGCAATGGCCGGTTGAGCAGTTCCTCAGTCAGGTTCTTCTTGCTCGCGTTGTACGTCCACCGCACGAACTGTTCGAGAAGCCGGTTGTTTTCGTTTTCAAGGCGCTCATTCGCGGCAGTCAGTCGCGCAACCTCATCGAGCGCTATCTTGAGCTCAGGTGGTCCATCAAACACGCCCATTGCAGGCTTGTCGGTGGACAGCGCCTTTTTTCGCCCCCCATACGCTTGGCGAATCCGCTCGTGAGAGTACAACGCCTGTCGCGTATATCGTTGTTTCGAACGGTGCTGGATTGCATCGATGAGAAGCTGCCAAGTGAGCTTGCCGCTCCAGCCATCGAGGATTTGCACAATCCGCCCGATAGCAGCGTCATCAAGGTTTGGCATCCTCGTACGCTTCATTGCTCCACCTCAGCGCTCGGGGTGTTGCTCAACGCAAGAGGCGTGTCATCCAAAGCCTGCGCCTGGTCTCGCGTCTCCTGAGCACGCTCAAGCCAAGATGCCACTCCCTCCGGCGTCGACCGGATAACCGCTCCGACCGGCACCAGTGGATTGTCCAGAACCGCGACCAGCGCCGCCAGCTTCGAATGGACCGCACGATGATGTTTTACCCATTCCGCCGCGCCATAATCGCCATCTGCCGCTGCCCGCTCCGCGTCATCGAGAAGCCGGGTCGCTTCCGAGAACGATTGCCGTATCCGAGTTTCGCTCTCCAGGTCGCCTTTGATGCATACCTGCTCATCACAGTTCGCGCAGTCCCCGTGAATCGGGCATGGTGTCATGACGAAGTCATGGACGCAGTAGCCGAAATCTGTCGTATGAGCTGTGGGTATCTTGAGGTTTCCGAAGGCGTTACGCTCAATGAGCACCCTTCGCGCCGAAGCAACGACCGGCCCCGACATGCGCTTACTATTACCAACGATTTCGCGTGCCTGCTTCAGAAGCGCTTGCGTCGATTCGTGGTCGTAAACTTCGTTCTGCCGGACGTCTTTCCGGCCCGCCCACTTGGCAATGTCCAGCTGGCTCATGCCACCCATCTGCGCCAAGGTATCAACGTAGTGCCGGAACTGGTGTGAATGGACGCGGATGGGACTACCGTCCTGCTCGAAGAGTCCGCAACTGTCGAAGACAGATTCGACGCCGGTCGTCGACCGCGAACCGAGGCGGTTGTGTATGATGTTCTGGCCTATAGGGTCGATAAGGCAGTTGGACCGACGTTGTTTTGTAGCCAGTGCATTTCGTTGCAAAACGCACAGCGCCTCGCTGTATTTCAGACCGAGTGCCTTGTTCATTACTGGGAAGCCGGGTGGCAGCTGCCTTAGCACCGCAGACTGCAAATCTTCTAACCGGACCCAGTGCTTCTGGGGTTGCCCCTCCTGAAATGGCACGCCGTTTGCCTTGCACCAAGTGCGAACTGCGTTGGTGCCGGCGGGGCAAGCAAACAGAATATCGCCGACCTCTTGCGCCGTCAGCCATTTTTTGCGCCTCAATTTCTTGAGTTCGTCGGTGGCGAGGTAGATTTTTCCAGGATGTGTCTCGTACCAGCGAGCAACCTTGCGCGCCTCAGCGGTGAGCTTCCGAATCCTGGCAATAGCTTCCTTAACCACGTCGACCATCGACGGCACAATCCACTTAATCATCGGCTCCGCGCCCTTCGCCGGAAACCAACGAAGGCCATACCGGAGCGTGCCATCTTCATCGGGCTCAGTGTGCTCGCAGTTTTCCGCAAGGAGTAGCACCTCGCTTATACGGTCAGGGGCGGAAACAAAGATGGCAGTCACCGACGAAACGAGCACATCTGCGGGTTTGCGTGCCAAACGGAACGCCTGGGGCAGTGCGTCAAGGGCCGCTGGCGAGGGCAACTTGCTAATGCGAATCGCGTCCGCGTCCTCTCCCACCTTGTTGTCGCTTTCGCCAGGGCGTTTGATTGGATTGTGCCAGGTGGAAAGACCTACGGTCAGCCGCTTACTGGTCAGGAACGTCCCTACCATCTCAATCTGCGTACCAACTCGATAGGCGTTGGCCGGAGCAAACCGGGCTTGGGCCAGCTGCGCGGCCCGGTTAAGGACATCTGCATCAATCGCCAGTGGATTGGCCATCCCTGTTTCAACGAGTGCCGCTTCAATAACGCGCAACGCGGCCAAACGGTTTCCCACCGCCTTGGTCGGTCGCACGCCCTGCTGATAGCGCATGAAGGCTTTGCTAAAGGTGCGGAAGGGCTCCTCCATCATGACAAGCTCTCGCTTCTTGCAGGTTTCGAGATTGCTATAAGTAAGCCTCAACGGGTGGTATTTGCCCTTCAGCTCAATGCCAGTGACCCACTTATTCGCCTCGAAGTCGAGGTTGGCGCCGAATATCGTCAGCTGGCTGCGACAGGCGTCCACGAAGGCATCGAGGTTCTGCTGGGCATCGAGCTCGGCCCGAGGTACGAACGTGATGATTTCAGTCATCGGCATCTTCCGGGTCCTTGCTGCTGTCGTTGGCGTCAGTAAAGTCGAAACCAATGGTGGCATCGCCGCTACCGGCGACGTCGCTCTCGGCCCGTACCGCTGCACACAACTGGATGACCTCCGCTATCGCAAAGATGGTCCGGTCGTTGATTGATGCGATGCGTGGGTCACAGGTCTTCATCTTCCGTTCGCGGTCAGAGAGCATGAAGTCCAGGACCAGCTCGTGTGGCCCGTCCAACCAGGGCTCAAAGCTCTCGCAGGTATAGCAGGCAATGGGCTTGGAGAAGCCGCAGAAGCCATATTTCCCGCAGCTGGACATGCCGTCGAAGGATGCAAGCATTTGGGGCGCCCTTATATCGCTCGCGGGGTCGAACGCACGGGTCGCATAGGAAGGTCCGGCGATGAGCTTTCCCGCGAACGCCTGGGCATAGGGCGCCATTGTCATCGCCATAGCCTTGTCAATACGTTTGACAATAGCAGGGGTAGCTTTTACGTAGACGCCGACATGCTGTGTATCGATATGGTCCAGTAGCGCGGCAATGACACGCTCGGAATGCCCCTCCTGCGCGGCTCGTGTTCCAATCGTGTGACGGAAACGCTTGGCACCGATTTTCGCGTAGTCGCCGGTCCGTTCGGAGATGACGCCCAGGCTGCTCATTACGCGAACCATCGCCTCGGCAATTTCTTCGGAGGTCTGGTGAAACTCAAATCCGGCGGGCGCGTCGCCAACAGCGTCAGAAGGAAACAGCGGAGCCTCGTCCGCATTTTCGATTCGACCCACAAACGCTTCTTTGACCCGCTTGGCGTACCGAGCGAGATGCCTTCCGAGCTGCGGTGTCAGTTCACGTTCAGTGAATTCGATACGGGGCTTGTCCGTACGGTTTTTTGCCCGAGGAATACGCAACTGATAGCTGATGACGCCGTCCTCTCGGACCTTTTCCTTCACGTCGCACGCTTTCAGATACGAGTACTGCACTGCTCTTTGACCCAGCGCCATGAACAACCAGCACAGGGCAAATTCCCCCTCCGTAACAAGCTTTTTCCCATATGCTTGATTCAAGGCCTGCTGCAACGCCTCTAGTTCCAAGTTAGTGAAGGGGCCCTTCGCTACGTCCTGAGTCAGGACGTCGACACCCTTGGCGTTTCCCGTCAGCCGCATCTCCAGGAGTAGGCCAACCGCATCGTCCGAGATTCCCCAGAGTCCCAATTCGTGCCATTTAATGAGGAACCCTGACACGGCACCAAGCTTATATTCGTCTTCGTGACTCAAGCTTGAGCGATAGTTGAGAATATCAACTGAGGTTACCTTGCTGATGAGCGTACCAGTCGCGGCAAACTTTGCATCCAGCAGGTTTCTGGCCCTCTGGAACATATTGTGGAAGTGGCAAAGCGAGGAATTCCTTGCATACCAGATGAGCGCGCATTGGAAAGCAGCCTTGAACGGAACAGACAACTGGGGGAGCTTGTTAAATGCCAAACGAACTCTCAACGCAGCCTCACGAACCTCCCAGACGTCATGGCGAGTCTCGAATGTGGCACCAGCACGCGTCGTCACGAATTCGGGAACATAGCCAACATAAGGTTCGACCGCGTTACTTGCTGATTCAGTCTTCGGCATCAGCTGGTAGCTCCATCTTCTCCTGCAGGCTCAGTGATACCGCACGTGCCTCTCGGTCCGTGTGGCGCTTGTCGTACGTCGAGGCGGTCTTTGAGGTCGGCTTCCACCCCATCAGTTTTGCACGCACCTTCTGCTCACGTTCCGGTGGAATCTTCTTTTCGTCCACTTCGTTCGAGAAGTTGTCGTTCCATGTATGACGCAAGAGATAAGGGAAGATGGGTCCGAGTTCTGGGTGCCGTTCGCACAACACCACGAATATCCTGTAAAGCCCAGATTTGGAGAGCGGCTCTCCGCCCGTCGCCACAAACAGGAACGGATGCTTTCTTGCCTTAGGGTAGTTGCGGCGCACATCGAAGATGTAGTGGCGAGTCAACCTGGCCTGTTCTACGGAAAGCGGCACAAGGCGGTCGTTTGTTTTTGTGTTCGGCTCCGCAGCCCGGGGGTCCTCGATGTCATCGGCACGCCGGGCGATAAATAATTCATTCTTTCGGAGGTCAACGTCCTGCACCCGGGCACCGCGCAGTTCACCCGGACGCAGTCCCAATCCCATAAACCAGCGAATAATCAGTTCGTTTCGCACCTGAGTTTCGTGGCGCGTCCAAGGATTTTCCGGCGAGCCGGTAACGACGACTTCCCAGAGCCGGTCCTGTATGTCCGGCAAGAGAGCGAGACGACCGCCCTGAGCGTTCCGTCCCCGGCCATCCGGGATGCGAGCCTTCATTGCGGAAAGAACGGTGTCGCGAGCAGAGAGAAAGGCCGGTCGCGGAGAATGCGAGCCAGTAACCGCAAGATGATGCCTGTTCGAAAGCCACTCCAGAAACTTGTGGATGTAGCGAATACGAATGCCTGCGGAGTCCCGATTGATAACAGATTGGGGCTGTGCGCTTGCACGGGCGCGGTGAGCCTCGAGCGAGGTCACCTTGCGACTTTGCGGAGCCGACCGTGGGAGCGCAGCGCAGACGCGGGATTCAATGGCCTCAAGCGGCTCATTGCACATCTCGATGAGCGCATCGAGTTCCCCCATGGTGAGGAAAAGGCCCTCACGCATTCGTGCATACAGGTCGACGCCGTGGTCGTCGCCGAAAAGCAGCCAGACCTTGCAGGAGCGCACGACCTGCTCCAGCGTCGCGCTGGCACGGCTGACCTGCCGGAATTCGCTTAATGTGAACGCCGTGACGTCAAATACAGGGATGCCTGTCCGAACGTCAATGAGCAGAGGGAACCGCTCACCCGATGCGAACACCTGCATTCTGACGGCATACCGGACGCTCACTATTGACGTTTCCCGAAGGTAGACCCTTCGACAAACAGTAGGCCATTTCCCGAAAAATGCAAATAAGAAAAAAGCCTGCAACCACAAGGGTTACAGGCTTCTTAATTACATTTTGAAAAAGGTAGACCTCAGAACGGAATATCGTCATCCATTTCATCGAACCCGCCGCCAGCCGGCGCGCTCGGACGGCTCGCGCCGCCACCGCCGCTGCCGCCACGCGAGCCGCCGCCTGACGACATCGCGCGACCACCACCGCCGCCGCCGCTGCGCTCCGACGGCTCGCCGCGGCTATATCCGCCTTCATCGCCGCCACCCATCGACGCGCCGCCACGGCCGCCGAGCATCTGCATCTGCTCCGCGACGATCTCGGTCGAGTAACGATCGGTGCCGTCCTGCGCCTGCCACTTGCGCGTGCGGATGCGCCCTTCGAGGTACACCGACGAGCCCTTCTTCAGATATTCCGACACGATTTCCGCGAGGCGGCCGAAGAACGCGACGCGGTGCCACTCTGTGGCTTCCTTCATCTCGCCCGACGCCTTGTCCTTGTAGCGGTCCGTTGTCGCAAGGCGGATGTTCGCCACTGCGTCGCCGCTCGGAAGATAGCGGACTTCCGGATCGGCTCCGAGGTTGCCGACCAGAATGACCTTGTTCACGGATGCCATGAGTTTCTCCTGTTGATTCCTGTTGCAGGCGGCGCGGCACTACGCGGTTCGCGTCTCACGCCCGGCAGGCCCGAGACCAGAAGAGCGCCTCTGCCCGCCGCCGGGTGAGTTCTGGATGATTCGGGACCGTGCCCCGAGTACGCTGTGTTATGCCTTGCGGGGCGGCTGTTTCATCTTGGCGGCGATTATAAGCCAGCAAAATACCAGCCCGGAGCAGGCGAAGAATACCGCGCTCTGGCCGTTCACCTTCAGCAGCCAGCCGCCGATCATCCCGCCCAGCGCAAGACCGATCGACTGTGTGGTGTTGTACACGCCGGCCGCCGCCCCTTTGCGGGTGCCGGGCGCCAGTTTCGACACCAGCGACGGCTGCGAGGCTTCGAGAATATTGAAGCCGAGAAAGTACACGAACAGGATCGCCGCCACACTCAGAATCGTATGCGGAGCAACGCCCAATAACAACTGGCCGATCAGGATAAGGGCGATCGCCGACAGCAGCACGATCTTCATCTTGCCGCGCTTCTCGGCGGCGATGATCGCCGGCACCATCATCACGAACGACAGCCCCATCACCGGCAGATATACCTTCCAGTGCGACGCGACCGGCAGCCCGCCCGCTTCGAGAATGCGCGGCACGACGAGGAACAGCGCGGTTTGCGTCGCGTGCAGCACGAGCACCCCGAAATTCAGACGCAGCAGCTCGACGTTGTGCAGCACTTCGGCGAACGGCGCGCGCACGTGCACAGGCTTCGGCGCATCGGGCACGACCCACACCACGACGCCGATCGCGAGGATCGCGAAGACGCCGACCAGCGTGAAGAGCCCGCTCATGCCGAGCCATTGGAACACGATCGGCGCGCCGACGATCGCCACCGCGAACGACACGCCGATGCTGCCGCCGACCATCGCCATCGCCTTGGTGCGATGTTCCTCCGAGGTCAGATCGGCGATAAACGCGATCACCGCCGACGACACCGCGCCCATCCCCTGAATCACCCGGCCGACGATGATCCACGTCATGTCGTGCGCGCCCGCCGCGACGAAGCTGCCGATCGCGAAGATCAGCAGGCCCGTGGCGATCACCGGCTTGCGGCCAATCTTGTCGGAAATCCAGCCGTAGAAGATGTAGAGCATCGACTGCGTGACGCCGTACGCGCCGAGCGCGATGCCGACGAGCAGCACGTTCTCGCCGCCGGGGATGGTCTTCGCGTAGATCGAGAACACCGGCATGATCATGAAGAGACCCAGCATGCGCAGCGCGAAGATGGCAGCAAGCGACACGGTCGCGCGCAATTCGGGCGCGCTCATGCGTGTGGAGATGGCGGACGGATTGGACATCGAAGCGTTGTTTGAATGAACCGGGCGGCGAGCCCGTGGGGACAGCCCCGGCCGCCGGCACACGCGGCGCGAAAGCGCCGCTTTGCAGCTCACCCCGAACCTGCCCTCGCGCCTCGTTCCCGTTGTCAGGAAGCCGTAACGGCGGTCTTGAAAAGTCGTTATAGTAGCAGGTTTGGCCTGTCTCCCTTTCCGCAGTTCATGGAATAGATCCGTGGAACAAATCCGTATTCGTGGGGCTCGCACCCACAACCTGAAGAACGTCAATCTCGACCTACCGCGTCACAAGCTCGTCGTTGTCACGGGGCTTTCGGGCTCCGGCAAATCGTCGCTGGCGTTCGATACGCTGTATGCGGAAGGGCAGCGGCGCTATGTCGAAAGTCTGTCCGCCTACGCGCGGCAGTTCCTGCAACTGATGGAAAAACCGGACGTCGACCTGATCGAAGGTCTGTCGCCCGCCATCTCGATCGAACAAAAGGCGACTTCGCACAATCCGCGCTCGACGGTCGGCACCGTCACCGAAATCCACGACTATCTGCGTCTGCTGTTCGCGCGCGTCGGCACGCCCTACTGCCCCGATCACGAGATTCCGCTCGAAGCGCAAAGCGTGTCGCAGATGGTCGACGCGGCGCTCGCGCTGCCCGAGGAAACGCGCCTGATGATCCTCGCGCCCGTCGTCTCCGATCGCAAGGGCGAGCACACGGATCTGTTCGAGGACATGCAGGCGCAAGGCTTCATCCGCTTTCGCGTGCGCTCGGGCGGCGGCACCGCCAACGAAGGCACCGCGAAAATCTACGAAGTCGACTCGCTGCCGAAGCTGAAGAAAAACGACAAGCACACGATCGACGTCGTGATCGACCGTCTGCGCGTGCGCCCGGACATGAAGCAGCGCCTCGCCGAATCGTTCGAAACGGCACTGCGTCTCGCCGACGGCCGCGCGATCACGCTCGAAATGGATACGGACAAGGAGCACCTGTTCAGTTCGAAGTTCGCCTGCCCGATCTGCTCGTATTCGCTGCCGGAACTCGAGCCGCGCCTGTTCTCGTTCAACAACCCGATGGGCGCGTGCCCCGAATGCGACGGCCTCGGCCAGATCACGTTCTTCGATCCGAAGCGGGTGGTCGCGCATCCGTCGCTGTCGCTCGCCGCGGGCGCGGTGAAGGGCTGGGACCGGCGCAACCAGTTTTACTTCCAGATGCTGCAGAGCCTCGCGGCGTTCTACGACTTCGACATCGACACCGCGTTCGAAGACTTGCCTGAAAAAGTCCGCAAGATCCTGCTGTACGGTTCAGGCAAGCAGGAGATTCCGTTCTCGTACATCAACGAGCGCGGCCGCACCTCGGTGCGCGAGCACGTGTTCGAAGGGATCATCCCGAATCTGGAGCGACGCTACCGCGAAACCGATTCGTCCGCGGTCCGCGAAGAGCTCGCCAAGTATCAGAACAACCAGCCATGCCCGGCGTGCGCGGGCACGCGACTGCGTCGCGAAGCGCGCTTCGTGCGCATCGGCGCGGACAGTGATGCGCGCGGCATCTTCGAGATCAGCGGCTGGCCGCTGCGCGATGCGCTCGGCTACTTCCAGACCCTGCGCCTAGAAGGCTCGAAGCGCGAGATCGCCGACAAGGTCGTGAAGGAAATCGTCGCGCGTCTGATGTTCCTCAATAACGTCGGGCTCGATTACCTGTCGCTCGAACGCAGCGCGGAAACGCTGTCGGGCGGCGAAGCGCAGCGCATCCGCCTCGCCTCGCAGATCGGCTCGGGGCTCACCGGAGTGATGTACGTGCTCGACGAACCGTCGATCGGTCTGCATCAGCGCGACAACGACCGGCTGATTTCGACGCTCAAGCATCTGCGCGACCTCGGCAACTCGGTGATCGTCGTCGAGCACGACGAGGACATGATCCGCATGGCCGACTACGTGGTCGACATGGGTCCGGGCGCGGGCGAGCACGGCGGCATGGTGATCGCCGAAGGCACGCCGAAAGAGGTGCAACAGAACGCGGCGTCGCTGACTGGCCAGTACATGTCGGGCGCGCGCACGATCGAATTCCCCGACGAGCGCAAGGATCCCGACGAGCGGCGCCTGCGCATCGTCGAGGCGCACGGCAACAATCTGCACAACGTGACGCTCGATCTGCCGGTGGGTCTGCTGACCTGCGTGACCGGCGTGTCCGGCTCGGGCAAATCGACGCTGATCAACGACACGCTGTATCACGCGGTCTCGCATCATCTTTACGGCTCGGCCACGGAGCCGGCGCCGTACGAGTCGATCGAGGGTCTCGAGCACTTCGACAAGGTCATCAACGTCGATCAGTCGCCGATCGGCCGCACGCCGCGCTCGAATCCGGCGACCTACACCGGCCTCTTTACGCCGATCCGCGAGTTGTTCGCGGGCGTGCCGGCCGCCAAGGAGCGCGGCTACGATCCGGGCCGCTTCTCGTTCAACGTGAAGGGCGGCCGCTGCGAGTCGTGCCAGGGCGACGGCGTGCTGAAGGTCGAGATGCACTTCCTGCCGGACGTGTACGTGCCGTGCGATGTCTGCCACGGCAAGCGCTACAACCGCGAAACGCTCGACATCCAGTACAAAGGCAGCAACATCAGCGAAGTGCTCGACATGACGGTCGAGCACGCGTATGAGTTCTTCAAGGCCGTGCCGGTCATCGCGCGCAAGCTGAAAACCTTGCTGGATGTGGGCCTCGGCTATATCCGCCTGGGCCAGTCTGCCACCACGCTGTCGGGCGGCGAAGCGCAGCGCGTGAAACTGTCGCTGGAACTGAGCAAGCGTGATACCGGTCGCACGCTATACATCCTTGACGAACCGACCACCGGCCTGCACTTTCACGATATTGCCTTGCTGCTGGAAGTGATTCACCGGTTGCGCGACCAGGGTAATACCGTCGTGATCATCGAACATAATCTCGATGTAATTAAGACTGCGGACTGGGTCATCGATCTCGGTCCCGAAGGCGGCGCCGGCGGCGGGCAGATCATCGCGCAGGGTACTCCTGAGCAGATCGCGAAGTCGAAGGCAAGCTTTACCGGCAAGTACCTGGCACCGCTGCTCAAGCGCACCGCCAGCGTAAAGTAACGCTGCACTACAGAAGTTGGAGACGGAATAAGCCATGACCAAGCGTAATCAGGCGCGCGAAGACGAACGGGTGCAGGACCTGCGCCCGCGCCCGGTCAGGCTGACCAGCGACATGAGTCTGCCGAAGCTGTCGGCGGTCGAAATCGGCAGCTATGGGGTGATGCTGTTCGGCATGTGGGCGGTCATCGAACTGAAGCTGCTCGGCGCGCTGCTCTCCGGGATGCTGGTGTTTCAGCTCGTGCATACGATCGCGCCGCGCATCGAACGTCATATGTCGAGCAAGCGGGCGCGCTGGCTCGCGGTGGTGATCCTGTCGACGGTGATCGTCGGCGCGCTGACGGGGCTCACGCTCGGCATCATCTCGCATTTCGAGAACGACGTGCCAAGCGTGCAGGCGCTGCTCGATCAGGCGATGCAGCTGATCGACCAGGCGCGTGGCAGGATTCCCCAATTCGTCGCGAACTATCTGCCGGTCGACACCGAGCAGATGAAGACGAAAGCCGCGGAACTGATGCACACGCACGCGAACATGCTGCAGCAAAGCGGCACGACTGCGGCGCGCGCGTTCACGCACGTCCTGATCGGCATGATCATCGGCGCGATCATCGCCGTCGGCGCGCAGAAACAGATCCAGCGGCTGCCGCTGTCCACCGCGTTCGTCACACGCGTCTCGCGTTTTGCCGACGCGTTTCGCCGTATCGTGTTCGCCCAGGTGAAGATCTCCGCGCTCAACGCGGTGTTCACGGCGGTCTTCCTGCTCGTGATCCTGCCGGTCTTTCACGACCGGCTGCCGCTGTCGAAGACGCTGGTGCTTGTCACGTTCATCGTGGGTCTGCTGCCGGTGATCGGCAATCTGATCTCGAACACGATCATCGTCGCGGTCGCGCTATCGGTGAGTTTTCCGGCGGCGATCATGTCGCTCGTGTTCCTGATCCTGATTCACAAGCTCGAGTACTTCCTGAACGCGCGGATCGTCGGTGGCCAGATCGAGGCGCGCGCGTGGGAGTTACTGATCGCGATGCTGGTCATGGAAGCGGCGTTCGGTGTGGCCGGGGTGATCGCGGCGCCGATTTTTTATGCATATATCAAGCGGGAGCTGATTTATTTGCGGTTGGTTTGAGGGGGTGAAAGCCGCTCAGCAAAAAGTCAGCACTCACTAGCGCTCATATCGGGCCGGCCATTCAGGCGACCAAAGCGAAAGCGGCACTTCGGTGCCGTTTTTTTTTTGCTTCCCGCGACGATGCGGTCCCGCCTCTTGCTGACAGAATACTTGCAGCAGATCGGGCCCGCCCCTAAGATGCGAACAATTCCTATTTAGATTTTGTTCGCATCGTGATGTTTCGCCTGCTTTCCCGCTCACGTTCCCGCTACCCCTTGCTGGCTCGCGCATGAGACGCCAGCTTGTCCGCCTGCACCGCTGGTTCGGCGTCGCGACCGCGCTGTTTCTGTTCGTCGCCGGCCTCACGGGCGCGATCATCGCGTGGGACCACGAGCTCGATGCCGCGCTGAACCCGTCCTTCTACCAGGCCCGCACGGCCGGGCCCACGCTGTCCAGCCTCGAACTGGCTCGTCGCGTCGAAGCCGCCGATCCGCGTCTTCGGGTGACCTATCTGCCGCTGGCGGTCGAACCGGGCCACACGCTGCAGATGATGGTACTGCCGCGCACCGACCCGCTGACGAAGCAGCCCTACTCGCTCGGCTTCAACCAGATCGCCGTCGATCCGGTCATCGGCGAGATCCTGGGACGTCGCGAATGGGGCGTCGTGTCGCTCGCGCGGCTCAACCTGATTCCGTTCATCTACAAGCTGCATTACACGCTGCAACTACCGTTTACCGGCGGCGTCGACATCGGCACGTGGGTGATGGGGATCGTCGGTATCGTGTGGCTGTTCGATAGCGTGATTGCGTTGTGCCTGTCGTTTCCGAGCCTGAAGGCCTGGCGCAAGTCGTTCGCATTCCGCCTGAAACGCGGCGGTTATGCGCTGACGTTCGATCTGCACCGCTCCGGCGGCGTGTGGATCTGGGGCCTGCTGACGATCGTCGCGCTGACGTCGATCTCGATGAATCTGTCGTCGCAAGTGGTGCGGCCGATCGTCTCACGGCTGTCGACGCTGACGCCCGATCCGATCAACAACCCCGAAATCCGGCGCGCGCCACAACCGGGCGATCAGCTGCTGAGCCGCGAGCGCATCGTCGAACTCGCCGGGCAGGCCGGCAAGGAGATGCATGTGGCCGCGCCGCCGGGCGGGCTCTACTACGCCGAATTCATGCACGCGTATGGTGTCGGCTTCTACGCGCCCGGCAACGATCACGGCGACAGCGGCCTCGGCAATCCGTGGATGTATTGGGACGCCGTCACCGGCAAACGGCTCGCCGCGCAGATTCCCGGCAAGGGCACGGCCGGCGACATCTTCATGCAGGTGCAGTTTCCGCTGCACTCGGGGCGCATCCTCGGTACTGGAGGGCGGATTCTGATCAGTGCGGTGGGGGTAGCGGTGGCCGTGCTGAGCGTCACGGGCCTGCTAATCTGGCTGAAGAAGCTGAATGGGCGCCGCCGTTCCGCGCAAAACGCGAATCTCGCGAGAAGCACAGGCGGCACGGCGGCGCGCTCGTAACGCAACTTTCCGGCGCAGTTTTTAGCGGAACACGACCGTCTTGCTGCCGTTCAGCACGACGCGATGCTCGACGTGCCACTTCACCGCGCGCGCAAGCGTCACGCACTCGACGTCGCGGCCGATTGCCGTCAGTTGGTCCGGCGTCATGCTGTGGTCCACGCGCTCGACTTCCTGCTCGATGATCGGACCTTCGTCGAGATCGGTCGTCACGTAGTGAGCGGTCGCGCCGATCAGCTTCACGCCACGGTCGAACGCCTGGTAATACGGCTTCGCGCCCTTGAAGCTCGGCAGGAACGAGTGATGGATGTTGATCGCGCGACCGGCCAGCGCCCCGCACAGATTCGGCGACAGGATCTGCATGTAGCGCGCGAGCACCACGAGGTCGGCCTGATGTTCGTTAATCACTTCGAGCACGCGCGCTTCCTGCGCGGCTTTTGCATCCGGCGTGCCGCCGAGCAGCGGGAAATGATGGAAAGGAATGTCGTAGCTCGCCGCGAGCTGGTAGAACTCCTTGTGGTTCGAGATGATCGCCGGGATCTCGATGTTGAGCTGACCGGTGCGATAGCGGAACAGCAGATCGTTCAGGCAGTGACCGATCTTCGACACCATGATCACGACGCGCGGCTTCACGTTCGCGTCGTGCAACTCCCAGCTCATGCCGAACTGTTCGGCGAGCGTCACGAACGATGCGCGCAGCGCGTCGAGCCCCGGATCGCCGCCCACCTGCTGAAAATGCACGCGCATGAAGAACTCGCCGGTGCCGCTGTCGCCGAACTGCGCGGAGTCGAGAATATTGCTGCCACGCTCGAACAGAAAGCCCGACACGGCGTGAACGATGCCGGGCCGGTCGGCGCACGACAGTTTGAGGATAAAGCTGTGATCGGTCGACATGACCTCGGTGACTCCCTTCTTCAATGCGTGATTTGTTTCAGTGCGTACTGGCTGTGCGGCATGAGCCTAACCTAGCCGAGCGCCGGCGGCGCGAACAGCGGGTCGATGCCCGCGCACGCGTCTTCGTCGATCCAGCGGCGGCGCAGCAGGCAATCGAGCGTCGCGAGGCTGGCATCGACGGTCAGCGCGCCTTCCTCGATCCAGCGCGCGACTTCGTCGATGCGCGCGAGCCGGTGTTCACCCACTTCGCCGTCCTGGTTGCGTGGCGCGAAATCGGCGGGCAGCGCGAGGTCGTAGATAAAAATCTGCTCGGCCTGTGTACCTTCCGGCAACGATTGCAACACGTGCGCGGTGCGGCCCGCCACTGCGCTTGCGGCGATCTCCGCCGGAATACCCGCTTCTTCCCAGCACTCCTTGACGATCGTCTCGGCGATGCCGAAGCCCCAGCCGATCCCGCCCGCAACGACATTGTCGAGCATGCCGGGGTCGGTCGCTTTCGTGTCGCTACGGCGCGCGATCCACAATTGCGGGGGCCCGCCAAAGGGCGCGCCACCATGCGCGTATTCTACGACGCCGTTCAGATGCACCGCGTAGGTCATCGTGCCGAAGAAGCGCGACGCTGCGCGCTCGATATACGCTAGCGGCGGCGCGTCGAACGCGTTGCGGATGGCGTAGGTTTCGTCGCGCCAGCCGGGGATGCAGCCATCGGCGGCCAGCGCGCCGATCACGGAAGCGAGCGCCGCGCTGCGCAGATCGAGGGTATCGAACCGCGCGGCGAGCGTCACGCCGCCGCTCGCAATCTCGAACACGTCGGGCCAACGCGCGAGCAGCTGCACGTCGCGTTCGCGAATCCAGCCGACCTGTTCGACGCCGATCAGAAACGGCCGATGCGCGTTCGCGTCGAAGCGGCGCGCAGCGGTGATGCAAGGCAAAGTCATCGAAAACTCCAGACTGTCCGCCATTTCGGCGAACCGGGGCAAAGCAGAACCGGGCGTGTTGCGTGACGCCCGTCAGTCGCGCAACGCGACGCGAATCCCGATCGCGATGAACGTCGCGCCGGCCACGCGATCGAGCCACAGGCCAACACGCGGCCGCCGTCTGAGCCAGCCGCCGATGATCCCCGCGCACACGCCGAACAGCGAAAACACCACGACGGTCTGCAGCATGAACAGCGCGCCGAGTTCCAGCATCTGCACGGTCACGCTTTGCGCGCCGTTCGGCTGCACGAACTGCGGCAAGAACACGACGAAGAACAGCGTGACCTTCGGGTTCATCAGATTGCCGAGCACGCTCTGGCGAAACACCGTCGAAAGCGGCTGCGGCGCACGCTCGTGCGCGGTCGCGAGCCCCTGGCTGCGCACCGCCTTGATGCCGATCCACACCAGATACGCGGCGCCGGCGAGCTTGATCACTTCGAATGCGAGCGGCGACGAACGCAGCAGCGCGGCAACGCCGAGCGCGGCGAGCGTGGTGTGAAACGTGATGCCGGCGGCGAAGCCGAGTGCGGCGACGAGACCGGCCGCGCGGCCCTGAGAGATGCCGCGCGCGAGCACCTGCAGATTGTCCGGGCCGGGCGCCACGGTGATCGCGATCGAGGTGGCGAGAAACAGCAGGAAGTTGGGCATTGTTTTGTGACCTTCTGGTTGGACGACTTTTGCTACTCGTACAGCGCAAAAACTTGCGGCGCTCCGTAACGACGTCCCGGTTCAATGACCGTCGAAACTCGTCACCGTATAGAGCGCAAGGCCGCCCTCGCCCAGCAGCTTCGAGCCGCCCAGCTCCGGCAGATCGACGATCGCCGCGCCTTCCACGACGACCGCGCCGAGCCGCTCGAGCAACTGCTTGCCGGCCATCATCGTGCCGCCGGTCGCGATCAGATCGTCGATGATCACGACGCGGTCGCCCGGCTCGCACGCATCCTCGTGAATCTCGACGGTCGCGGTGCCGTACTCGAGCGCATACGATTGCGAGATCCGCTTGTACGGCAGCTTGCCCGCCTTGCGGATCGGGATGAAGCCGAGGCTCAGCTCGTGCGCGACGATCGGCCCGATGATGAAGCCGCGCGCATCGAGCCCGGCGATGTAGTCGAGCTTCGCGTCGATATAGCGCTGCACGAACAGGTCGATCAGCACGCGCAGCGACTTCGGCTCGCGCAACAGCGGCGTGATGTCGCGGAACTGCACACCCGGCTGCGGCCAGTCGGGCACGGTGCGAATGTGACTTCTGATGTAGTCGGCCGCATCGAGCGGCGCGCTCGTGAGCGCGTTGGACATGATGTCTCCGGATGGACCTCGGCAGGTCCGGTGAAAAGCTTGAATCAGGGTCGCCCGACAGAACGGGCCCGGTTCACGGGTTCAGGCCGCGGCGGCGCGGCGGTGCTTCGACAGCAGCTCCTCGGCTTGCGCCAGGTGCTCGGGCAGACCGCGCAGCACCACGATGTCGCTCGCGCGCAGTTTCGTCGACGGGTCCGGCTCGACGCCGCGAATGCCGTGCCGGCGGATCGCGGTCACTTCGACGCCGAGATCGAACAGGCCCAGCTCGGCGAGCGTGCGGCCTACCGCATCGGCGCTCTCGTCGACCGGCACCGATTGTAGCCGCACCTGCTCGTGGCCGTCGTCGTCGTCGATGTCGTCGGCGCCGTGGAAATAGCCGCGCAACAGCGAGTAGCGTTCGTCGCGCATCTCTTCGACGCGCCGCACCACGCGCCGCATCGGCACGCCCATCACGACGAGCGTGTGTGACGCGAGCATCAGACTGCCCTCGACGATCTCCGGAATCACCTCCGTCGCGCCGGCGGCGAGCAGTTTCTCCAGATCGGCGTCGTCGACGGTGCGCACGATGACCGGCAGCGTCGGCTCCATCTCGTGAATGTTGTGCAGCACCCGCATTGCCGACGGCGTGTTCGCGTAGGTGATCGCGATCGCTCCCGCGCGATGCAAGCCCGCGGCCACCAGCGACTCGCGCCGTCCCGCGTCGCCGAACACGACCGATTCGCCGGCCGCTGCGGCCGCCGCGACACGGTCGGGATCGAGGTCGAGCGCCACATAGGAGAGCCCTTCATGCTCGAGCATGCGGGCGAGGTTCTGCCCGGCGCGGCCATAGCCACAGATGATCACATGGCCGCTCTGCTTCAGGCTTTGCGTCGCGATGCGCGTCATCTGCAACGACTGCATCATCCATTCGGTCGACGACAGCCGCAGTACGATGCGGTCCGCGTTCTGGATCATGAACGGCGCGGCGAGCATCGACAGCAGCATCGCGGCGAGAATCGCCTGCAACAGCGTCGCGTCGACAAGATGCCGGTCGAGAATCAGGTTCAACAGCACGAAGCCGAACTCGCCCGCCTGTGCGAGACCGATGCCGGTGCGCATCGCGACGCCGGGCGTCGCGCCAAAAAGCCGCGCGAGGCCGGTAATCATGAGCACCTTCAGCAGCACGGGGCCGATGAAAAAGGCCAGCACGATCAGCGGATGCTCCCAGATCACACGCGGATTGAGCAGCATGCCGGTGGTCACGAAGAAGAGCCCAAGCAGCACGTCGCGAAACGGCTTGATGTCCTCCTCCACCTGATGCCGGTACGGCGTCTCGGCGATCAGCATGCCCGCGATGAACGCGCCGAGCGCGAGCGACAGGCCGAATTTGTCTGTGATGAACGCGGCGCCGAGCGTCACCAGCAGCAGATTGAGAATGAACAGCTCCTGCGAGCGGCGTCGCGCGACCACGTTGAACCAGCGCGTCATGACGTTCTGCCCGACGATCAGCAGCAGCGCCAGGGCCACGACGATCTTGATCGCCGCGACGCCGAGCGCGCTGACCAGATTCTCCGAGCGGCCGCCGAGCGCCGAAATGATGATCAACAGCGGCACCACCGCCAGATCCTGAAACAGCAGCACGCCGAAGATATTGCGGCCGTGCTCGGTTTCGATTTCGAGCCGCTCCGCGAGCATCTTGCTGACGATCGCCGTCGACGACATCGCCAGCGCGCCACCGAGCGCGACACTCGCTTGCCACGTGATATGCACCCAGCGCTCGAGCACGAAACCGAGTGACACCGCCACCGCGACCGTGCCGAGCACCTGCAGCAAGCCGAGTCCGAACACGAGCCGGCGCATCGTACGCAGCTTGGCGAGCGAAAACTCGAGCCCGATCGAGAACATCAGGAATACGACGCCGAATTCCGCAAGATTCTGCGCGCCCGCCGAATCGGGAACCAGTCCGAACGCATGCGGCCCGACGACGATACCGACCGTCAGGTAGCCGAGCATCGGCGGCAGATTCAGGAAACGAAAGATCACCACGCCCACTACCGATGCCAGCAGCAGAAACAGCGTCATTTCGAGCGGGGAAATCATCGGCAAAAACGCATGGGTGAAGCGTCCTCGTTCGTCAGCGGAACCACGCACGAGAACGCCGTGCGACATGTTTGATTGGGCCGGTAAAAAGCTGCTAAAGAGCGGCAAAGCGGCCGAAAAAGGGATTCTCGACAGACCGAGGCGGACGGCGGCTCGGCACGGCAGGCCCGGCGCGGCGAACAGGCGCCTTTGCTATACTCCGCGCATGATAGCGAAAATCAATGGCGACAGGGCACTCGCGCTTGCGCGTGACGTGCTCGACATCGAAGCGGACGCCGTGCGTGCGCTTCGCGACCAGCTCGACGGCGGTTTCGTCGGCGCGGTCGATTACATCCTGAGTTGCCGTGGACGCGTGGTCGTCTCCGGCATCGGTAAATCCGGCCACGTGGCCCGCAAGCTGGCGGCCACGCTGGCAAGCACCGGCACGCCCGCGTTCTTCGTGCATCCCGCGGAAGCGAGTCATGGCGACCTCGGCATGGTCACCGCCGACGACGTATTCCTCGCACTGTCCAATTCGGGCGAAACCGAGGAGTTGATGGCGATCCTGCCGCTCATCAAGCGGATCGGCGCAAAGCTGATCGCAATGACGGGCCGCCCGGGCTCCAGCCTCGCGCAGCTCGCGGATGTGCATCTGAATTCCGGCGTCGCGAAGGAAGCCTGTCCGATGAATCTCGCCCCCACCGCCAGCACCACCGCCGCGCTCGCGCTCGGCGACGCGCTCGCGGTCGCGGTGCTCGACGCGCGCGGCTTCGGCCGCGACGACTTCGCGCGCTCGCATCCGGGTGGCGCGCTCGGCCGGCGCCTGCTGACCTACGTGCGCGACGTCATGCGCACCGGCGACCAGTTGCCGCAGGTCACCCCCGAAGCAACCGTGCGCGATGCCCTCTTTCAGTTGACGGCCAAGCGCATGGGCATGACCGCGATCGTCGACCACGAGGGCCGTGTGACGGGCATCTTCACCGACGGCGACCTGCGCCGCGTGCTTGAACGCGACGGCGATTTCCGCCAGCTGCCGATCGCCTCGGTGATGACCGCCGGCCCGCGTACGATCGGTCCCGACCATCTCGCGGTCGAAGCCGTGGAACTCATGGAGCGCTATCGCATCAATCAGATGCTGGTCGTCGATGAAAAGGGCAAGCTGATCGGCGCGCTCAACATGCACGACCTGTTTTCGAAGAAGGTGATCTGATGGCCGTTGCCCCTCCTACCGCTACTGAACGCGCAAGCCGCGTGAAGCTGATGATTTTCGACGTCGACGGTGTACTGACCGACGGCGGCCTGCTGTTCACGGCGGAAGGCGACACGATGAAAGGCTTCAACTCGATGGACGGCCACGGCATGAAGCTGCTGCGCCAGGCCGGCATCGAAACGGCGATCATCACCGGGCGCAAGTCGGGCATCGTGGCGGCGCGGGTGAAAGAAATGAACATCACGCACGTCTACCAGGGCGTGCAGGACAAGCCGCAGGCGTTCGCCGACCTGCTGCAGCAAACCGGCCTCACCGCCGAGGACTGCGGCTACATGGGCGACGACTGGGTCGATCTCGCGGTAATGCTGCGCGTCGGCTTTGCGGCCGCGCCGGCTAATTCGCATCCCGAGGTGATCGCGCGCGCACACTGGGTCAGTGAGGCACGCGGCGGCCATGGCGCGGCGCGCGAAGTGTGCGACACGCTGCTGCGCGCGCAGCACAAATACGAAGCACTGCTTGCGGCGGCGTGCAGCGGCGAGCAACGGGGCCTCGTGGGATGAACCAGTTCCGCCTGACTTCGCTGATCCCGCTCATCGCGATGGCGGCGCTCGCCGGCATCACGTGGTGGCTGCTGCAAGCCACGATGCCTCGCAAGACCGACGACGAGGTCCGCCCGAAGGAACACACGCCGGACTACTTCGCGGACAACTTCTCGGTGTCCGAACTCGACCAGTCGGGCGCGACGCAGTACCGGCTGACCGCGCAGTCGTTGATCCACTATGAGGACGACGAAATGAGCGACCTCGTCAAGCCGGCAATGCGCGCGTTCCAGCCCGGCAAGCCGATCGTCACCGCGACCGGCGACACCGGCACGGTCAACGCGGATGCGTCGATCGTCAATCTGTACGAAAATGCGCGCATCCTGCGCGCGCCCGGCGGTGGCGATCCGCAGATGCAAGCCGATTCCGAGCATTTCAGGGTCCTCGTCAACGACGATGTGATCGAGACTGAAAAGCCAGTTAAACTTCAGCGCGGCATGTCGGTGATGACTGCCAGCGGCATGAAATACAACAATGTCACCCGGTTTATGCAGCTGTTCGGCAATGTAAGAGGCGCAATCGCCGCGTCCGATTCCGGCCACTAATCCAGCGCATACCGGGTAATCCATTCCAGGCGTGACTGCATGAACGAATCGTTCCCCCGTTTTGATACCAGCCGCTCGCGCGCGCTGTCCGCGTGCCGCGCCGGACTCGCCGCGCTCGTCGTCGCGCTGCCGCTCGTCGGCTTCGCGCCGCTCGCGCACGCCGACCGCGCCGACAAGGACAAGCCGCTGAACATCGAAGCGGACAACATGACTTACGACGACCTGCGGCAGGTCAGCATCTTTACCGGCCACGTGGTCGCGACCAAAGGGACGATCCTGATCAAAGCCGATCGCGTCGAAGTGTCGCAAGACCCGCAGGGCTACCAGTACGCGACCGGCACCTCGAGCGGCAACAATCTGTCGTATTTCCGCCAGAAGCGCGAGGGGCTCGACGAGTACATCGAGGGTACGGCCATCCGTATCGACTACGACGGCAAGCGGGATCTGACCACGCTAACCACCAACGCGACTGTGCGCCGCCTGCAGAGCATGACGACGCTGCTCGACCAGGTGCACGGCAGCGTGATCACCTACGACGGCCAGAATGACTTCTATACCGCGAAGGCGGGCAAGGACGTCGCCGGTCCGGGCAACCCGACCGGCCGAGTGCGCGCGATGCTGGCGCCCCGCAACGCCGGCGCCGCGCCGCTGACCGGCGCGTCGGCCACGCTCACGCCGTCCAACTCGATCGAGGGAGCGCCGAACCAGTGAGCACCGTCAGCAGCACCATCACGCCCCTCCCCCATCGCAAGCCGGCCGGCACCAGCAGCTCGCTGGTCGTGCGCAATCTGAAGAAGCGCTATGGCTCGCGCACGGTCGTCAAGGACGTGTCGCTCGACGTGAAGAGCGGCGAAGTGGTCGGTCTGCTCGGCCCGAATGGCGCCGGCAAGACCACGTCGTTCTACATGATTGTCGGCCTCGTGCCGCTCGACGCCGGCGAAATCGATCTGGATGGCAAATCGATCAGCCTGCTGCCCATTCACAAACGCGCATCGCTCGGCCTGTCGTATCTGCCGCAGGAAGCGTCGGTGTTCCGTAAGCTGAGCGTCGAGCAGAATATTCGCGCGGTGCTGGAATTGCAGCACGAAGAAAACGGCAAGCGCCTCAGCAAAGAGGCGATCACGTCGCGCACCGAAGCGCTGCTCGACGAGTTGCAGATCGCGCATCTGCGTGAAAATCCGGCGTTGTCGCTGTCGGGCGGTGAGCGTCGTCGCGTTGAAATCGCACGCGCTCTGGCAACCAACCCGAGCTTCATTCTGCTCGACGAACCGTTCGCGGGCGTCGATCCGATCGCGGTTCTGGAAATCCAGAAGATCGTCAAGTTTCTGAAGCAGCGCAATATCGGCGTCCTGATTACCGACCACAACGTGCGCGAAACGCTCGGCATCTGCGACCACGCGTACATCATCAGCGACGGCAGCGTGCTGGCCGCCGGCGCGCCCAGCGACATCATCGAAAACGAGAGCGTGCGGCGCGTCTATCTGGGCGAGCACTTCCGCATGTAAGCACACACGGCGTCCCGGCCCCGCAATTTCGCGTGGCCGGGGACGCCGTTTTGCGGCACCCGCACATCCGTTTTCAGGCGGCGCAGGCTGGCGCCGCGTGCCAATTGGGCGTATCTGCAAATTGCGAGTGCCGGAAGGTATCGCGGTCGTGGCAAACTCTCTACAATGAATCTCAACTTGCCATGAAAGCCAGCCTCCAACTCCGCCTATCGCAGCATCTTGCGCTGACGCCGCAACTGCAACAGTCCATCCGGCTGCTACAGCTGTCGACGCTCGAATTGCAGCAGGAAGTCGCCATGGCGATCTCGCAGAATCCGCTCCTCGAAAACGAAGACGAGTGGATCGCGAGCCCGTTGCGGGTGGCGGCCGACGGTACCGTGATAGCCCAGACGCCCGGCTCCTCCTCCGCGCCGGTCGATCCGATGGCGGGCAACGGCTCGGCATCGTCCGAGGGCTCCGGCGAGCGCGCCGAAAGCGGCGAGCCGCAGGGTGTCGACGAATACAACGGCCTCGGCGGTGACGGCGGCGGCGATTCGTCGCAATGGAACCTCGACGACTACGGCCGCTCCGGCAACGCGTCGGACGACGACGACCTGCCTCCCCTGCAAATCCACGAATCGAGCACGTCGCTGCGCGACCATCTGATGGCGCAACTGCGCGTCACCCAGGCGAGCCCGCGCGACCGCGCGCTCATCACGTTCCTGATCGAATCGCTCGACGACGACGGCTATCTCGCCGCGACGCTCGAAGAAGTGTTGGCCGACCTGCCTGAAGAACTCGAAGTCGATCTCGACGAACTGAATGCTGCGCTTGCGCTGCTGCATAGCTTCGACCCGTCGGGAGTCGGCGCGCGGTCCGCGTCCGAATGTCTGAAGCTGCAATTGCTGCGGCTCGATCCATCGCCTACGCGCACGCTTGCGCTAGACATTGTCGGCCATTACCTGGAACTGCTCGCCGCGCGCGATTTCACGCGCCTGCGCAAGCACCTGAAGGCCAGCGACGACGAACTGCGCGACGCGCACGTGCTCATCCGCTCGCTCGAACCATTTCCGGGCGCCGCCTACGGCAAGGCCGAAGCGGACTACGTGGTGCCCGACATCATGGTGCGCAAAACAGCACAGGGCTGGCAAGCGGAACTGAATCCTGAGGTGGTACCGAAGCTGCGCATCAACCATCTGTACGCGAATATTCTGCGCAATAACCGCGGCGATCCGGGCAGCGGATCGTTGCGCCAGCAACTTCAGGAAGCACGCTGGCTGATCAAAAACATCCAGCAGCGATTCGAGACGATCCTGCGGGTTGCGCAGGCTATTGTCGAGCGTCAAAAGAGCTTTTTTGTGCACGGCGAAATCGCCATGCGCCCCTTGGTTTTGCGGGAAATAGCTGATACGCTGGGCCTACACGAGTCGACTGTCTCGCGTGTGACAACCGGTAAATACATGCTGACCCCATTCGGGACGCTGGAATTCAAGTACTTTTTCGGCTCACACGTTTCGACAGACACCGGCGGCGCGGCCTCCTCCACAGCCATTCGCGCGCTGATCAAACAACTGATAGGAGCGGAAAACCCGAAATCGCCACTTTCAGACAGTCGCATAGCCGAACTGCTGGCGGAACAGGGCTTCGTGGTCGCACGACGTACCGTTGCGAAATACCGTGAGGCGCTCAAAATCCCGGCAGTCAACCTGCGCAAGTCTCTGTAGCCCGTCGCGTTTTGCAGCGGGCATTTACCGGCCGCTCCGCACCTGGCGGACAGGCCGGCCGCTGCGACCTGCCAGATGTCCGTCACCGGGGGGCGACTCAGGCAAGCCGTCAGATCGACCGGACCTTTGTCATTGTGCGGACCAAGCGGCCATTAGCTTGGAGAAGCACTATGAATCTCAAGATCAGTGGACACCACCTCGAAGTAACGCCTGCGTTGCGCGAATACGTGATCACCAAACTAGACAGGGTGCTAAGACATTTCGATCAGGTCATCGACGGCAGTGTGGTCCTCTCGGTCGACAACCATAAGGAAAAGGACAAGCGTCAAAAGGTGGAAATCAACCTCCACCTGAAGGGTAAGGATATCTTCGTCGAGAGTTGTGACAGTGATTTGTACGCTGCGATCGATCTGATGATCGACAAGCTCGACAGGCAGGTGATACGCCACAAGGATCGTCTGCAAGGCCATCAGCACGAAGCGATCAAGTATCAGCCGGCGCCGCAACAAGACGTGCCGCCGCAATAGGAGAAATTAGAGGGAATTCCTCATTTTCCCTGAGCTCGTCAAACCGCCCGCGACCGGGCGGTTTTTCGTTTCGGCGCGCGGTTTCCGCTCACCGCCGCTGGGCCTCGTCGAGGCCCCGTTCAACCGTTCCCGCACACGTTTGCGCAGCGCGACATGCGTCGCTCCGCAAGCGGTAAAAAACCTGATATGCATGGATGGCGCGCCGCACCATCGGCTGTCACCCTGATCTATAATGTTCCGGTTACCATCGGGGTCAAGCCAGCTCTGATGAAGTATGGCCGGCCAAAGTCTCACGCTCTTGCGATCGACTCTCACCGCCAGTCTTCGCCAGCATCGAACGAATGGAACGCCACTCAACCGCCCCGGTGGGGAGAACTCAGGCCACGTTTTCGCCTGTCAAAATGAATCGTTTAGCCAAATTTCTTCCCCTCGAGAACGTCGTCATCGGACTATCGGTCACCAGCAAGAAACGCGTGTTCGAGCAAGCGGGCCTGATCTTCGAGAACCAGAACGGCATCGCCCGCAGTACCGTCACAGACAATCTTTTTGCGCGAGAACGACTCGGCTCGACCGGGCTCGGCGAAGGCGTCGCGATTCCGCATGGGCGGATCAAGGGCCTCAAGCAGCCGCTCGCCGCATTCGTCAGACTCGCCGAACCCATCCCCTTCGAAGCGCCGGACGGCCAGCCGGTCTCGCTGCTGATCTTCCTGCTCGTCCCCGAACAGGCCACTCAACAGCACCTCGAAATTCTTTCCGAGATCGCGCAACTGCTGTCCGATCGCGACGCCCGCGAGCGGTTGCACACCGAAACAGACCGCGAATCGTTGCATCGCCTGCTCACTCAGTGGCAACCTTGATGTAACGGCGGCAGTCGTTCGTACGCGCGCACGCACGCAGGTAAGGCCCGACAAGCGGCTCAAACTGGAGTCACTGACTCATGGATACGTCCAGCATCAACGCCCAGAGCATTTTCGACGACAACGCCGCCATGCTGAAGCTCAGCTGGCTCACGGGGCATGAGGGCTGGGAGCGCGGCTTTTCTTCGGAATCGGTCGCCAATGCCACCTCGAGCGCCGATCTCGTCGGCCACCTGAACCTGATCCACCCGAACCGGATCCAGGTGCTCGGCGACGCTGAAATCGACTACTACAAACGTCAGACCGACGAAGACCGCTCGCGCCACATGGCCGAGCTGATCGCGCTCGAGCCACCGTTTCTCGTCGTCGCGGGCGGAGTCGCCGCGCCGCCGGAGCTGGTGCTGCGCTGCACGCGCTCGTCGACACCGCTGTTCACGACGCCGACCTCGGCGGCCGCGGTGATCGATAGCCTGCGTCTTTACATGTCGCGCATTCTCGCGCCGCGCGCGACGCTGCACGGCGTGTTTCTGGACATCCTCGGCATGGGCGTGCTGCTGACCGGCGACTCGGGTCTCGGCAAAAGCGAACTCGGCCTGGAGCTGATCAGCCGCGGCCACGGTCTCGTCGCCGACGACGCGGTCGACTTCGTGCGCCTCGGCCCGGACTTCGTCGAAGGACGCTGTCCGCCGCTGCTGCAGAACCTGCTCGAAGTGCGCGGCCTGGGTCTGCTCGACATCAAGACGATCTTCGGCGAAACGGCGGTGCGCCGGAAAATGAAGCTGAAGCTGATCGTGCAACTGGTGCGCCGTCCCGACGGCGAATTCCAGCGACTGCCGCTGGAAAGCCAGACCGTCGACGTGCTCGGCCTGCCGATCAGCAAGGTGACGATCCAGGTGGCCGCGGGCCGCAACCTCGCGGTGCTGGTCGAAGCCGCCGTGCGCAATACGATCCTGCAGCTGCGCGGCATCGACACGCTGCGCGATTTCATGGATCGGCAACGTCTCGCGATGCAAGATCCCGATAGCCAGTTTCCCGGCAAACTGATCTAAGCGGGCCGCAGCGCCATGAAGCGCCCGTAGAAGGCAGGCCGCGGGCACGCGCATGGAGGCCAGATGCTATGATGAAATCTACGCTTTCGACGACTCCATGCGCATAATTCTGATCACCGGTATATCCGGCTCCGGCAAGTCGGTTGCCCTGAACGCGCTCGAAGACGCGGGCTATTACTGCGTCGACAATCTGCCGCCGCGCTTTCTGCAGCAACTCGCTACCTACCTCGCCGCGGACGGCCAGGATCGTCTCGCGGTCGCGATCGACGCGCGCTCCGGTTCGTCGCTCGACGAAATGCCCGCGATGATCCGCGATCTCAAGCGCTCGCACGACGTGCGTGTGCTGTTCCTCAGCGCGAGCACGCAGTCGCTGATTCAACGCTTTTCCGAAACACGTCGCCGCCATCCGCTGTCCGGCTCGCCCGCGCACGACGCAGATGTGGGCCTGCTCACGTCGCTCGCCGAAGCGATCGAGCGCGAGCGCGAACTGGTCGCGGGGCTGGCCGAATTCGGCCATCAGATCGACACGAGCAATCTGCGCGCGAACGTGCTGCGCGCGTGGGTCAAGCGCTTCATCGAGCAGGAGGACGCGGGGCTCGTGCTGATGTTCGAATCGTTCGGCTTCAAGCGCGGCATACCACTCGACGCGGATTTCGTATTCGACGTACGCACGCTGCCGAACCCATACTACGATCATGAGTTGAGGCCGCTCACCGGCCTCGACAAACCGGTGATGGATTTTCTCGATGCGCAGCCCGTCGTCCACGAGATGATCGACGACATCGAGAAGTACCTGTCCAAGTGGCTGCCGCAGTTCCGCGACGACAATCGCAGCTACCTGACCGTCGCAATCGGTTGCACGGGCGGCCAGCACCGCTCGGTGTTTATCGCGGAGACGCTTGCCGCGCGTCTCGCAACATCGGCGAATGTGATTGTGCGGCACCGCGATGCGCCGGTCGACGTCGGCGAATCATCGAAGCTGGTGGCTTAACCGGCCGCACCGCGCGGCCTTAACCCGAAGCGTTGCGCCATGTCCTCTACGCCTACTGTGTATGCCGATTTGCCGCTGTTTCCGCTGCATACGGTGTTGTTTCCCGATGGCTTGCTGCCGCTCAAAATCTTCGAAGCGCGCTACCTCGACATGGCGCGCGACTGTCTGCGCGAAAAAACGGCGTTCGGCGTGTGCATGCTGAAAAGCGGCGCTGAAGTCGCGCGGGACGAAGAACCTTCGGTGCCCGAAACGATCGGCTGTCTCGCCGAAATCGACGAGTGCGACGTCGAGGCGTTTGGCATGCTCCTGATTCGCGCGCGCGGCACGAAGCGCTTTCGTCTGCTGTCGCATCGCGTCGAAGCAAGCGGTCTGCTGGTCGGCATGGCCGAGCCGCTCGCCGACGACCTGCCGCTCGAAGGCAACGTGCTATTGGCCAAATTCGGTGCGTGCGCGGAAGTGCTGGAGCGGATCATCGCAACGATCCGTGAACGCGCTCCGGACAGCCTGCCGTTCGCGGAGCCATTCCGGCTCGACGACCCGTCCTGGGTATCGAACCGTCTCGCCGAGGTGCTGCCGATTGCGTTGCGCGCGCGGCAAAAGCTGATGGAACTGACCGATGCCGGCGCGCGCATCGACGTCGTGCATCACTACATGCAGCAGCATCAGTTGCTGTGAAGTCGTAATGGCGGCCGCACACAACGCACGTCGTGCACGCAAGGCCGCCCATCCCTTGCGCTAGATCAACGAACCATGCAGGCTGGCTAGCAGCTTGCGCACCGGCGCCGGCACGCCGAACGAATCCAGATCGCTGAGCGCAACCCACGCGGTATCCGCATCGTCGAGCGCGGCCAATGCGCCGACACCGCGATCGAGTTCGGCGAGCCGCGGTTCGATATCCAGCTTGAAATGCGTGAAGACGTGCGAAAACGACGCGAGCGCAGACACTTCGCCGTCGCTGCCGAACGACCGCGCCCGCTCGGCGAGCGACGCTTCGTCGGCGGCTTCGGGCAAACTCCACAGACCGCCCCAGATGCCTGATGGCGGACGCCGCTCGAGCATCACCGCGTTGCCGTCGCGCAGCACCAGCATCCACGTGCGGCGTGTCGGCACCGCTTTCTTCGGCCGCGCGGTCGGCAATTCGCGCTGGCGTCCGGTGACGTTGGCGACGCAGTCGGGCGCAAACGGGCAGCGTGCGCAATCGGGCTTGCCGCGCACGCACAGCGTCGCGCCGAGATCCATCAAACCCTGCGTATATGCGCTGACCTCCTCGTTCGACGCGTTCGCCGGCAGCAGCGATTCCGCGAGCGTCCACATCGCGTTCTCGACTTTCTTCTCGCCCGGAAAACCTTCGACGCCAAACACGCGCGCAAGCACGCGCTTCACGTTGCCATCGAGGATCGTCGCACGCGCGCCGAACGCGAACGACGCGATCGCCGCGGCCGTTGAACGACCAATGCCGGGCAACTCGGCGAGCTGCTCGACCGACGCCGGAAACACGCCGCCATGCCGCTCGACGACGACCTGCGCGCATCGATGCAGATTGCGCGCGCGCGTGTAGTAGCCGAGGCCGGCCCACAGCGCCATCACGTCATCGGACGGCGCAGCGGCGAGCGCGGCGACATCGGGGAAACGCGCAAGAAATTTCGCGTAGTACGGAATCACCGTCGACACCTGGGTCTGCTGCAGCATGATTTCGGACAGCCAGATGCGATACGGATCGCGCGTGTTCTGCCACGGCAGATCGTGGCGGCCATGCTGGCGTTGCCACGCGATCAGGCGCGCGGAGAAATCGGGCATCGGCGGAAATGCGGGTGTAGCGTCGGACGCGCTGGAGCGTGCGTTGGTCGTTGGAGTCAGGCGGGAAGGCATCGAGAATCTAGCGCTGGCAGGTGGGGCAGAAGTACGTGGAGCGCTGTCCCTGCACGATCTGTTTGATTGGCGTTCCACACACGCGGCATGGCAGGCCCGCGCGATCATAGACGAAGTAGTCGAGCTGGAAATAGCCGCTTTCGCCATCGCTGCCGACGAAATCGCGCAACGTGCTGCCGCCCTTGTCGATCGCGGCGGCGAGCGTGACGCGCACGGCATCGGCCAGCAGTTCATAACGCACGAGCGACACGCGGCCCGCCGCGGTGGTCGGCCGGATGCCCGCGCGAAAGAGACTCTCCGACGCGTAGATATTGCCCACGCCGACGACAATGTCCCCCGCCAGCAGCGCCTGCTTCACCGACACCTTGCGCCCGCGCGTCAACCGATACATCAGCGCGCCGGAGAACGCCGGCGAGAAAGGCTCGGCGCCAAGGCTCGCGAGAAGCGGATGTTCGAGAATGTCGCCTTGTTCGCGCGGATGCCACAGCACCGCGCCGAACCGACGGGGATCGCGATAGCGCAGGATGAAGTCGTCAAAGATCCAGTCGACGTGATCGTGCTTCGCCGCGGCGGGAGGATGCGGCACATGGCGCAGCACGCGCAGCGTGCCCGTCATGCCGAGGTGGACGATGAACCACCCCGCGTCGATTTCGAACAGCAGATACTTGCCGCGCCGCTCTACCTTGCGGACCACATGCCCGCGCAAAGTTTTCGCGAGGTCGGCCGGAATCGGCCAGCGCAGCGCGGCCGTCCGCACGTCGACGCGCTCAACCTTGCGCCCGGACACATACGGTTCGATCCCTCGTCGGGTAACCTCGACTTCTGGCAGCTCTGGCATGTCTGATTGGTCTGCTACTTGCGTGAGTGGTTGTGCGCGTATTGTAGCGAGCGCGTTACAATCGACTGAAACATTGAACGGATTTCCATGAACGTGTCCTTCGTGAAGCTGCTTTCAAAGCGCCGCGCGCGCGTGTCCAACGTGCCGCTCGCCGTATCCGCTCGCCGGATGCTCGGTGCAGCCGCGCTCGCATTGTGGGCGCTGGCCGCCGTGCCCGCGTATGCGCAGGACCCGTCGCCGGATTCCGACGACACGTCGGTCACGATGCCGGACGCGCTGGGCCCGTCGACGGCGGAAGACGAAAAGTCGCTGCCCGACGTGCCGCTGTCGAGCCAGATCGTCTTCCAGGTGCTGGCCGCCGAAATCGCGCTGCAACGCGACCAGCCGGCGCCCGCCTACCAGACCTATCTCGCGCTCGCACGCGATACCCACGACCCGCGCATGGCGCAACGCGCCACTGAAATCGCGCTGGCCGCGCAGAGCCCGTCGGACGCACTGGCCGCCGCGCAACTGTGGCAACAGTACGCGCCCAGCTCCGAGCGCGCCGCGCAGCTCGACGCGTCGCTGCTCGTGCTGTCGGGCAAGCCCGACGATGCGTCGCCGATCCTGTCGCAAGAACTCGCGAAAATACCTGACGAGAATCGCGGTAGCGCGGTTCTCGCACTGCAACTGCTGCTGTCGCATGGCCCGAACCGCGTCGGTGGCCTGCATGTGTTGCAGGATCTGCTGAAGAACGATATGAACCGGCCGGAGGCGCAACTCGCCATCGCGCGCCAGCAGCTGCTGGCCGACGATGCGCCGGGTGCGCGTAAGTCGCTCGAGCAGGCGCTGGCGATCAAGCCCGACTATCTGCCGGCCGCGCTGATGCTGTCGCAGATGGGCCCGGAAGAGCGCAAGGAAGGCATCGCATCGCTTGAAAAGTACGTGCAGCAGAATCCGAAATCGCACGACGCGCGGCTCGCCCTTGCGCAAATGTATCTCGCGAGCGACCGTCTCGACGACGCGCAGAAGCAGTTCGAGATCATGCGCAAGGCCAACTCCAACGACCTGACGCCGCTGATGGCGCTCGCGCTGATCAAGATCCAGCAGAAGAATTTCGCCGAAGCACAGACGTATCTGACGCAGTACGCGCAGCAGGCCGAGAAGACGCGGGGCGCCGATGCGGGCCAAGCCTACATCTATCTCGCCCAGCTGTCGCTCGAACAGAAGAACGAAGCGGCCGCGAGCGACTGGCTGAACAAGATCTCGCCGGCGAGCCAGCAATACATGGCCGCGCAGATCACGCGCGCACAACTCCTCGCCAAGCAAGGCAAGACCGACGAGGCGCGCCAGTTGCTGGCCAATCTGCAGACCTCGGATCCGCGCGACGTGGCGCTGATCGCGCGCACCGACGCGGCGATCCTGTTCGACGCGAAACGCTATTCGGAGGCCGAAGAGCGCCTGCAGCAAGCTACGGCGAACTTCCCTGACGACCCCGACCTCACGTACGACTATGCGATGGCCGCCGAGAAAACCGGCCATTACGACATCATGGAAGCGCAGTTGCGCAAGCTGATCCAGACGCAGCCGGAAAATCCGCAGGCGTATAACGCGCTCGGCTACTCGCTGGCCGATCGCAACCAGCGCCTGCCTGAGGCGGACAGGCTGGTCGAGAAGGCATCGTCGCTTGCACCGAACGATGCATTCATCATGGATAGCGTGGGCTGGGTCAAGTACCGGATGGGCGATACGGCCGATGCGATCAAGCTGCTGCGCAAGGCGTACAGCCTCCAGCCGAACGCCGAAATCGGCGCGCACCTCGGCGAAGTGCTGTGGAAGGCCGGCGAACAGGAACAGGCGCGCGCCGCGTTCCGTGAGGCGCGCAAGCTCGAACCCGACAACGAGACTCTCGTCAAAACGTTGCAACGTCTTCAGGTAAACGATCTTTGATACGTCTTTCCCGTTTCATTTCTTTTTCCAGGGCGCCGCGCGGCATGGCGCTTGGCTTCGCGGCAGCAGCGGTTGTAGCGCTGGCGGGCTGTGCGTCGGTGAAACCTCGGGGGCCGTCCACGTCGAACGCCGCGACCGAAGTCACCGCTCAGACGAGCCGCTCGTATCAAGGCCGCTTCGCGGTCCAGTACAACGATCAGAACGGCCAGCAGCGTAATGCTTATGGCAATTTCTCGTGGCAGGAAACGGGCGACACCGTTACGCTGCAATTGCGCAGTCCGCTCGGCCAAACACTGGCCATCGTGACCTCGTCGCCGGCTTCCGCCACGCTCGAGTTGCCGAACCGGCAGCCGCTAACCGCTGATAACGTGTCGACGCTGATGCAGAACGCGCTCGGCTTCGCACTGCCGGTCGAAGGGTTGCGCTATTGGCTGCAACCTTCGCCGGCGCCGACGTCACGCGCGGAGACCGAGAAGGATCCGGAGCAACCGTCGCGCCTGAAGCAGATCACCCAGGACGGCTGGACGATCGACTATCTCGCGTATGCCGATGCGCCCGCCACAGGCGTGAAGCGGCTCAATCTGAGCCGCTCGGAGCCGCCGCTCGACATCAAGCTCGTGCTGGATCAGTGAGTCGTCCAGGCCGGGGCTTCCGCCCCGGTGTCCGCTCACGTAACCTCGCTACCCGTTTTGCGCCACCGTGGCGCTTGTAGCCTTTACTCATGATCGAAACAACTGATTCACTGCGCGACTGCCTCGCGCCAGCGAAACTCAATCTCTTCCTGCACATCACCGGCCGTCGGCCGGATGGTTATCACACGCTGCAAACGGTCTTCCAGCTGCTCGACTGGGGCGACACGTTGCACTTCACGCGACGCGACGACGGTCTTATCACCCGCCGCACCGAAATCACTGGCGTGCCGCCCGAGCACGACCTGACGGTGCGTGCCGCGACGCTGCTGAAGACACATACGGGCAGCTGCGAAGGCGTCGATATCGAAATCGACAAGCGTCTGCCAATGGGCGCGGGCCTCGGCGGCGGCAGCTCCGACGCAGCGACGACGCTGCTCGCGCTCAATCGCCTGTGGAAGCTCGATCTGCCGCGTCAGGAGTTGCAGGACCTTGCGCTGAAGCTCGGGGCCGACGTGCCTTTCTTTGTATTTGGAAAAAATGCGTTCGCGGAGGGTGTTGGAGAATCGTTAGACGTTGTACAATTGCCGCCGCGTTACTTCCTGGTAGTGACGCCGAGGGTGCAGGTTCCGACTGCAGCGATTTTTTCCGAAAAAGCGTTGACAAAAGATACAAAGCCCCTCATAATTACGGACTTTCCTGCAGAACACAGCTGCAATACTGAATGGCCAGAAAGTTTCGGTCGGAATGACATGCAGCAGGTTGTCGTAGGAAAGTACGCGGAAGTGGCGCAAGTGTTGCGATGGTTTGAAAGCATCGCGCCAGCGCGGATGTCCGGATCAGGTGCCAGTGTTTTTGCGGCGTTCCGTAGCAAAGCTGAAGCAGAAGCGGCGCAAGCCAAACTGCCAGACGAGTGGAACAGTGCAGTAGCAGCGGGCCTGGATCAACATCCACTCTTTGCTTTCGCGTCATAAGTTTTGCATCGTCGAACGAAACTCCACGTTCGGCGGAGCTCAAAGTTAGTGTAGGGGAGTCGCCAAGCTGGTTAAGGCACCGGATTTTGATTCCGGCATGCAAAGGTTCGAATCCTTTCTCCCCTGCCAAAAATTCTCGTAGTTCGCATTTCTCCCGCCCCCAGCCTGAAGTAGGTGCACGATGAGCAGCCATGACGGCCTGATGGTTTTTACTGGCAACGCGAATCCCGCGCTTGCACAGGAAGTCGTCAAAACCCTCGGTATTCCCCTCGGCAAAGCAATGGTTAGCCGTTTCTCGGACGGTGAAATCCAGGTCGAGATTCAGGAAAACGTGCGCGGCAAGGATGTCTTCGTCCTGCAATCCACGTGTGCACCGACCAACGACAATCTGATGGAATTGATGATCATGGTCGATGCGCTCAAGCGCGCATCCGCAGGCCGGATCACCGCAGCCATCCCCTACTTCGGTTATGCCCGTCAGGATCGTCGCCCGCGTTCGGCGCGCGTCGCCATCTCGGCGAAGGTCGTGGCGAACATGCTGGAAATCGCGGGCGTCGAGCGGATCATCACGATGGATCTGCACGCCGACCAGATTCAAGGCTTCTTCGACATCCCGGTTGACAACATCTACGCAACGCCCGTACTGCTCGGCGATCTGCGCAAGCAGAACTACGACAACCTGCTGGTTGTTTCGCCGGACGTCGGCGGCGTGGTGCGTGCCCGTGCGTTGGCGAAGCAACTCAATTGCGATCTCGCGATCATCGACAAACGTCGCCCGAAGGCGAACGTCGCCGAAGTGATGAACATCATCGGTGAAGTCGAAGGGCGCACCTGCGTGATCATGGACGACATGGTCGACACGGCAGGCACGCTGTGCAAGGCCGCGCAGGTTCTGAAGGAACGCGGCGCGAAGCAGGTGTTCGCGTACGCCACCCACCCGGTTCTGTCGGGCGGCGCGGGCGAGCGTATCGCCGCTTCCGCGCTCGACGAACTCGTGGTCACGGACACGATCCCGCTGGGCGAAGAAGCCCGCTCGTGCGCGAAGATCCGCTCGCTGACGAGCGCCGGTCTGCTCGCCGAAACGTTCTCGCGCATTCGCCGCGGCGATTCGGTGATGTCGCTGTTCGCTGAAAGTTAAGCATTTGCAAAAGCGCCGCGTACCGCTCGATGCGACACGCGGCGCTTTTGCACAATCGGCATGAGCGGACGAAGGTTCATGCCGCGATCCCGGGCCTCAGCCGTTACGGCTTCGAGGCCCTGTTTTTACTGCCTGGTCGCGGGCAGTGCATTGGAGATTCAAAATGAAAGTAGTCGCTTTCGAGCGTTCCCAGCAAGGTACGGGTGCGAGCCGCCGCCTGCGTAACTCGGGCAAGACCCCGGGTATCGTTTATGGCGCTGGTGCTGACACGCAACTGATCGAACTCGATCACAACGCCCTGTGGCACGCGCTGAAGAAAGAAGTTTTCCACTCGTCGATCCTCGATCTGGAAGTGGCAGGCAAGTCGCAACAGGTTCTGCTGCGCGACGTGCAATACCATCCGTTCCGTCAGCTCGTGCTGCACGTGGACTTCCAGCGCGTCGACGCGTCGAAGAAGCTGCACACCAAGGTGCCGCTGCACTTCATGAACCAGGAAACCAACCCGGCAGTGAAGCTGTCGAGCGCGGTGATCTCGCACGTCCTCAACGAAATCGAAATCGAGTGCCTGCCGTCGGCACTGCCGGAATTCATCGAAGTCGACCTCGCTAAGATCGAAGCAGGTCAATCGGTTCACGCGAAGGACATCCCGCTGCCGGCAGGTGTGGCGCTCGTCGCTCACGTCGACGCGGAAAACCCGGTGGTCGCTGCTGCAACGATCCCGGCTGGCGCAATCGCTGAAGAAGCTGCTGCTCCTGAAGGCGGCGAAACGCCGGCTGCTTAAGAACCTTCCGGTTCGAAGCAAGCAATCCTCTCGATCCGTTTCCGATGAAACGGTCGATGTGACCCGCCGAGGTTCGCCCTGGCGGGTTTTTTTTCGGCCTTTCTTTATTAGTCCGGCTGCGTTTCACTTCCGGACCTGGTGGACTCACCCAATCATGATCAAGCTGATCGTCGGGCTCGGCAATCCGGGCGCCGAATACACCGCGACGCGTCACAACGCCGGCTTCTGGCTGGTCGATCAACTCGCGCGCGAGGCAGGCACGACGCTGCGCGACGAGCGGCGCTTCCACGGCTTTTACGCGAAGGCGCGGTTGCATGGCGAGGAAGTGCATCTGCTCGAGCCGCAGACCTATATGAATCGCTCGGGCCAATCGGTCGTCGCGCTCGCGCAGTTCTTCAAGATTCTTCCCGACGAGATCCTCGTCGCGCACGACGAGCTCGACATGCCGCCCGGCAGCGTCAAGCTGAAACTCGGCGGCGGCAGCGGCGGGCATAATGGACTGAAGGATATCAGCGCGCATCTGTCGTCACAGCAATACTGGCGGCTGCGGATCGGCATCGGCCATCCGCGCGACCTGATTCCCGAAAACGCGCGCGCCGGCGCGAAGCCGGACGTCGCGAACTATGTGCTGAAGCCGCCCCGGCGCGAAGAGCAGGAGGTCATCGACGCGTCGATCGAGCGTGGGCTCGCGGTGATGCCGCAGGTCATCAAGGGCGAACTCGAACGCGCGATGATGCAGCTGCATCGCAACAACAGCTGACGCGCGCCACATCCATCGACACCCGCAACCGACCTCGCGAGGAGAATCGCTTGAGCCGCTATTGGAGCGACATCGTTCATCGTCTGACGCCGTACGTGCCGGGAGAGCAGCCCGCGCTCGCGCATCCGGTAAAGCTGAACACCAACGAGAATCCGTATCCGCCGTCACCGCGCGTGCTCGACGCGATCCGCCGCGAGCTTGGCGACACGGCCGACACGCTGCGCCGCTATCCCGATCCGAGCGCGCGCAAGCTGCGCAAAACGGTCGCCGCATATCACGGCATCCGTGCCGAGCAGGTATTCGCGGGCAATGGCTCGGACGAAGTGCTCGCGCTGACGTTCCAGGCTTTGCTCAAGCACGACAAGCCGCTGCTGTTTCCCGACATTACGTACAGCTTCTATCCGACCTACGCGAAGCTCTTCGAGGTCGACTACCGGACCATTCCGCTCGACGACAGCTTCGCGATCAACATCGACGACTACACGGTGCCCAATGGCGGCATCCTGTTTCCGAATCCGAACGCGCCGACCGGTCGGCCGCTGCCGCTCACGGAGATCGAACGCCTCGTCGCGAGCCATCCCGATTCGGTCGTGGTGATCGACGAAGCCTATGTCGACTTCGGTGCGGAGTCGGCGATCGCGCTGATCGACCGCTATCCGAATCTGCTCGTCGTGCAGACCGTGTCGAAGTCGCGTTCGCTCGCCGGCATGCGCGTCGGGTTTGCGTTTGGCGATGCCGCTCTGATCGATGCGCTCAATCGCGTGAAGGACAGCTTCAATTCGTACCCACTCGACCGCCTCGCGCAAGCCGCTGCCACCGCCGCCTATGAAGACGACGCGTGGTTTCGCGAATGCTGCGCGAAGGTAATCGCGAGCCGCGAACGGCTCGCGGCAGAATTGACCGCGCTCGGCTTCGAGGTGGTGCCGTCGGCCGCGAATCTGCTGTTCGCGCGACATGAAGGGTACGACGCGGCGACACTGGCATTGCGGCTGCGGGAGAAGGAGATTTTCGTGCGTCATTTCAACGCACCGCGCATTGACCAACATTTGCGGATCTCGGTCGGTACCGACGCCGAATGCGAGATCCTGCTCGACGCGCTGCGCGGCATTTTCAACGCTTACGTCGGCTAACAGAAACGCCGCCGCAAGAAAAAACGGCGAAGGCCCGCAGGTCTTCGCCGTTTTCTTTTACGCGCCACCCGCGAACTTCAGGCGCCCTTGGCTGCTTGCAACGCGTGATATTTCGCCAGCAATCCTTCAGGCGTTTCCAGGTGGTTCGGGTCACGCGGGATGCACTCCACCGGACACACCTGAATGCACTGCGGCTCGTCGAAATGACCGACGCACTCGGTGCACTTCTTCGGGTCGATCACATAGATTTCCGGGCCCATCGAAATCGCGTCGTTCGGGCACTCAGGCTCGCAGACGTCGCAATTGATGCACTCGTCGGTAATCATCAGAGCCATGCTTTCACCAACTTCCCGTTTAAAAACAATACATTATAAACCTTCCATCTTCGGCGCGGTCGTGCAGAATTCCCCCGACAGCGGGCCACTCAATGTCGCCGCTTCGCGAGTTGTCGGTAACGCAATCGTTGGACCTCTCCGGTACCAGCACATTACTTAGAACAACCAACTGATGCACCCGTTGCCAATCGCCGAGGCCGTACAGTTCCCAGCTTATGCCGGCCGCGGCCGGTCCCGATCCGTCGAAACCGGCCGTTCGGGCGGCTCAGGCTTATGTCGCCTGAGCGCCGTTCTGCGGATCCAGCGAGGCGACTTTTTCCTTCAGCCATTTTTCGACCGACGGGAACACGAACTTGCTGACATCGCCGCCCAATTGCGCGATTTCGCGCACGATCGTGCCTGAGATGAACTGGTACTGGTCGGACGGCGTCATAAACATCGTCTCGACGTCGGGCAGCAAATAACGGTTCATACCCGCCATCTGGAACTCGTATTCGAAGTCCGACACCGCGCGCAACCCTCTGACAATCACCCTCGCGTTGTTGGTCCGCACGAAGTCCTTGAGCAGCCCCTTGAAGCTCATCACCTGGACGTTCGGGTAGTGGCCGAGCACCTCATGCGCGATGGCGAGGCGCTCCTGGAGCGTGAAAAACGGCTTCTTGGCGCGGCTGTCGGCCACCCCCACCACCAGCGTGTCGAAAATGCTCGACGCGCGCCGAACGAGGTCTTCGTGACCGCGCGTCAGCGGGTCGAACGTGCCCGGGTACACGGCGACTACCATGAGACTTCTCCTCTCTTCAGACAAAAGGGCACGTCAAAGCGTCCACGCGACGCATTTGGCACCGGCCGCGCGTGACGATAAACCGCCCGGCCCTTTTTTGGAACGCGCATTATTCCTTATTTTCGCGCTGCAGCAAATGAAAGTGGACAGCGCCCGCTTTGCCCTGCCGTACGACCTCCCAGCCCGCGAGCGGCTCATGCGCGGCCGCGTCGAGCGCTTCGCCAGCCTCGACATAAAGATAGCCGCCGGCGCGCACGAGCGGCACGCTCACCGCGAGCGCCTTGCCGAGCAGGTTGGCATCGAAGGGCGGATCGAGGAATACGACGTCGAACGAGCCTGGCGCGAGACTCGCCGCAAGTCGCAAGCCGTCCGCCTCGGCGATTTCGATCATGCGCGCATCCAGCCGCTGCTCATTGGCGCGCAACTGGCCCGCGGCTCGCGCATTGCGCTCCACCATCAGCACGCGAGCGGCGCCGCGCGACGCGGCCTCGAAACCGAGAGCCCCGCTACCGGCGAACAGGTCGAGGCAGTGCTGGCCGTCCAGACGCTGGCCGAGCCAGTTGAACAGCGTTTCGCGGACGCGGTCGGGCGTCGGGCGCAAGCCGTCCAGATCGAGCACGGGCAACGGCGTGCGTTTCCAGTCGCCGCCGATGATGCGAATGGCATGCGGCTTGCCGCTTTTGGACGAAGCGCCGGCGGCGCGTGAAGGTGCTAAACGAGGCATGCAGTATCGTGCGGTTTCAGCTAGGTGTTGAACACGCCCACGGCGTTGGCGCGCGCGGGCCGGAGCGCCCACGTTACCACAGGGGCGACGCGCGTCCAGCCCGGCCGAACGGCCGCTACGACGCGCCCCGGCACGCCTGATAAAATGTGCGGCTGCCAGCGCCCCGCGTTTTCGCATCCCGGCGCTGCCCTCCGCTTCGCCGGTCCCGTGCCGGTTGCGCGCATCGGCGCGCTCTCCAATACGCCAGATCATGTTCAGCTTTTTCAAACGATTCAAGGGTTCGAAAGAGTCCGATACCGCCACAGACGAGTCGCTTGCGGCGCAAGACGCTGCACCGCCTGAGGCCGCGCCCGTCGCGCCTGCCGCGGCCGCCGTTCCGCCTGTGGCCCCGGCCATCATCGAACCGCAGCCCGAGCCGCAAGACGCCGCGCTCGACACCGTCGAAATCGTCCCGCCGCCCGTGCAGGACGCCGGTGCGAAGCGCTCGTGGCTCACGCGCCTGAAGAGCGGCCTGTCGAAAACCAGTTCGAACCTGACCGGCATCTTCGTCGGCACGAAGATCGACGAGGAGCTGTACGAGGAACTCGAAACCGCGCTGCTGATGTCGGACGCCGGCGTCGAGGCGACCGAATTCCTGCTCGAATCGCTGCGTGAGAAGGTGCGCAACGAGCGGCTGACGGACCCGCAACAGGTCAAGACCGCGCTGCGCACGCTGCTCGTCGAACTGCTGAAGCCGCTCGAAAAATCGCTGATGCTCGGTCGCGCGCAACCGCTCGTGATGATGATCGCCGGCGTCAACGGCGCGGGCAAAACCACCAGCATCGGCAAGCTCGCGAAGCATCTGCAGAGCTACGACCAGTCGGTGCTGCTCGCCGCGGGCGACACGTTCCGCGCCGCCGCGCGCGAGCAGCTCGCGGTCTGGGGCCAGCGCAACAACGTGACCGTGGTCGCGCAGGAGAGTGGCGATCCGGCCGCAGTGATCTTCGACGCGGTCGGCGCCGCGCGTGCGCGCAAAATCGACGTAATGATGGCCGACACGGCCGGCCGTCTGCCCACGCAGCTGCATCTGATGGAAGAGCTGCGCAAGGTGAAGCGCGTGATCGGCAAGGCGCAGGACGGCGCGCCACATGAAGTGCTGCTCGTGATCGACGCGAACACCGGCCAGAACGCGCTCTCGCAGGTCAAGGCGTTCGACGACGCGCTCGGCCTCACCGGCCTGATCGTCACCAAGCTCGACGGCACCGCGAAAGGCGGCATTCTCGCGGCGATCGCGCGGCAACGGCCGATTCCGGTGTATTTCATCGGCGTCGGCGAAAAGGTCGAGGATCTGCAGCCGTTCAGTGCGGAGGAGTTTTCGGACGCGCTGCTGGGCGGCTGATCGCGCGATTGCCGCGGCGCTCGCGGCGAACCAACGGAAAAGGGCACTCCGCGGAGTGCCCTTTTTCCGTTTCAAGCAGCAGTCAACGGGTCACGCCGTCACGTGCTCACTCCGTATCCGGCTGAACGCCCGGCGCCGCGCGCGCGAACGCATCGAGCTGCGTCGCGTGATCGTAGATGCGCTGGATCGTCGGAAACTTTGTCGTGTCGACCTTGAAGCGCTGCGCGTTGAACACCTGCGGGATCAGGCACGCGTCGGCGAGTGTCGGTGTGTCGCCGAAACACAGCTTGCCGGTGCGCGCGTCGCCCTTCAGGTGCGTCTCCAGCGTCGCGAAGCCGGCGTCGATCCAATGCCGGTACCACGAGTCCTTCGCGTCGTCATCGACACACAGCGTGTGCTTCAGATACCGCAGCACGCGCAGATTGTTCAGCGGATGAATCTCGCACGCGACCTGCAGTGCCACGGAGCGCACATAAGCGCGATCGAGCGGCGCCTTCGGCAGCAGCGGCGGCTCGGGATGCGTCTCCTCCAGATACTCGATGATCGCAAGCGACTGCGGCAGCACGTGAGAGCCGTCGATGAGCGTCGGCACGATGCCGTCCGCGTTGATCTTGCGATACTCGGGCTTGAGCTGCTCACCGCCGTCGCGCACGAGGTGCACGGGCACGTAGTCGTACGGCAGGTTCTTCACATTCAGTGCGATGCGCACGCGATACGACGCCGAGCTACGGAAATAGCTGTAGAGCTTCATGTTGTCCGCCTCCTCCACCTGCCCCAAGCCATCTCAGACGACGCGCACACTGAACTCGCCGAGCCCGTCCACGCCGCCCTTCATCAGGTCGCCCGGCACGACAGCGCCAACGCCTTCCGGCGTGCCGGTGAAAATCAGGTCGCCCGGCCGCAGTTCGAACAGCGTCGACAGATACGCGATCGTCTCCGCCACCGACCAGATCAGCTGCGACACATCCGCGCGCTGCTTGTCCTCACCGTTCACCGACAGCCAGATCGCGCCCTTGCCGATGTGATCAACCGTCGCGGCCGGATGGATCGGACCGAGCGGCGCCGAGTGATCGAAGCCCTTGGCGGTATCCCACGGACGTCCCATCTTTTTCGCTTCACCCTGAAGGTCGCGGCGCGTCATATCAAGACCGAGCGCGTAGCCGTAGACGTGGTCGAGCGCGCTGTCGACGGAGATGTCCTTGCCGCCCTTGCCGATCGCCGCGACCATTTCCATTTCGAAGTGGACGTTCTTCGTCTGCGACGGATACGGGAATTCGCCGGTCGTGCCCGGCGCGACATAGACAACCGCATCGGCAGGCTTCGTGAAGAAGAACGGCGGTTCGCGGTCCGGGTCGTGGCCCATTTCGCGCGCGTGCGCCTCGTAGTTGCGCCCCACGCAGTAGATGCGCCGCACCGCGAACTGCTCGCTCGACCCGACGACCGGCACCGCGACCTGTGGTGCGGGTGCAAATACGTAACTCATCCTGTTCTCCGTTGTCCGATGGGCGCCGCCGAGGCGGCGAGAAAATATCGAGTGTAACGCGCGGCACGGCGCGGGTGCGCGCCAGGCGGGCCGTCGCGCGTCACGGTGTGCCCGCTTCGTTCCCGTTCGCCCGCTCGCGATAGATGCGATACTCACACCGAATAGCTCCCCGAATGCCGTTGCGAGCCGACCAGCGCGGCACGCCACCCGCCTCTTGCGCCCGATGACCGACTTCACCGATACCATTCCCCCCTTCCCCTGCGCCCGATTCATCAAGGAAATCGGCCGCGGCCCGAACGGCGCCCGCGCGCTGACCGCCGGCGACACCCGCGAGCTCTACACCGCAATGCTCGACGGTCGCGTCGACGATCTCGAGCTTGGCGCGGTGCTGCTCGCGTATCGCGTGAAAGGCGAAACCGCCGACGAGCTCGCCGCGATGCTGGCCGCCGCGCATACGTCGTTCGAGCCGGTGCGGTTGCCGCACGGCGGGTTTCGGCCGGTGTCGATTCCGTCTTACAACGGCGCTCGCAAGCAGCCGAACCTCGTGCCGCTGCTAGCGCTGCTGCTCGCCCGCGAAGGCGTGCCGGTGCTCGTGCACGGCGTCACCGAGGATCCGGGTCGCGTGACGAGCGCGGAAATCTTCACGCATCTGCGCATCGCCCATGCGCAGTCACACGCGCAGATCGAAGCTGGTCTCGCCGAGCGCCGCGTCGCATTCGCATCAATCGACGTGCTCGCGCCCAAGCTCGCGCGCCTGCTTGCGCTGCGCCGGCGCATGGGTGTGCGCAATTCGACGCACACACTGGTGAAGCTCCTGCAGCCATTCGCGCCCGCGGGACTGCGACTCGTGAACTACACGCATCCGCCGTATCGCGACAGTCTCACGCAGTTGTTCATGACACATCCCGATGCGGCTGTCGGCGGCGCGCTGCTCGCGCGCGGCACCGAAGGCGAGGCGGTCGCCGATACGCGCCGCCAGGTCCAGGTCGACTGGCTGCACGACGGCATCTGCGAGACGCGGCTGCCGCACGAACGCTCGTCGCCCCATGCGCCTGAAGTCGAACTGCCCGAGGCGCGCGACGCCGCGACCACGGCCGCCTGGATCGACGCCGTGCTGCGCGGCGAAGCGCCGGTGCCTGGCGCGATCGAACGGCAGGTCGAGCTGATCGTTGATATCGCGAAGACGGCGGGCTGACAGCCGCGGGTTGACAGACCCAGGCCTACCGTCATACATTTGGCCCCATGCGTTCCCTTCCGAACACCCTCCGAATTATCTCCGGCCGCCTAGCGCGGCCACTATCGCTACGCCTGGCGTAAGTCACGCGTAGCGCCGCGCGCTGGCAGCTTCGGTTGCCGTCGGCGGTCCTCCCTGTTGTTCCCGCAGTTTCGCTTCACCCCCGTCGTAGTTCTCCACAACCAGTCGTCGTTTCATTCGTCCGTTTACCGCGCGGACGAAGCGAGAGGATCAAATGCACGTTGCACGGGCAGCATCCGCAACGTACATGCGTGGCAGTCGGCCAACCGCTCGACGCCCCTTCCTCCGCCGACGACACCACGAATGAGGCATCTCACCATGTTGGGCAATCCCGCTGAAAAGTACCGTCCCTTTCCCGCCGTGCGGCTGACCGGCCGCAAATGGCCGGGTCGCACGATCGACGCCGCACCCGTCTGGATGAGCACCGACCTGCGCGACGGCAACCAGGCGCTGATCGAACCGATGAACGCCGCGCAGAAGCTCGAGTACTTCGAGATGCTGGTCGCGATCGGCTTCAAGGAAATCGAAGTCGGCTTTCCGTCGGCGTCGCAGACGGATTTCGATTTCGTGCGCAAGCTGATCGACGAGCGGCGTATTCCCGACGACTTCACAATTGAAGTCTTCGTTCCGTCGCGCGCGGAGCTGATCGAACGCACGTTCGATGCACTCGAAGGCGCGCCGCGCGCGATCGTGCACCTGTATAACGCGCTCTGCCCGTCGTTCCGGCGCATCGTGTTCAACCAGTCGAAGGATGAGATCAAGGCGCTCGCCGTCGAAGGCACGCGCCTGATCAAGGCGCACGCGCAGGCGCGGCCGGCCACGCGCTGGACCTTCCAGTACTCGCCCGAGACCTTCAACATGACCGAGCTGCCGTTCGCGCGCGAGGTGTGCGACGCCGTCGCGCAGACGTGGCGGCCGACGCGCGATCACAAGATGATCGTCAACCTGCCGGCGAGCGTCGAAGCGGCCACGCCGAACGTGTTCGCCGACCAGATCGAATGGATGCACCGCAACCTCGGTTATCGCGACAGCATCGTGCTGTCGGTGCATCCGCACAACGATCGGGGCACTGCTGTGGCCGCGGCGGAACTCGCGCTGCTCGCGGGGGCGGATCGCATCGAAGGCTGTCTGTTCGGCAACGGCGAGCGCACCGGCAACGTCGATCTCGTCACGCTCGCGATGAATCTCGACGCGATGGGCATCGACAGCGGTCTGGACTTTTCGGATCTCGCAACGATCAGACGCGTGGCGGAGAGCTGCACACGGATTCCGGTGGCCGGGCGGCATCCCTATGGGGGAGATGTAGCGATGCATGGCGCGCGCGAGGCTCGCGACCCGGATGAGCACGGCACAAACAGGCGCGATAAAGCTGACGAATGCGTGACCGCGTGAATCTGATCTGAGGGTTGAGATTTCAGCGGCGGAGTGCGCACCCCGCATTCCGCTTGCGCCGCGGACGCGCTCACGAGGCGCGCCCGCACAAAGAAAATCTCACTCCAGCGCGCAACGCGTCGCCTGCCATGCAATCAGCCGCCACTGCCCGTCCTCGTGCGTATGAATCGCGGTATAGGCAATCGGAAACAGCAGCGCCCCGTTGTTCGCCTCCATCTCGATCAGCGCGCGGCCTGTGACCACGTAGGTCTCGCGCCCGGCCGGCAACACGTCCTGCGACTGCACCTCGATCTGCCGATAACGGCGGCGCCCCGCGATGATTCCATCGATGAACTGCCGCTTCGTCTCGCGTTTGCCGTTCGTATGGACGTAACTGACGTTGTCCGCGAGCAGCGTGTCGAGCGACTGGCCGTCGCCGTCGACCATCGCGCGAAAACGCTCCCGCTCGAGCCCGCGAATCGCTTCGATAACCTTTGCCGCCATTGCACAGTCCCTCGAACACCGTGAGCCGCAGGCGGCCACGGTCAGAAGATATATTGCAAATATAGCTGGCTGAAATTTATACCAGGATTCGGCTCTTTGATACCGCCGTTGGAAACATGCTGAAAGCGGTAGCCCACCACGTAGCGCTGATGATCGCCGAACTGCAGCCCGACGCCCGCCATGTTTGCGAACTGGAACGCGGTGCCCAACGTGAAGTCGGAAGAAATGCGCGGGCTGGTCAGCAGCCTGACGCCAGCCCCCACCTCGATAAAGGGCCGCACCGAACCCGATGACTTGACGAAGCGGATCACCGGCGTCACGCCGATCTCGCCGATGTTGTCGTGAATGTTTCCTTCATTGGTGTGCCACCACGCGACGTGCGCCTCGCCGATCAGCGCGAAATGCCAGTCGCCGATCTGCCACCACGTCAGGTTCGGGTCCCAGACCATCCCGAGATCGACCTTCCAGATGTGATGATCGCCGGCGCCGACGGCCATCTGCATGCCAAACTGATCGGCCTTGCACGCGATTGCAGCTCCCAACAGCAGAATGGCAAGCGTGCCGTTTAGAGTAAGTCCACGCGAAACAAGGTTCTCATTGTTCATCCGGCACCCGTACTGGCGAGTATCAAGCGCAACTGCCCTCTGATTTCAGGTTAAATCTTAATAAAATAAACCACCACAGCAATGCATCAATCACGCAATCATTCGCCAAACTTCGGAAAATATCGGCATATTTCGACAACAAATAGGGCTCGATACGGTAATTCGTACAGGTCAAACGTGCGATCAAATAGTGCCGTATGATGGCTATTAGAGGGTGAACTTCAATAGCGTTCTGGGAACCAGGATGCCCCTACGGCCTCTAAGTGTTAGCACTCGGCAGATCAGAGTGCTAACATCCATCGCTGGAGTCGTTTACTGAATACGCTATTGTCTGATTCCATAGGAGCTTCACAAGTGAGCCATGCAATGACCCTTGCGAGTACTTTGAGCCCGTCGTCGGCTAAGGCCGCTCCGGCAGGTGCATTGGCGCTTTCGCATTCCTCGCTGCTGTCCGGTCAACTGGGCAACATCGACGCCTACATCCAGGCGGTCAACCGGATTCCAATGCTGACGCCGGCGGAAGAACGCCAGTTCGCCACCGAATTGCGCGAACACGACAATCTGGAGGCCGCACGCCGCCTCGTTTTGTCGCACCTGCGACTCGTCGTGTCCATCGCGCGCAATTACCTCGGTTACGGGCTGCCGCACGCCGACCTGATCCAGGAAGGCAACATCGGCCTGATGAAAGCGGTCAAGCGCTTCGACCCCGAGCAAAACGTGCGCCTCGTGTCGTACGCGATGCACTGGATCAAGGCGGAGATCCACGAATACATCCTGCGGAACTGGCGGATGGTGAAGGTCGCCACCACCAAGGCGCAGCGCAAGCTGTTCTTCAACCTGCGCAGCCATAAGCAGGGTCTCGGCGCGTTCACGCCCGACGAGATCGACGGTCTCGCCAGAGAACTGAACGTGAAGCGGGAAGAGGTCGCGGAGATGGAAACGCGTCTGTCGGGCGGCGACATCGCGCTCGAAGGTCAGGTCGAAGACGGTGAAGAGTCGTATGCGCCGATCGCCTACCTGGCCGACTCGCACAGCGAGCCGACCGCCGTGCTGGCTTCGCGTCAGCGCGACCGGCTGCAAAGCGACGGCATCGCGAGCGCGCTGGATGCGCTCGATCCGCGCAGCCGCCGCATCATCGAGGCACGCTGGCTGAAGGTGGCCGACGACGGCTCCGGCGGCTCGACGCTGCATGAGTTGGCCGACGAGTTCGGTGTGTCGGCCGAACGTATCCGCCAGATCGAAGCCAGCGCCATGAAGAAGATGCGCGGCGCGCTGACCGAATACGCGTAAAGCGTCTCATCTGGCGCCGATCGCGCTCAAGCCCCGCCCTCGCAAGACGGCGGGGCTTTTTCATTTTTGCGTCCTTTCTTTCGTCCTCGCGGCCGCACATTCGCTTCGGCTCTCCTACGTCCCGGTCAGGCGGTGCCGGTAACCTTTCTTGACGTATCGCAAGTCCGGTAGCAATACTGCACAAACGCGGCAAGTTTCGCGACTTGATGCCGCATGAGCTAATCCTGAGCGCGCGAGGTTCGATTCCTGCAATCGGCATGCATTCGCCAGACTGCCTGATGGCCAGGGCGTCTGGATCCAGCCGGATTCACCGGCGTGAAGTCGTCTTCGACCGATCATGACCATAGCCCTCAATCGCAGCAGCACACTCCGATCGCGCTGGCGCGGCCGGTTCACCCGGTGGGTGCGCGGTCCAACGCTGGCGCGAGATCTCGCCATCATCCTCGCCATCAAGTTCGCACTACTGATGGCGCTCAAGTACACATTTTTCAATCATCCACAGGCGGAGCACATGGTGCTGCCGCCTGAGCAGGTCGCGCAGGCGCTGCTGTCGGTGCCTGCCCCGCATCCGACTGGAGGTGATCGACATGCCCGTTAGCGAAGTCGTAGAACTGTCGCGCTTCCAGTTCGCCATCACGGCGCTCTATCACTTTCTGTTCGTGCCGCTCACGCTCGGCCTCGCCTGGCTGCTCGTGATCATGGAGTCGGTCTACGTGATGACCGGCAAGCAGATCTACAAGGACATGACCCAGTTCTGGGGCAAGCTGTTCGGCATCAACTTTGCGATGGGCGTCGCGACCGGCCTCACGCTCGAATTTCAGTTCGGCACCAACTGGGCGTATTACTCGCATTACGTCGGCGACATTTTCGGCGTGCCGCTCGCCGTCGAAGGGCTGATGGCGTTCTTCCTCGAATCGACCTTCGTCGGCCTGTTCTTTTTCGGCTGGAACAGATTGTCAAAAGTCCAGCATCTGATTGTCACGTTCTGTGTTGCGCTCGGTTCGAACCTGTCGGCGCTGTGGATTCTGGTCGCCAACGGCTGGATGAATAATCCGGTCGGCGCGACGTTCAACTACCAGACGATGCGCATGGAACTCGACAGCATCGGCCCGGTGATTTTCAACCCGGTCGCACAGGTGAAGTTCGTGCACACGGTGTCGGCCGGTTATGTGACCGCGGCGATGTTCGTGCTCGGTGTGTCGTCGTGGTATCTGCTCAAGCGCCGCGACACCGAGTTCGCGCTGCGCTCGTTCGCGATCGCCGCCGGCTTCGGCCTCGCGTCGGCACTCTGCGTGATCGTGCTCGGCGACGAATCGGGCTACCGCACCGGTGAAGTTCAGCAAGTCAAACTCGCCGCGATCGAATCCGAATGGGAGACCGCACCCGCACCGGCACCGTTCACGGTATTTGGCATTCCCAATCAGCAGGAGCAACGCACCGACTACGCGATCCGTGTGCCGTACGCACTCGGCATTATCGCCACTCGCTCGCTCGACGAACCCGTGGTCGGTCTGCGCGATCTGATCGCCGAAAACGAAGGGCGCATCAGGAACGGCATGCTCGCTTATTCGGCGCTGCAGAGATTAAAGGGAGGCGACTCGAGCGACGAAGCGCATGCCGAGTTCGACCAGTACAAGGAAGATCTCGGCTACGGCCTGCTGCTCAAGCAGTTCACGCCGAACGTGACAGACGCGACGCCAGACCAGATCGCCGCCGCGGCAAGAAGCACAGTCCCGCCGGTGCTGCCGCTGTTCTTCTCGTTCCGCATGATGGTCGGCCTTGGCCTGCTGTTCCTCGCGACCTTCGTGCTCGCGTTCTGGTTCTGTGCGCAGCGCACGCTGCTGCTCGAAAAGCGTCGCTGGTTCCTGCGCTGGGCGGTCGCGGCGATTCCGTTGCCGTGGCTCGCCGCCGAGCTTGGCTGGATCGTCGCGGAAATGGGCCGCCAGCCGTGGAGCATCGCGGGCATTCTGCCGACCAACCTGGCCGCGTCGACGCTGACGCCGCGCGATCTGTATCTGAGCATCGGCGGCTTCGTGCTGTTCTACACGGTGCTGTTCATCATCGAGATCATGCTGATGTTCAAGTACGCGCGGCTCGGCCCTTCGTCGCTGCATACGGGCCGCTATTACCACGAGAACGGCCAGCCGGTCACGCAGCCGCTGTCGAACCCGGCCGCGTGACGCGCCGCCGCACCGCTTCAGAGGAATAACCCATATGGACTACGCCGCTCTCAGACTGATCTGGTGGTTTTTGATAGGTGTACTGCTGATCGCCTTCGCGCTCACCGACGGCTTCGACATGGGCGCGGCGATCCTGCTGCCGTTCATCGCCAGGAACGACTCGGAGCGCCGCATCGTCGTGAACACGGTCGGCGCGACATGGGAAGGCAACCAGGTCTGGTTCGTGACCGCGGCCGCCGCGATGTTCGCGGCGTGGCCGCTCGCCTACGCGGCATCATTCTCGGGCTTCTACTTCGCGATGCTGCTCGTGCTGTTCGCGCTGTTCTTCCGCCCGGTCGGCTTCGACTATCGCGGCAAGCGCGAGGATCCGCGCTGGCGCAACGCGTGGGACTGGGGCCTTTTCATTGGCGGTTTCGTGCCGGCGCTGGTGATCGGCGTCGCGTTCGGCAATCTGCTGCAAGGTGTGCCGTTCTCGATCGATACCGATCTGCGCGTCACCTATCACGGCAGCTTCTTCGGCCTGCTCAATCCGTTCGCGCTGCTGACGGGTCTCGTCAGCGTGTCGATGCTGGCCGCGCATGGCGCCGCATTCGTCAAGTGGAAGACGGATGGCGTGGTCTATGAGCGTGCATCGAAAGCGCTGCGGCTCGCGGCGCTGTGCGCGGTGGTGCTGTTCCTCGTCGCGGGCGCGCTCGTCGCGACGATGATCGGCGGCTATCAGATCGTCGACATGCCCCCGCTCGACGCGGTCTCCAATCCGTTGATGAAGACCGTGATCGGCGCGCCGGGTTTGTGGCTAACCAACTACGCGCTCTATCCGTGGATGGTGATCGCGCCGCTCGCGGCTCTGGTCGGCGGTGTGCTCGCGGTGCTGCTCGCGCGTTCGCGCTTCGAGGCGACGGCGTTTCTGTCGACATCGCTGATGGTCATCGGCGTAATTCTGACCACGGGCTTCTCGATGTTCCCATTCATCATGCCTTCGTCGCTCGACGGCCGCAGCAGCCTGACGATGTGGGATTCGACGTCGAGCCGCATGACGCTCGAGATCATGCTGTTCGCGGTGATCGTGTTCCTGCCGATCATCCTGCTCTATACGGGCTGGGTGTATCGCGTGATGCGCGGCAAGGTAACCGCCTCAGCGATCGAGGAAAACCATCATTCGATGTATTGACCGGCACGACGCTTCAACAAGCGGCACCTTGTCCCAAGGTGCCGCTTTTTTATTGCCGTCCTGCAATGGCTACGTGATGGCCGCCTTGCGCCGTCAATCGATCACGCCGGCACCGGCGCCGTATCCGCGCCGCCGCCTTGCGACGACAGGTGCTCGGCCAGCTTCTGCGCATAGCGCTGCGCGGCCTCGCCGACGACGATATGAAACGTGTTCGCCGACACCCAGGCGGTGTCGAGCGAAGCGAGGCGTTGACGATCGACCGCCGCCGGATCGCGCACGACCACTCGCAAACGTGTCGCCGCGACCGCATCGAGCGACACCACGTTGCCCGCGCCGCCGAGCACGGCGAGCCAGCGCAGCGGATCGGGATCGAGCGGACCGCCTCGCGCGTCGTGAGCCTGTAGAGCGTTCTGCGCGACCGGCGTGGCAGCAGTCGGCGCCGACACAACAGCAGCAGCACCCGCCGCCTTCATCGCGCCGTCGCCGCCCTGCGCGATCGCCGTACGCATTTCGTCGGCGATGATGTCCGCCTCCGGTCCGATGATCACCTGCACGTCGTTCGTGCCGCGCTTTAGCACGCCGCGCGCGCCGATCGACTTCAGCTCGCTCTCGGAGACCTTGCCCGCGTCGACGACCGACAGACGCAGACGCGTCGTGCAAGCATCCACGACCGACAGATTCGCCGCACCACCGAGCGCTGCGATATAACGCAGCGCCCGCGGCACGGCCGCACCGGCTGTCGGCGCGACGAAACCGCCCGCCGCGAACGACTCGACCTGTTCGTCGGCAGCGGCGGGCTCGCGGCCCGGCGTCGCCATGTTGAACTTGCGGATGAAGAAGCGGAACAGACCGTAGTACACGACCGAGTACACGATGCCGACCGGAATCGCCCACCAGCCCTTCGTCGACAGACCGAAGTTCAGCACGTAGTCGATGAAGCCCGCCGAGAACGTGAAGCCGAGGTGAATGCCGAGCGCCGAGCAGATCGCGAGCGACAGCCCCGTCAGCAGCGCGTGGATCGCATACAGCACCGGTGCGAGGAACATGAAGCTGAACTCGATCGGCTCGGTCACACCGGTCAGGAACGACGTGAGCGCCATCGAAAACAGCAGGCCGAACACCATCGCGCGACGCTCCTTCGGCGCCTCGTGATACATCGCGAGACACGCGGCCGGCAGGCCGAACATCATCACCGGGAAGAAGCCGGTCATGAAAGTGCCCGCGGTCGGATCACCGGCGAAGAAGCGGTGCAGGTCGCCTGTGACCGGCGCGCCGCCCGCCGGCGTGAACGTGCCGAACACGAACCACGTCAGCGAGTTGAGGATGTGATGCAGGCCCGTGACGAGCAGCAGCCGGTTCAGCACGCCGAACACGAAGGCGCCGAGCGCGCCGGCCGTCGTCAGCCAGTGACCGGCCACGTCGATCGCGCTCTGCACCGGTGCCCACACATGCCCGAAGAGGATGCCTAGCACCACGCAGACCACGCCTGTCACGATCGGCACGAAGCGTTTGCCGCCGAAGAACGCCAGGTAGTCGGGCAGCTTGATGTCCTTGTAGCGGTTGTACAGCAGCCCCGCGACGATCCCCGCGATGATCCCCGACAGCACGCCCATGTTGAGCTTGTCGTTGATGTCCTTCATCACCGCGATCTGCACCAGATAACCGATCGCGCCGGCGAGACCCGCGACGCCGTTATTGTCTTTCGCAAAACCGACCGCCACGCCGATCGCAAAGAGGAGCGGCAGGTTGTCGAAGATCGCGCCGCCCGCATCGGCGATCATCTTGATGTTGAATACGTCGGGCTGGCCGAGCCGCAGCAGCAGACCGGCGACCGGTAGCACGGCGATCGGCAGCATCAGCGCGCGTCCCAGGCGCTGAATCTTCAGAAACGGATTTCCATCCATCGGTATCTCCAATTTTGTCTCGTAGGGGTACGTCTTGGTTGAGTGGTGCAGCTAGGTGGCGAATCGCTGCGCGCGCGAAGGCAGACGTGCTGCCGGGCGCACGGCATGCGGGTTCTCCAGTTCGTTGATCCTTAATCGAGCGGCCACGTGGCGCGGCTCTCGGCCCTGACTGCCTGGGCAGAGTCGAGCGCGAGCGCGTCGCGGGCGCGCTGGCGGCACAACTGATAGTCGAGCCTGCGCACGCGTGCCTTGATGCCCGGCACCGACACCGGGTCCACCGACAGCTCGGTCACGCCGAGCCCGACGAGCAGCGGCATCGCGAGCGGGTCGCCAGCGAGTGCGCCGCACACGCCGACCCATTTGCCATGCTTCGCCGCACCTTCGACGGTCGCCGCGATCAGGCGCAGCACCGCCGGATGCAGGCCGTCCGCTTGCGCCGCGAGATCGGGCTGGCAGCGGTCCATCGCGAGCGTGTATTGCGTCAGGTCGTTGGTGCCGATCGACAGGAAATCGGCGTGCTGCGCGAGCTGGTCGGCGAGCAAGGCAGCCGATGGCACTTCGATCATCACGCCCACTTCGATCGGCTCCGTGCTACCGGCTTCGCGAGCAAGCTCGTCGATACGCTTGCGAATGCGCACGAGCTCGCCCGCATCGGTGACCATCGGCAGCAGGATGCGCACCGCGCCGAGCGGACGCACGGCGAGCAGGCCGCGCAACTGATCGTCGAGCAGATCGGGGCGCACCTGCGCGAGGCGCACGCCGCGCAGGCCGAGCGCGGGGTTGGGCTCAGGAGGCAGCGTCAGATAATCGACTTCCTTGTCCGCGCCGACGTCGAGCGTGCGGATGATCGCGGTGCGGCCGCGCAACGCGTCGACGATCGCCTGATAGCTCTGACGATGCTCGTCCACGCTCGGCGCAGCCGGGCGATGCATGAACAGCAACTCGGTACGCAGCAGGCCGACCGCGTCGGCGCCGTTGTCGACGGCGGCCGTCGCGTCGTCGAGCGTAGCGATGTTGGCGGCCACTTCGATCGCGCGGCCGTCGGAGGTCGCCGCTGCCTGCTGCGACGTGCGGCGATTCGCTTCGCGCACGTCGGCGATGCGGCTGCGTTCGCGGCGCGCGCGTTCGACGTCGAGTTCGGTCGGCGCGAATTCGAGGCGGCCGGTGCTCGCGTTCACCACCACCTCAGTGCCGTCGGGAATTGCATGCAACGCGTCGCCGACCGCGACCAGCGCCGGAATGCCCGCCTGGCGCGCGAGGATCGCCGCATGCGAGGTCGCGCCACCGCGCGCCATCACGAGCGCGGTCACGCGCGTACGATCGAGCGACGACAGATCCGACGGCGTGAATTCGTCCGCCGCGAGCACCGCCTCGTCCGGCAGCGAGCGCGCTGCGCTGCTCGTATAGCCGAGCGCGCGCTGCACGCGCTTTTCGATGTCGCGCAGATCGGCGGCGCGTTCGGCGAGCAGCGTGTCCTCCACCTTACTCAGGATTTCGATTTGCTCACGGATCGCCTCGCGCCACGCGAAACCAGCGCTCTTGCCGAGGCTGATCAGATCGCGCGCGGCGTCGAGCAGCGTCGGATCTTCGAGCAGCACGCGATGCACCGCGAAAATCCCCGCCTCGCCGACCGCGCCGCGTTGCGACGCGTCGCGCACGATCGTGTCGAGATCGGCATCGACTATCGCGATCGCCTTGTCGAGCAGACGGCTCTCCGCCGCCGACGTGCCGCTCGCCTGCTGTGGCGGATCGAGGTCCGCGTCGTCCCAGCGCACCAGCTTGCCGACCGCGACGCCCGGGGCCGCGCACACGCCCGCGAGCGTATTCGGCGCGAGCGGCTCGCTAGCTGCGGGCGCTGCAACGACGGGGGCCGGTACTGTCGCCGGTCGCGCTGGCTTCTGCTCGACTTCGCCGTGCGCTTCGCGCGTCAGCTCGTTCGCGATCGCATCGACCGCCGCCTGGGCCTGCGGACCGACACCGAGCAGCTCGACGCTCGCGCCTTCGCCGGCGCCCAATCCCAGCAGACCCACCACGCTTTCGATCGACGCCTTGCGCCCGTCGTAGCGCACCTCGACGCGCGCGTCGAAGCCGCGCGCCGCTTCGCGTGCCCGCGCCGCCGGCCGCGCATGCAGGCCGCCCGCGTGCGTCAACGTGATCTGCTGGCGCGCTTCGTCCATGACCTGCGCGGCGCTCGCCTCGCGCACCGCGTCCTTGCTGACGCCGTCACGCGCGCGCAGCACCAGCAGCGGTGATTCGCCCGTCTTCACCAGACCGGCCGGCGCGCGCTCGATCACCTCGAACGCATCCGAATTCGCAATCGCGATCACCGACACGAGGCTCGGCGCGTTCAACGCGATCTGATCCTGGTCGAACTCGATCAGCACGTCGCCGGCGCGCACCTGCGCGCCCTGCTCGACCATCGGCGCGAAGCCCTTGCCGTTCAGCCCGACCGTGTCGATACCGACGTGCAGCAGAATCTGCGCGCCCTCGGCGCTTTCGAGCGTCACCGCGTGGCCGGTGCGCGCGAGATGCATGACGACGCCGTCGCATGGCGCGACGAGCCGGCCCTCGAGCGGGTCGATGCCGATGCCGTCGCCGAACATGCCACCCGAAAACACCGGGTCCGGCACGTTCGCGAGCGGCACGACCGGACCGGTCAGGGGTGCGAACAAAACAATGTGATCTTCGGAATGGCTCATCAGATTGGACTTCTCGACACGTCGCATCGTCATTCTCGTCAATGAGTTTCGGTGACTTTGTTGAGATGGCGCGGCGCATCGGGATTGCGCCCGCGCGCGGCGGCAAGATCTGCAGCCATCACGTAAAAGGACAGGATGGCGGCGATCGGATCGAGTGCCGCGTGTGCGGTGGCGACGAGCGGCAGCGAGGCTTGCGCGACGTCGTCCGGCGCCGCGAGCAGCACGCGCGCACCGCGCGCGCGCATGTCGTGCGCGAGTTGCAACAGACCTGCCTGCTCGGGTCCACGCGGCGCGAACACGAGTAGCGGATAGTCGCGGTCGATCAGTTCCATCGGACCATGCCGCACTTCCGCGCTCGAAAACGCTTCGGCCTGGATACCGGACGTTTCCTTCAGCTTCAGTGCGGCTTCCTGCGCGATCGCGAGGCCAAGGCCGCGGCCGATCACGATCATCCGCTCGATGCCGCGCAACTCGCCCACGGCCACCGACCAGTCGAGCCGGCCTGCGCGTTCGAGCGCATCGGGAAGCGCACTCAGCGCGCCGAGCAGCTCAGCGTCGTTCTGCCAATGCGCGACCAGTTGCGCGGAGATCGACAGCATCGCGATATAGCTCTTGGTCGCCGCGACGCTCAGCTCGGGACCCGCAACGAGCGGCAGATGCCACTCGCACGCGTCGGCGAGCGGCGAGGTCGGTGCGTTCACCGCGGCGACCGTCAGCGCACCGGCCGCGCGCAGCGCGTTCATCGTCCCGACGAGGTCGGGGCTCTTGCCCGATTGCGAGAACGCGAGCGCAAGCTGATCGCGCACCTGCAACGGCGCCTGCTGCAGCGTCGCGACCGACATCGGCAGCGATGCCACCGGTACACCGAGGCGGCTCATAGTGAGGGATGCGAAGTAACTGGCGGCATGGTCCGAACTGCCGCGGGCGACGGTCAGCGCGACATGGCGCGGCTGTTGCGCGAGCTTCGCGGCGAGCGCCGCGACGCGCGAGGTGTCCTTGAGCTGCTCGGCGACCGTTGCGGCGGACGCGAGCGCTTCCTTAAGCATATTCGACAATGGCTTCTCCTTCGACGTAGGTCGCGCTCAGCGCCAGCTCGCGATCGAACACGACTACGTCGGCCCACGCACCGCGCGCGATGCGGCCGCGATCCTCGATGCCGAGATAGTCGGCGGCGTAGCGCGACAAACGGTGTGAGACGTCGGCGATCGGCAGGCCGATCGAAACAAGATTGCGCAGCGCCTGATCCATCGTCAGCGTGCTGCCCGCGAGCGTGCCGTCGGCGAGACGCACACCGCCGAGGCACTTGGTCACATGCTGGCTGCCCAGGCGATATTCGCCGTCGGGCATGCCGGTGGCCGAGGTGCTGTCCGTCACCACGTACAGACGCGGAATCGCGCGCAGCGCGGCGCGGATCGCACCCGGATGCACGTGCAGCAGGTCGGGAATGATTTCGGCGTATTCGGCGTGCGCGAGCGCCGCGCCGACGAGGCCAGGGTTGCGGTGATGCATCGGCGACATCGCGTTGAACAGGTGCGTGAAGCCGCACGCGCCGTGCTTGAGCGCGGCGACCGCGTCGTCGTAGGTGCCGAGCGAATGGCCGAGCTGCACGCGCACGCCGCGCGCCACCATCTCGGAGATGATCTCCAGGTGGCCTGCGATTTCGGGCGCGAGCGTGACGACGCGGATCGGCGCGATCGACAGATACTTGAGCACCTCGTCCATCACCGCAGAGACCGCCGCGTCCGGCTGCGCGCCGAGCTTGCCGGGGTTGATGTACGGCCCTTCCAGATGCACGCCGAGCACGCGCGCGCAGCCCGGTGTGCGCATGCGCGTGACGCTGCCGAGCCCGGCTACCACGTTCATCAGCTCGTCGCGCGGCGCGGTCATCGTCGTCGCGAGCAGACTCGTCGTGCCGTAGCGCGCATGCGTGCGCGTGATCGTTTCGATCGCGTCGCCGGCCTCCATGACGTCGGCGCCGCCACCGCCATGCACGTGCAGATCGATGAAGCCGGGGAGGATGTACGGCGCGTCGTTCGTCGACGGATCGACGCGCTCGCCGGACAGTGCCGTGATGCGGCCGTTTTCGTATTCGAGCGTGCCGTGGATCCACCCGTCGGTGGTGAGTATGTTTCCGGTCAGCATGAGTTTCTCTGGTGCGTGATACGTATTCGGCGAATGTGCGTCCGCCGGACTTGCAGCCTGCGCGGGCAGCGCAGCTCAGGTGCGCAATTCAGCGACGAAGTCGTAGTAGTCGTCGCGGCAATAGGTGTCGGTCAGTTCGATGGCGCGCTGGTCTGCGCTGTAGCCGATGCGGGTAATGACCAGCAGCGCGGTGCGCGGTTCGATGTCCATCAGTGCGGAGATTTCGCTCGACGCGTTGACCGCGCGAAAGTGCTGCAATGCGCGCACGACCGCCGCGCCTCGTTGCTCGAGATAGCTGTACAGCGAGTCGCCGATCGCGAGCGGGTCCGGCACGATCGCGACCGGCAACGCCGAATGCTCGACCGCCATCACGATGCCGTCCGCGCGCCGCAGCCGCCGCAGGCTCGAGACGACCGCGCCCGGCGACAGGCCGAGGTGCAACAGCTCGTCGCGATTGGCGGCGCGCACGTTCCGTTCGAGCCACACCGAATCCGGCCGGAAACCGCGTTGTTGCATCTTCTTCGTGAAGCCGGTGAGACGCGACAGCGGATCCTCGACGCGCGGCGTGATGAAGCTGCCCGCGCCACGCGAGCGCCGGATCAAACCCTGCTCGACCAGCAACTCGATCGCCTTGCGCGCCGTGATACGTGACACGCCGATCGCATCGGACAGCGTGCGCTCCGACGGCAGCGCCTCACCGGCCGACCAGACGCCGCAATGGATTGCAGTCGCCAGATTGCGCGCGAGCTGCAGGTAGAGCGGCGTGACGTTGCGCACGTCAGGCATCAATGCGGACCAGCGAGTTTCCATGGGGCTCCAAGGACGCCGCGAGCAGTACGGCCTGGAAAATTGAGAGCCCATTATATAACCAACATAATACCAGTCAATCGAGTGGTTCCATGCTGGTCTGTACAGCCTAAAAGCCTTTCTGGGTATGCCTCACAGCCGGTTTTGAAGGTCCAGACGGATGCAATTTGTAGACCAGGACTTACCCTATCTGGCTAGTGGTATCTAAAAAGCCTCGCCGATCAATACCTGTTTAATACCAATTTGCGTCCCTTGACAGATTCCGAGGCGCTACGGCCAGGAACTGATGATCGAAAGGTGGGAGATGGCGCTGTAAAAAAAAGCCCGCGCCTGTGCGGCGCGGGCCTTTGCCGATGCGATGCGATCGCGATTGCGATCGCACTGAACGCGTCGCTTAGAACGACGGCACCATCGAACCTTTGAACTGCGTCTTGATGAACTGGCGCACATCTTCCGACTGATACGCCGCGACCAGCTTCTTGACCCAAGGCTGATCCTTGTCCTTCGCGCGCACGGCGATCAGGTTCGCGTACGGGCTGTGGATGTCTTCGAGCGCGATCGCGTCGCGGGTCGGCTGCAGGCCTGCGGCCAGCGCGAAGTTGGTGTTGATGACGGCGGCATCGACGTCGGCGAGCGAGCGCGGCAGCTGCGCGGCGTCGAGTTCGACGAACCTGATTTTCTTCGGATTGTCGATGACGTCGAGCGGGGTTGCGTTGTTGCCGCCCGTGGCCGCGCCGTCCTTCAGCTTGATCAGGCCCTGCGCCTGCAGCAACAGCATCGCGCGATTCTCGTTCGACGGATCGTTCGGCACGGCGACCTTCCCGCCCTGCGGCAGGTCTTTCAACGACTTCAGCTTCTTCGAGTACGCGCCGAGCGGCGAGATGTACGTGAGGCCCGCGTTGACGAGCTTGTAGCCGCGCTGCTTGATCTGGCTATCGAGGTACGGCTGGTGCTGGAAGCTGTTTGCATCGAGGTCGCCCGCGTCGAGCGCGGCGTTCGGCTGGATGTAGTCGTTGAACTCGACGACCTTCACGTTCAGGCCTTCGCGCTTCGCGACCTTGGTGACGACTTCCCAGATCTGCGCGTCCGGGCCGCCGATCGTGCCGACCTTGATCACCTTGTCGTCGGCGTGAGCGCCGAAGCTGGTCAGGATCGCCGCGCCGGCGACGACTGCGGTGAAGGCTTTGAGGATGTTTCTGCGCTGCATGTGATTCTCGCTGTTGCTGATCGACTGCTCGAGTCGATGGCTCCGATCGATACCGGAGTGGGATGAAAACGGACGGCGCCCCGATTCGTGAAGGTACGCCGTCGGCCAAGCCCTAAATTGTTTCATATGGCCGGCAAGTTGGGAAATACCCTGATCGAATATGGATATGCGCAGCGCAAGCGCGACGGCGGCATCATCCTCGCGAGGCGGATCGCGCATGGCAGGCTCGAGCGGATTCTCCGGAGCGATCCGTTCGCCGAGCAACAACTCGCGCGCTACGAGCTGACGGAGTTCAAGACGACGCGTCTCGCGCCGGGGCTGAATCTGCCGATTCCGGACTGAGCGCGCGTTGTGAAGTGGAAATGGGTCAGCGGCCTGCGAGGCGCGTCAATCGAGCAGCAGCTTGATGTCATGCACCCACGGCGTCGCGCCCTGGCCATCGCGCGCGAACAGACGCAGCTTGCCTTCCGTGTCGAACACATAGCTCGCGGCCGTGTGGTCCATCGTGTAGGTGTCGGGCGTCTTGCCCGGCACCTTCGCGTAGTAGACGCGGAAGTCTTTCGCGACCTTGGCGAGCTGTTCCTGGCTGGCGGGACGCAGACCGACGAAGCTCGGATTGAATGCCGGCACGTATTGCGCGAGCAATTGCGGGGTGTCCCGCTCTGGGTCGACGGTGACGAACAGCACCTGCACGCGCTTCGCGTCTTCCGGCCCAAGCTGCTGCAACGCCTGCGACAGTTCGGCCATCGTCGTCGGGCAGACGTCCGGGCAATGCGTATAGCCGAAGAAAAGCACGACGACCTTGCCTTTGTAGTCGGCAAGCGTGCGGATCTTGCCGGACGCGTCGGGCAACGAGAAATCGCTGGCAAATTGGGTATTGCCGGTGATGTCGAGATTCGAGAAGGCCGGCGGCTGCTTGCCGCACCCCGCCATGAGCAGCGTACCGCCCAGCGACGCGCCGAGTGCGCAAGCCATCACAGCGGCGCGCGCCACGCGCGCGAAGCGGTTCTTGTGCATGGTGTCAGGCACCGATCACGATGCGCGCGTAGTGGTCGATCAACAGCGCGGCGAATAGCAGCGACAGATAGACGATCGAATAACGGAAGGTCTTGCGCGCAAGAGCGTCCGAATACTCCCGGTAGATCTTCCACGCATACGCGAGAAACACCGCGCCGAGCAGCACCGCCGACGCGAGGTACACGACACCGCTCATGCCGGAGATAAACGGCATCAGCGTGACCGCGAACAGGATCACCGTGTAGAGCAGGATATGCAGACGCGTGTACTTCTCGCCGTGCGTGTTCGGTAGCATCGGCAGGCCGGCGTTTTCGTAGTCCTTGCGGCGATACAGCGCGAGCGCCCAGAAATGCGGCGGCGTCCACACGAAGATGATCAGCACCAGAATCCATGCGTCGCCTGGCACGTGGCCGGTAACCGCGGCCCAGCCGAGTGCCGGCGGCATCGCGCCCGACGCACCGCCGATCACGATGTTCTGCGGCGTGGCGGGCTTCAGCAACAGCGTATAGATGACCGCATAGCCGACGAACGTGGCGACCGTGAGCCACATGGTCAGCGGATTGGCGAACGTGTACAGCGTCCACATGCCGAGGCCGCCGAGCACGGCCGAGAACAGCAGGATTTGCGGGGTGGTGATTTCGCCGCGCGCGGACGGACGCCACGACGTGCGGCGCATTTTCGCGTCGATCTGCTGCTCGACGAGGCAATTGATTGCGAACGCGGCACCGGCCAGCAGCCAGATGCCGACGGTTCCGCCGATCAGTACGGTCCACGGCACCATGCCCGGTGTCGACAGGAACATGCCGATGACCGCGCAGAATACCGCAAGCTGCGTAACGCGCGGCTTGGTCAGGGCGAGATATTGGGAGACCCGGCTTCCGGGCGTCTGGGAGAGTGTTGTGCTGTCCATGTGAGTCACGCTGGCGCGGCATCGCGCGCAGGGATCGCGGCGTGGCCGGGACGGCTATAAGCGATCCGAAAGTTTAACATAACGAGCAGAAGCAGCAGGATCGCGGCCCCGCCGTTATGGGCTACCGCAATCGGTAACGGCCATTGCAGCACGATATTCGACAGCCCGGTGATGAACTGGATCAGCACCACCAGCACCACGCCGTTCGCGGGTCGCCGCAGCGACTCGAAGCGGCGCATCTTCAACGCGAACCACATCAGATAGGCGATCACGACGAACGCGAACGTGCGATGCGTCCAGTGAATCGCGACCAGCGCGTCCTGCGTGATCATGTCGCCATCGCCGGTCATGCCGAGCGAGCGCCACAGATGGAAGCCGTGCGCGAAGTCCATCGGCGGGATCCATTGGCCGTTGCAGGTCGGGAAGTCGGTGCACGCGAGCACCGCGTAATTCGTGCTGACCCAGCCGCCGAGCGCGATCTGCAGCACCAGCAGCGCGAGACCCGCGAGCGCCGCGACGCGCCAGCGCGCGGTTTCGGGCTCGTAGGCGGGTAGCGGCGTCAAGCGCGCGGCGAGCCAGCCGAGCGTGCCGAGCAGCGCGAGGCCGAGCAACAAATGCGTGGTCACGATGATCGGCTGCAGTTTCATCGTCACGGTCCATGCGCCGAACGCGCCCTGCACGACGATCAGCAGCAACAGCGAGGTCGGCCACCACGGCGACACATGCAGCGGCCGACGCTTGATCCGCGCGGTCCACGCGATGATCGTCTGCGCGATGATCAGCACGCCGATCGCCATCGCGAAGTAACGGTGGATCATTTCGATCCAGGCCTTCGTCATGCTCACCGGGCCGCTCGGCATCGCCTGAAAGGCGGCGGAGATCGCCGCGTGCGCTATGAACGGCGACGACGTGCCGTAGCAGCCGGGCCAGTCCGGGCAGCCGAGGCCCGAATCGGTGAGGCGAGTGAAGCCGCCGAACATCACGAGATCGAGTGTCAGGAAGGTGGTGAGCCAGACCAGCTTGCGGAATTTGTTGTCGTCGGCCTTGACCCACACGTAGGACAGCGGCAACAACGCGATACACAAGCCGATCAGGCCCAGTTGCAATACGAACATCTTGTTTACCCAGGTTGCGGCATCAGCCGATGGTCGACCATTTGAGCAGCTTGGTCAGGTCGCCTTTGATCTTGCTCGGATTCGCGTCTTTCGGGAAACGCATCATCAGATTGCCGTTCGGATCGACCAGGTAGATGTGGTCGGTGATCCGCGTGCCGGTGTCGGCAGGCAGCCAGGCGGCGACCTGCGCCGGATCGGCGATCAGCATGTCGGTGTTGGGGTAGGCGGTTTGTATCACATCGGCGACCTTGCCTGCATCGGTGCGCAGCCACACTTCCACGACGCGCTCGCGTTCCGGGCCCTGAGCTGCGCGGATTTGTCGCATGAAGTAGAGCTTCGTCGCGCAGGCTTTGTCGCACGTGCTGCTATCGACCGAGATCATCAGCCAGCGGCCGTGCAGCGAGTCGAGCTTCAGTGGCTTGCCGTCCGCGCCGGTGACCACGAGCGAGTCGGGGATGGGCCGCTGCGGCTCGATCAGCGCGCCGTAGTTCGTGCTGCCGCCGGTCGGCTTCACGACGTAGTAGATGAAGTACGAGATCGCGATCGGCGCCGCGCAGATCACCGCGAGCAGCAGCAGCACCCAGCGGCCGCGCCGCCGCGAGCCCGGTCCGTTCGGCTGGCCGGGAATCGCTTTGGCTGCGGCGGGTTTGCCGGTGGGTTTGGCAACTTCCGGCGAACGGGGAGTTTGAGTCGACACTACGGAACCTCATTCAATGTTTGGGCGGCGGCGAGCCGCGCCTTCGCTTCCTCACGCGCCCGGCGCGTGTTCTTTTTTGCCCGCGCGGCGGGCCGCATACAGACCGAACCCGAGCGCCGCTGCGGCCATGCCCCACCATTGCAGCATGTAGCCATAGTTGCGCTCGACACCGGTGGTCGGCGCGGGCCAGTCGCGCACCAGGCCGTCGCTGGCGGCCCCGGTTTGCTGGATCACGAATGTTTGCAACGGCAACCCGGTCTCCGCAGCGTACGCGGCGACATCGAGATTCTGCCGGATCAGCCGATGCGCGGCCGAGCCGCCCTCTCCGAGCTCGAACGCGCGCGTCGCATCGGCGCGCGCGATACCTTCGATCTCGACCTCGCCCGACGGCGTCGTGTACGGCGCGATGGCCTCGCGACTGCTCAGGTTACGCGGCAGCCAGCCGCGATTGACGAGCACGTACCCGCCGTCGGCGAGTTTAAAGGGCATCACGACGTAAAAGCCCGGCTGATCGTTATACGGACGATTGTCGAGGTACACGACCTTGTCCGGGACGAAACTGCCGCGCGCCTTCACGCGATGAAACTCGATGTCCTTCAGCGCGAGCGGCGCCGCGCTGACTGGCAGCGCGGGCGCGTTCTCGAACTGGGTGATGCGCGCCTCGAGCGCTTCCTTCTGATGCGCGCGATCGCGCTGCCAGAAACCAAGCCGCACCGTCACGACGACAACCAGCAGGATCAACAGCGCGGGAATCAGGCGAAACTTCATTGCAGATGCTCCGGCATCACGTTCAGGGCCACCGGGAAGCTGCGGCAAACGCCTGCACGCGGTGCGATAATGGTTGCCTTGCCACTGCGCTTTCCGGTTTCAGTTGGTTCCATGCACATTATCGTTCCCATCGCCTTTGCTCTGATCATCGCCAGCATGGTGTCGGCGCTGTATTTCATGATGCACGACAAAGGCAAGACCAAGCGGATGGTCTGGTCACTCGCCACGCGGGTAGGCCTGTCGATCTCGCTGTTCCTGTTCATCCTGTTCGCACACTGGATGGGCTGGATTCAGTCGACCGGGATTCCGTACGGGCGCTGACACTCGCGGACGAGTCGCCGGCGCATACCGTCAGCGGCAAATTATCCTCATCGCCAAATAAAACGCCGCCCTGACAGGTCGAGGGCGGCGCTGCATTCAGCCTTGCATACTGCTCGTGCGCGCCGCCTGAACGGCGTTGCGCGCACGGATCTGGCCGCGTTACAGCCAGTACACGACGACGTACAGACCGAGCCACACCACGTCGACGAAGTGCCAGTACCAGGCCGCGCCTTCGAACGCGAAGTGATGTTCCGGCGTGAAGTGGCCGCGAATCAGGCGCACCATCACGACGGCGAGCATCGTGCCGCCGAGGAACACGTGAAAGCCGTGGAAGCCGGTCAGCAGGAAGAACGTCGAACCGTAGATGCCCGAAGCCAGCGTCAGGTTCAGTTCGTTGTATGCGTGGTAGTACTCGAAGCCCTGCAGAAACAGGAAGCTCACGCCCAGCACGAGGGTCGCCGCGAGCCACGCGATCGCCTTCTTGCGATGGTTGTCGCGCAGCGCATGGTGCGACACCGTCAGCGTCGCGCCCGACGACAGCAGCAGCGCCGTGTTGATGGTCGGCACCGGCCACGGCTGCATCGACTTGTAGGTCCCCACGAGCGCGGCCGGGCCGTTGTTGGGCCACACCGCCGTGAAGTCCGGCCAGATCAGCTTGAAGTCGAGGCTGCCGAGCTGATGCAGTGCGATTTCGCGGGCATAGAACAGCGCGCCGAAGAATGCGCCGAAGAACATCACTTCGGAGAAGATGAACCAGCTCATGCTCCAGCGGTACGAGCGGTCGACGTTCTTGCCGTACATACCGCCTTCCGACTCGGCGATCGCGTCACCGAACCAGTGCCACAGCGTAAAGAGCAGCCACAGCAGACCGACAAGCACGCCGAGCGGCGCCCACGTGTGGTCGTTGATCCAGGCCGCAAGCGATCCGAGCATGACCAGCAACCCGGTGGCGGCGCTGATCGGATGCCGCGACGGATGCGGTACGAAATAGTACGGGCTCTCGTTTTGACCGCTCATTCTTGATTCTCCACTTCAGTCCAGTTGTTCCGGAATCTCCGGCTGTGTCTTCGGCGGCGCGTCGATACCGCACCGCTTCTCTCTAATTCGTGGGCTCCGCTCTGCCGCCATGCCCGGCTACTGCCTCAACCGACTACGAGGCGCACCACCAAAATTAGCACCCCGATCAGAACCGCCGCACCGATCAGCGCCGCCACGATCACATGCAGCGGGTTGAGCTGCGTGGCGTCCGCTTCGAGATCGCGGCGCTTGCGCACGCCGAAAAACGACCAGAACACCGCGCGCATCGACTGACCGAAACTGCTCTTGCGCGGACTGCCGCCGTTATCGTTCATTTCGCTTCGTCTTCCTTCGTTCATCCGCGGCTCGCGCCGTCAAGCCCGCTTCAGGCCGGCTTCGCTGGAGTGGCCGCCGCGTTGGTCGTTGCATTTGCTTTCGACCCCGTGTCATCGGCGCTCGCCGCCGCCGGCGTGTTCAACTCGAAAAACGTGTACGACAGCGTGATCGTCTTCACATCCTTAGGCAACTTCGGGTCGACCACGAACACCACCGGCATCCGCTTCGTCTCGTTCGCGTTCAACGTCTGCTGCGTGAAGCAGAAACACTCGATCTTCCTGAAGTACCCGGTGGCCTGCTTCGGAGCGTAGCTCGGAATTGCCTGCGCACGGATCGTGCGCGACCGCTCGTTGCTGACGTCGTACATGACCGTCGTCACTTCGCCCGGATGCACGTCGAGACTGCGCTGCTCCGGCTTGAAACCCAACAGGCCGCGCGCGTTCGCATCGAATTCGATCGAAATCGTGCGGCTCATGTCGACCTGCGTATTCTTCGCCTCGCGCGCCGAAACGTCACGCTGCACGAGATTGTTCACGCCTGTGATCTGGCAGATCGCGCGATACATCGGCACCAGCGCGAAACCGAAACCGAACATCATCAAAGCGACGACGCACAGTTTGATCAGCATCGAACGGTTGAAAGAGCGGTCGGCCCCGGCCGGCGGTTGCGTCGACATCTGAATCCTCAACAAACCTGCAAACAGACTGCGAAGGCCGCGTTAGCTGAACCAGCACTGCTTCAGAATGGCGCCCGCGAAAAACACCGCGGCAATCGCGAACATCACCAACCCTATCCGCCTGTTGCCGGCGCGAATCTGCTCTGGCGTCCGTCTTTCCTGTGGATTGCGCGTCATGCTCGACTTTCTGAATACTGTTCTTGACTCGCGAGGCCGCCTCGCGGCAGCCGCCTCGCGAAGCGCCCGGTTCCAGTGGCGGCATATCGCGCCGCCGGAACCCGGCACCTCGCAGGGAGAGGCTTACTCGACGGTCGGCGGATGCTCGAACGTGTGGAACGGAGCCGGGCTCGGCACGGTCCACTCGAGGCCCATTGCGCCATCCCACGGCTTGTCGCCCGCCTCGACGAGTTCACCGCCACCGCGGTAAGCCGGCAGGGCCACCGCGAACAGGAAGTAGACCTGCGACAGACCGAAGCCGAATGCGCCGATCGTGATCACCTGGTTCCAGTCGGTGAACTGCGCCGGGTAGTCCGCATAGCGACGCGGCATGCCCGCGAGACCGACGAAGTGCATCGGCAGGAACGCGAGGTTGAAGAAGAACATCGACGCCCAGAAGTGGATCTTGCCGCGCGTTTCGTTGTACATCCAGCCGGTCCACTTCGGTGCCCAGTAGTACCACCCGGAGAACAGCGCGAACAGCGACCCCGCTACCAGCACGTAGTGGAAGTGCGCGACCACGAAGTAAGTACCGTGGTACTGGATGTCGAGCGGCGCCATCGCGAGCATCAGACCCGACAGGCCACCGAACGTGAACACGATCAGGAAGCCCACCGCGAACAGCATCGGCGTTTCGAACGACAGCGAACCGCGCCACATCGTCGCGACCCAGTTGAACACCTTCACGCCGGTCGGCACCGCGATCAGCATCGTCGCGTACATGAAGAACAGCTGGCCCGTGACCGGCATGCCGGTCACGAACATGTGGTGCGCCCAAACCATGAACGACAGGATCGCGATCGATGCCGTTGCATACACCATCGAGCTATAGCCGAACAGCGGCTTGCGCGAGAACGCCGGGATCACCTGCGAGACGATCCCGAACGCCGGCAAGATCATGATGTACACCTCGGGGTGCCCGAAGAACCAGAAGATGTGCTGGTACATGACCGGGTCGCCGCCGCCCGCCGCGTTGAAGAACGACGTGCCGAAGTGACGGTCGAACAGCACCATCGTGATCGCGCCCGCGAGAACCGGCATCACGGCGATCAGCAGGTACGCGGTGATCAGCCAGGTCCACACGAACATCGGCATCTTCATCAGTGTGAGGCCGGGTGCGCGCATGTTCAGGATCGTCACGACGATGTTGATACCGCCCATGATCGACGAAGCACCCATCAGGTGGACCGCGAAAATCGCGAAGTCCATGCCCGGGCCCATCTGCGTGGAGAGCGGTGCGTACAGCGTCCAGCCCGCGGCGGTCGCGCCGCCCGGCGAGAAGAACGAGCCGACCAGCAGGACAGCCGCGACCGGCAGAAGCCAGAAGCTGAAGTTGTTCATCCGCGCGAAAGCCATGTCCGATGCGCCGATCTGCAGCGGCACCATCCAGTTCGCGAAGCCGACGAACGCCGGCATGATCGCGCCGAACACCATGATCAGCCCGTGCATGGTGGTCAACTGATTGAAGAACTCGGGACGCATGATCTGCAGACCCGGCTCGAACAGCTCGGCACGGATCATCAGCGCCATCACGCCCCCGGACAGGAACATGGTGAACGAGAAGATCAGGTACAGCGTACCGATGTCCTTGTGGTTGGTTGCGAACAGCCAGCGACGCCAGCCATGCGGTGTTTCGTGGGCATGGTCGCCGTGCACGTGTTCGTGGCCCGCTACTACATCGTGTCCGATGCTAGACATGACAATCTCCTAAAGCGAATTCTGCGGTGCTGACCATGAACACGTCAGGCTGCCGGGCTGATCTGAACGCGGCGGGCTTCCTTCGCGTCCGTGCCGCCGGTGATCGTTTCCGGCTTCTTCAAAATAATGTGGTCTTCGGCAATGCCGGCCGCTTTCAGCGCGTCGCGAACGGCTTCGGCACGACTCTTCGCGAGCTTCTCGTTGACGTCGGCGGAGCCGGTTGCGTCGGTGAAGCCCGACAGCGTGAATTTCGCATCGGGATGCGCCTTCGCGTAGGCCGCGGCCGCGTCGACCGCCGCTTTTGCGTCGGCCGGCAGCGTGCTCTTGCCGGTATCGAAGTAGACGCTCGCCGGCAGCGTGGCCGCAGCGTTGTCCGATGCAGCCGGCGCGGAAGCCGCTTCCGCACCCGATGCCGCAGCGGCGCCGCTTGCCGCAGCACCAGCGTCGGCCAGATGATCGCCACCTTCCGGCAGCTTGCCGTTGCGCGCGTCAGCGACCTGTTTCGGTTGGAGGATGTCGGCCGTGTGGTTGCCCCACGAGTTACGTTCGTACGTGATCACCGATGCGATCTCGACGTCGTTCAGCGTCGGCGCCCAAGGAGGCATCGCGTTCTTGCCCTTCAGCACGATGCTGACGTGCTGGGCGATCGGACCATTGGCGATCTTGCTGCCGTCGAGCGCCGGAAATGCGCCCGCGCCCTTGCCGGTCGGCTGGTGGCAGACCGCGCAGTTCGCCGCGTAGACCTTGCCGCCGCGCTCCATCAGCTCGGCCATCGTGTAGGTCTTGTTCGGATCGTCCTGGCCGGCGGCCATTTTCTTCTTCTGCTCGTCGACCCACTTCGCGTAGTCGTCGGCCGACAGCACCTCGACGACGACCGGCATGAACGCGTGTTCCTTGCCGCACAGTTCGGTACAGAAGCCGCGGAACGTGCCCGTGCGGTTAGCCTTGAACCACGTGTCGCGCACGAAGCCCGGAATCGCATCCTGCTTCACGCCGAAAGCCGGCACGTACCAGGAGTGGACCACGTCGTTCGCGGTGGTGATGATGCGGATTTTCTTGTCGACCGGCACCACGAGCGGGTTGTCGACTTCCTGCAGATAGAGCGTGGAGATCGGCTCGCGGCCTTCGGTTTGCGCGCGCGGCGTGGCGAGCGTGGACAGGAAGCCGATGCCCTCGCCCGGCCCCTTCACGTAGTCGTAGCCCCACTTCCACTGGTAGCCGGTGACTTTGATCGTGAGGTCGGCGTTCGAGGTGTCCTTCATCGCGACGACGGCCTTGGTGGCGGGTAGCGCCATCAGCACGACGATGATGAACGGCACGATCGTCCAGATGATTTCGACGGTGGTGCTTTCGTGGAAATTGGCTGCCTTGTGGCCCTTCGATTTGCGGTGCGCGAAGATCGAATAGAACATCACACCGAACACACCGACGAAGATCACGGTGCAAAGGCCAAGCATGAACATGTGGAGGTTGAACAGCTCCTCAGCGATTTTCGTTACAGGCGGCTGGAGATTGATCGCGTTGACGGCAGGGCCGCCCGGAGCATCGCCCACTGCCAGGGCGGCGCCGGCGAAAAGCAGTCCGCTCGTCGCCAGCACGCTCATGAGCGCTCGCTTGATTGTTTTCATAGCTTCCTTACCCAAATTTTCCATTCAAACCCCTCGACCCCGCTGGCAGCGTGCCGCGCCCCCTTGAACGCCGCGTGTCCGGCACCATCTAGCAACGTGCCAGCCACAAACGCAGTTCGTCTGCGAACTGCGCGCGCCGATTCTGCGCGAGATGTTGCCCGATCATGATCGTCTGCCCGCGCGAGACCAGCTTGATCTGATCGCGCGGCGTTGCGCCCGGCTCTATCCGCACCCAGCGCGGATTGAATTCGAACTGTGTAATCTGCTCGGCGCTGACCTGCTCGATCACGAGCCGGTTCGGAAACAACCGGATGCGCTCGTAATCGACAGCATGACGCGCATATATTGCAAACGCGATACCTACCGCCAGCAACTCGATTCCGGTGAACGGCAACACCGGCCAGGCGCCGACAAGAACCAGCATGAAAGCAATGGCCAACGAGAACAACGCAAGCGATATGTACAAACAGATGAACTGCCGCGGCGATATCGAACAGTTGCGCTTCATGGTCCAGTCCCTGAGGACCGGCTCTGAATCCGCCAGCAGATGATCTGATGCGCCCATCGCTGTCTCCTGCGATTCGTCGCGTCCGGCCTGCCTTCTTTTACTTCCGGATGCATCTCGCGGCCGCCGCTCGTGCCACTGCTTCCGGCACCACTCGCGACCGCGCCAACTCCTACCGCATCACTTCATATTGCAGCCCTGCGCCTCGGGTCTGCCACCGCAAATGTGGGAACCTCGGGCGACAAACTGACGCATTATAGGCGCGATCCATAGCATCGACAAGCAAGCGCCGATCGGCCCACAAGCCAGTCGTGACAAGCCTTCGCGCCATTTTGCCCGGCGTTTTGCGGCTCTTCCGGAGGGCAAATCCCAGGCATAGCGGATGTCCTCTTTACCGCATTTGCAACACGTCAACCGCTCCCCCGACAAGCAGTTGATGACACCGCCGCAATCTGCTACCCACGCTTTCCCGGACCCCGCCCGATGTCCTCGAGCCGCACGATGCCATGTCCTTCGGCCGTAGTGCGCGGCACGGCCTTCCACGCGTGTCCGTAGATCACCTCGAAGGTCAGCGCGATCGTGCCGTCGGCGCGCCGGCGCGCTTCGAGCGCGGCGAGCAGGGCTTTGTGCAGCCGGCGTTCGAGCACGCCGTCGCGCGCGTCGCGCTCGAACGGATACGCGCCCCAGCGGCGCACGTCCGCAAGCAGCGACTCGGGCGACTTGTAGGTAATCGTCAGCGTCTCCTGGTCCATCACCGGAATCTCGAAGCCGGCCTCGACGAGCATGTCGCCGAGATCGTGCATGTCGACGAAGTCGATCACGTGCTTGCGCGACGCGACGCCGTGCGCGGCCTCGATCTCGGCGTAGGCACCGCGTAATTCCTTCAGGGTGTCGGGGCCGAGTGTGCTGAACATCAACAGGCCGTTGACCTTCAGCACGCGCTGCCATTCAGGAAAGACGAGATCGGGCCGCGAGTGCCAGTGCAGCGCGAGGTTGGACCAGATGAATTCGAATGCGCCGGCCGCGAACGGCAGCGCGGAGAAATCGGCCTGCGCGAAGCGCGGACCGCGCGCGCCGAGCGCCTTTCCGAGGGAGGCAGGAAGAAAGCGCCGCCAACTGGTATCGCCGGCATCGTGGCGCAGCGCGCGCGTGAGCATGCCGTGCGACAGATCGGCGCCGAACACCGGCGCCTCGGGAAAGCGCTGGCGCAATGCGGGGATGTCCTCGCCCGCGCCGCAACCCGCGTCGAGCACGCTCGTAGGCGCCACCTTGATGTAATCGAGACGCTCGCGCATGCGCTGCGCGATTTCGCGCGGCAGGAACGCAACTTCGTCGAAGGTGGCGGCGCGACGGTCGAAAATACGCCTGAGGCGCCGTGAATCGTAGGCCGGACGGCCAGATTGAGCGGATGTTGGGGACATGTGTGTCGTGCTGGCGTGAGCTCGAAGTATACTCGTTCGTTCCCCGCCATTCAGCGTGAACGGCTTTCACCGACGCCCACTCGTGCGATTCCAGTCATTTTCTTCATCGTGTCGCAATCAGGTCGCGCGCCTTGCGCGAGGTCTGCATCCGGCGTGGCCGCGCGCCTTGAACGCCGCGCTGCCGAACCTGTGCGCGTTATGCGGCAATTTGTCGCATAAGACGTTGTGCGATGGTTGCGACGCGGCCTACTGGAACGAGGACCGCCTGCGCTGTACCGTCTGCGCGGTGCCATTGCCGGCGTCGCGCTGGGTCGCGCGTGCGCAGTATCGCTGCGCGGATTGCGTGGCCGAGCCGCCGTCGTTCGACGCGAGCTTCGCGCTCGCCGACTATCGCGCGCCGCTCGATACGCTCGCGGTCGGTCTCAAGTTCCGCGCGCGGCTGATGCTCGCGCGCGACTTCGCGCAACGACTCGAACGGCTCGCTAAGGACAACTGGCACGACGCGGCCGAGCGGCCCGACGTGATGGCGCCAGTGCCGCTCGCCGGGCGCCGTCTCGTCGAGCGCGGCTACAACCAGGCCTGGCAGATCGCGCGGCCGCTCGCTCGTGCGCTCGGCGTGCGCAGCGATGCGACGCTGCTCGAACGAACGCTCGACACCGCGCCGCAATCACGCCTCGATCTCGACGCGCGCCGGCAGAACGTCGGCCGCGCGTTTCGCGTCGCGCGGACGGTGCGCGGCCTGCACGTCGGCATCGTCGACGACGTGATGACGAGCGGCGCGACGCTCGAAGCGCTCGCGCAGACGCTGAAGGCCGCCGGCGCGCGGCGGGTCACGAACTTCGTCGCGCTGCGCACTCCGAAAAATTAGCTTTTACGTGGTCTCCTTATGTTCAACGTCGTTCTCGTAGAGCCCGAAATTCCGCCAAACACCGGCAACGTGATTCGCCTGTGCGCGAACACCGGCGCCCGGCTGCACCTGATCGAGCCGCTCGGCTTTCCACTCGACGACACCAAGATGCGGCGCGCCGGCCTCGACTATCACGAGTACGCGGAAATGAATGTGCATGCCGATTGGAACGCGTTCATCGCGAAAGAAACACCGGACCCGTCGCGCATGTTCGCATTCACGACGCGCGGCTCGGGTCGCTTTCACGACCACGCGTTTCAACCCGGCGACTGGTTCGTGTTCGGTGCCGAAACGCGTGGCCTGCCCGACGCGGTGCTCGAGCGTTTTGCAAATGAACAGCGTGTGCGTCTGCCGATGCGCCCCGGCAATCGCAGCCTGAATCTGTCGAACACGGTGGCAGTCGTGGTGTTCGAAGCGTGGCGTCAGGCCGGCTTCGAAGGCGGAGCCTGACGGCGTTCGAGTTCGGCCTCGTAGCGCGCGAGCATCGCGTCGTCGAAACACGCGAACGTCACTTGCTTGACGCCCGGTGTGCGCGGCAACGTGTCGAGCACGGTCGCGACCGCGATGCACACCGCCTCGTCGGCGGGGAAATGGTAGATGCCGCAACTGATCGCCGGAAACGCAATGCTCGTGCAATGCGTATCGTGCGCGACTTCGAGCGAGCGCCGATAGCACGAAGCGAGCAGGCCGGCTTCGCCATGTGCACCGCCGCGCCACACTGGACCGACCGCATGAATCACATGCCTGGCGGGTAGACGGTAACCGCTGGTGATTTTGGCGTCGCCGGTCGCGCAGCCGCCGAGCGTTTCGCATTCACGCAGCAACTCCTTGCCGGCCGCGCGATGAATCGCCCCATCCACACCGCCGCCGCCGAGCAGCGAGGTGTTCGCGGCATTGACGATCGCATCGACGGCGAGCGTCGTGATATCGACCACGCGCGCTTCGAGCGTGCACGTGCCGTGACCGAGATTGAAGGTGGGCATGAGTACCTCGCTGATCCGAGCCTCGATAACGAGGTGGACAGCCAGGTGAGGCAGCCGTTCAACGCAAATAGGCGCTAAACGGCTGAGAGAAAAGGCTTTATTCGGCCTTCGAATCGCGTCTCAGTAGCGCGCTGACTGCATCGCGCGGCGCGACGCCGTCGAACAGCACTGCGCAGACCGCTTGCGTGATCGGCATGTCGATCGCATGAGCGCGTGCGATCGAGAGTACCGCCTGCGCACAACGCACGCCTTCGGCCACATGACCGAGCCCGCCGAGAATGTCGTCGAGCGTGCGGCCCGTGGCGAGTTGCAGGCCCACGGTGCGGTTGCGCGACAGATCGCCGGTAGCGGTCAGGATCAGATCGCCGAGGCCGGTCAGCCCGGTGAAGGTTTCCGCGCGACCACCGAGCGTCACGCCAAGGCGCGACATTTCGGCGAGCCCGCGCGTGACCAGCGCTGCGCGTGCATTGAGGCCGAGGCCGAGACCATCGGCGATACCCGTGGCGATGGCCAGCACGTTTTTCACCGCGCCGCCCACTTCGACGCCGACGACGTCGTCGCCGGTATAGATGCGCATCGCGCCATGATGGAACGCCGCAACCGTGCGTTCGCGGCAGGCCGCCGACGCGCTCGCGATCGTCAACGCAACCGGCAGCCCCTGCCCGACTTCGCGCGCGAAGCTCGGCCCGGACAACACGCCGTTGCTCGCATGCTCGGGTAATTCCGCCGCGACCGCCTGATGCGGCAACAGCTGCGAATCGGCTTCGAACCCCTTGCACAGCCATACGATATGCGCGGGCACCTTGCCCGCATCGCGCATCGTGCGCAGCAGACCGCGCAGCCCGGCCACCGGAGTCGCGATCACGCACAGCGCGTCGTCGGCGAGCGCGTGATCGAGCGCCGCGCCGAGATCCGCTTCGTAGCGAAGCGTTGGCGGCAGCGCGACGCCCGCCAGATAGCGGGCGTTTTCATGCGAAGTGGAAAGCTCGGTGATGAGCGCGGACTCGCGCGCCCACAGCACCGTGTCGTGCCTTAAGGCCAGATGGCCGGCGAGGGCGGTGCCCCAGGCGCCAGCGCCGAGAACGGCAACCTTCATAGCCGGCACTCCGTGCGACACCTTAATGCTTGATGGCGGGTTGCGCCGCGCCGTCCTGCTGGGCCGCGCTCATTTGCGCGAGACGCTGCTCGTAGAGCGCCTGGAAGTTGATCTCGGCGAGGTGGATCGGCGGGAAGCCGGCGCGGGTGATCGCGTCAGCGATGTTCGAGCGCAGGTACGGGAACAGGATGGTCGGGCAGGCGATGCCGACGAGCGGGTCGATCTGCTCGGCAGGAATGTTACGGATGTCAAAAATCCCAGCCTGCTTTGCTTCGATCAGGAACGCAACCTTGTCCGACACCTTGGCCGTGACCGTGCCCGTCACGAGGATTTCGAACACGGATTCAGCGAGGCGCTCAGCCTTCACGTCGACTTCGACTTCGACCGACGGCATTTCCTGCTCGAGGAAGATAGCCGGCGAATTCGGCTGCTCGAGCGACATGTCCTTCAGATAGATGCGCTGGATGTTGAAGAACGGCTGGTTATTCTCGTCGGACATGATGGTGATTCCCTGATAGGTATGCGTGGTGGCGGCCGATGCTCACATGGGCCGCCAGATTATTGCGCCGGCTCGCGCGCTCCACGAGGAACGCGCACGCGCCGGTTCGTCGAGTGGTCCGCCCGCTCGCGCGGCGCGAAACGCGCGAACTCAGGCTGCTTCGAGCAGCGGCGTCAGACCGCCCGCGCGATCGAGCGCGGAAAGGTCATCATAGCCGCCGACATGCGTCTCGCCGATGAACACCTGCGGCACCGTGCGACGACCGGTCCGGGTCATCATCTCCTCACGACGGGACGGGTCCTTGTCGATCAGTACTTTCTCAACGAGCTCGACGCCGCGCGACTTTAAAAGACGTTCGGCCATCTGGCAATACGGGCACACCTGGGTGCTGTACATGATCACTTTGTTCACTTGGCTGCTCCTTGTTTCACAACCGGCATACCGGCCTTCTGCCAGGCGTCGACGCCGCCCTCGAGAACATGGACTTCCGCGTATCCCGCTTCCTGCACGATACGCGCGGCCTTGTTCGACTGCTGGCCGGTCTGGCACACCAGCAGCACCGGGTTGCTCTTGTTCTTCGCGAGTTGCGCGACCTTCGCCTGCAACTCCGCGAGTTCGAAATGCCGTGCCGAGGGCAGGTGCCCCTTGGCGTAATCGGCGGACGGCCGCAGATCGATGACCGCCGCGTTGCGCCGGTTGATCAGTTGGGTAGCTTCAGCGGCCGACAGGCCGCCGCGTCCACGCCGGCTGATGGTCGGCCACAGCAGCAACCCACCGGAGATAAGGACGATTGCGATCAGGACAAGGTTTGTGTAATCGGTGAAAAACTTCACGGAGGATCCGCCGGAAAGAGAGAAATCGAAGAGGTCAACCTGACCATTATAAAATAACCGTTTGACGCGATGGCGACCCGCCGCTAGAGGCGCCGCACAGCGCGAGACCGCTTCCTTACTACCGACCGGTAATTCTCATGTACAAACTCGTTCTCATCCGCCACGGCGAATCGACGTGGAACAAGGAAAACCGCTTTACCGGCTGGGTCGACGTCGACCTTACCGAGCAGGGCAACCTCGAGGCACAGCAGGCGGGCGTGCTGCTCAAGGATTCCGGCTACACGTTCGACATCGCGTACACCTCGGTGCTCAAGCGCGCGATCCGCACGCTGTGGCACGTGCAGGACAAGATGGATCTGATGTACCTGCCCGTCGTGCATTCGTGGCGCCTGAACGAGCGCCACTACGGCGCGCTGTCGGGCCTGAACAAGGCCGAAACCGCCGCGAAGTTCGGCGACGAGCAGGTGCTGGTCTGGCGCCGCAGCTACGACACGCCGCCGCCCGCGCTCGAGCCGACCGACGAGCGCGCCCCGTACGCCGATCCGCGCTACGCCAAGGTGCCGCGCGAGCAGCTGCCGCTCACCGAGTGCCTGAAAGACACGGTCGCCCGGGTGCTGCCGCTGTGGAACGAATCGATCGCGCCGGCCATCAAGTCGGGCCGCAGCATCCTGATCGCCGCTCACGGCAACTCGATCCGCGCACTGGTCAAGTACCTCGACAACATCTCGGATAGCGACATCGTCGGCCTCAATATTCCGAACGGCGTGCCGCTCGTCTATGAACTCGACGAAGACCTCAAGCCGATCAAGCACTACTATCTCGGCGACCAGGACGCGATCGCGAAGGCGCAAGCCGCCGTCGCGAGCCAGGGCAAGGCGGGCTGATCGCGCGTTTCCGGCCGCGGCCCCGCGGCACGAAAACGCGCGGGGCCGCCGGAGCGAGCCGGATCGCACGAACCAGGACCTTCCCCTACTGTCGAAGCACGATTGCCTGCAGCGCGCCCCGAGCGGGCGGGTGCAGTTATACTTGTCCGTCCAATCTTTATCGACGCTGCCACGCGCTTCCGACCGCAACAGACTCTATGCGAAAGAACCTGAAAAATATCGGCCTGATTGCCGCGGGCCTTGCTACCGGTGTCCTTGCCACCCTGCAATTCTCCGCCTCGGCCCAGCAACCCGCTAGCGCTGCGGTCGCCCCGCTGCCGCTAGACCAGCTCAGGCTCTTTGCCGAGGTGTTCGGGCAGATCAAGCACGAATACGTCGAACCCGTCGACGACAAGAAGCTCCTCACCGCCGCGATCAAAGGCATGGTGTCGAGCCTCGACCCGCACTCGTCGTACCTCGACAAGACCGATTACGAAGAGCTGCAGGAGCAGACCAAGGGCCGCTTCGCGGGCCTCGGCATCGAAATTTCCTCGGAAGACGGCCTGATCAAGGTGATTTCGCCGATCGAAGACACGCCCGCGTTCCGCGCCGGCATCCGTCCGGGCGACCTGATCACGCGTATCAACGACAAGCCCGTGCGCGGCATGACGCTCGACCAGGCGGTCAAGCAGATGCGCGGTGACCCCGGCACCAAGGTCACGCTGACCATCTTCCGCAAGACCGACGACCGCACGTTCCCGCTCACCGTGACGCGCGCGATCATCAAAGTGCAGTCGGTCAAGGGCAAGATCGTTGCGCCGGGCTTCGCGTACGTGCGCATCACGAGCTTCCAGGAACGCACCACGCCTGACCTCGCGGCCAAGCTGCAGGATCTCGCGCGCCAGGAGCCGAATCTGAAGGGCCTCATCCTCGACCTGCGCAACAATGGCGGCGGTCTGCTGCAAAGCGCGGTCGGCGTCGCGGGCGCGTTCCTGCCGCCGAATTCGGTGGTGGTGTCGACCAACGGCCAGATTCCGGATTCGAAGCAGATCTATCGCGACACCTACGATAACTACCGTCTGCAATCGTTCGACAGCGATCCGTTGAAGGACGTCCCGGCGATCTTCAAGACCGTGCCGATGGTCGTGCTGACCAACGCGTACTCGGCGTCGGCGTCGGAAATCGTAGCGGGGGCGCTGCAGGACCAGCACCGCGCGCTGATCCTCGGCAAGACGACGTTCGGCAAGGGCTCCGTGCAAACCGTGCGTCCCATGACGGCCGACACCGCGCTGCGCCTGACCACCGCGTACTACTACACGCCGAGCGGCCGTTCGATCCAGAACAAGGGCATCCGCCCCGACCTTCCAGTCGATCAATACGCGGAAGGCGATCCGGACGACGCACTCGTGACCCGCGAAGTCGACTACTCGAATCACCTTGCGAACACGCAGGATCCGAACGAGAAGAAGGAAGCGGAGCAACGCGAACAGGAGCGCATGGAGCAACTGCGTCAGCTCGAAGAGCAGAACGACAAGAAGACACCGGAACAGCGCCAGAAGGAACGCGACCGCAAGCCGATTGAGTTCGGTTCGGCCGACGACTTCATGCTGCAACAGGCGGTCGACAAGCTCGAAGGCAAGCCGGTTCAGGAATCGAAGTCGTTGATGGAACGCCGTCTCGCGCAGAATAAGCCGGGGGCATCGGCCTCCGCGCCGGTCGCGGTGAAGCCGACGCAACCGGTGCCGGGCGCATCGGCACCGGTATCGGCTTCGGCACCGGCCTCGGCTCCCGCCGGCAAATAAGCAGTCAAATAGGCAGTGACCCCGCGCGTGTCTTCGCAGCACCATAGTTTGCGAAGACACGCCGCAACAGTTTTGGCGAAATCCGCCGCATGGCCTGCGGCATGTCACGCCAAGCCGCAACAAGCCCCCTCCTCGCGCGATTAAAATCACTACACGAATACGCGCCGCAGGCTCCCGGTCTGCCTCTCCTTGCGCGACACAGCGACACACTCACGCGCCCCGCCATGAATGACGATCAACTCCTTCGCTACTCCCGCCATATCCTCGTCGATGAAATCGGCATCGAGGCGCAGCAGCGTTTTATCGATGCCCACGCGATCATCGTTGGCGCGGGCGGGCTCGGTTCGCCGGCCGCGCTGTATCTCGCGGCGGCGGGCGTCGGCCGTCTGACGCTCGTCGATGCCGATACCGTCGACCTAACCAACCTGCAGCGGCAAATCCTGCACGTGAGCGCGTCGGTCGGACGCAGGAAAGTCGAGTCCGGCCGCGACATGCTCGCGCAGATCAATCCCGAGGTCGTCGTCAACGCGGTGGCCGAGCGCGTCGACGATGCATGGCTCGATCGCGAGGTGCCGCACGCGAGCGTCGTGCTCGATTGCACCGACAACTTTGCGACGCGTCACGCGATCAACCGCGCGTGCGTCAAGCATCGCGTGCCGCTCGTGTCGGGCGCAGCGCTGCGCTTCGATGGCCAGATCAGCACCTTCGATTTCCGCAACGAAGCGTCGCCGTGCTACGCGTGCGTATTTCCCGAGGACCAGCCATTCGAGGAAGTCGCGTGCTCGACGATGGGCGTATTCGCGCCGACGGTCGGCATCATCGGTTCGATGCAGGCTGCCGAAGCGCTGAAGGTGATCGGCAACATTGGCACGCCGCTCGTGGGCCGCCTGACGATGCTCGATTCGCTGAGGATGGAATGGAACACGATGCGCATCGGACGTCAGCCGGATTGTCCGGTGTGCGGGAACGCGCATCGGTCTTGATGCGCTGATTCAAACCAGCGCGACCCGCTTGAGCGCCGCCTGCACTTCTTCCGGCTCGAACGAAGCCAGCACGTCGGCCACCGGCTTCTCCAGCGTCTTCAGATGGGAGCGCAGCACCTCCTGCTTGACCTCGAGCAGCTGGCTCGGATGCATGGAAAACTCGGTCAGGCCCATGCCGAGCAACAGACGCGTCAACGCCGGATCGCCTGCCATCTCACCGCACACCGACACCGGCACACCCGCGCGCTTCGCCTCGCGCAGCGTGAACGCGATCAGATGCAGCACCGCCGGATGCAGCGGGTCATACAGATGTGCGACCGAGTTGTCCGCGCGGTCGATCGCAAGCGTGTACTGGATCAGATCGTTGGTGCCGATCGACAGGAAATCGAGCCGCTTCAGAAACAGCGGCAACGCGATCGCGGCGGCCGGTATCTCGATCATCGCGCCGACCTGCACGTTCGGATCGTAGGCGATGCCCGCGTCGTCGAGTTGGCGCTTGGCTTCGCGGATCAGATCGAGCGTCTGGTCGATTTCCTGCGCATGCGCGAGCATCGGAATCAGGATCTTTACCTTGCCGAACGCCGACGCGCGCAGGATCGCGCGCAGCTGCGTGAGGAACATCTGCGGCTCGGACAGGCTCCAGCGAATCGCCCGCAAGCCGAGCGCCGGATTCGCGGCGGTCTCGTAGCCGTCGCCGCTGCTCATCGAATCGAGCGGCTTGTCGGCGCCGACATCGATCGTGCGAATCGTGACCGGCAAGCCGTTCATCAGCTCGACCGCGCGCCGATACGCGCCGAACTGCTCCTCCTCTTCGGGCATCCGGTCCTTGTGATTCATGAACAGGAACTCGGTGCGGAATAGACCCACGCCCGTCGCGCCCGACTCGATCGCCGCGCGCGCGTCGTCCGGCAGCTCGATGTTCGCGCACAGTTCGATGCGCGTGCCGCACAGTGTTTGCGTCGGCGAGAACTTGAGCCGTTGCAGCTTGCGCTGCTCCAGCTCCTTCTCGCTTTGCCGATACGAGTATTCCTCGAGCACGATCGGCGCGGGATCGACGATCACGATGCCGTGGTCGCCATCGACGATGATCAGATCGTCCTGGCGGATCAGCGCGCTCGCATGTTGCACGCCGACGGCGGCCGGTATGCCGAGGCTGCGCGCGACGATCGCGGTATGTGACGTACGTCCGCCGAGATCGGTGACGAAGCCCTGGAACGTCTGGGTCTTGAACTGCATCATGTCGGCCGGCGCGATGTCGTGCGCGACGACGATCATCTCGTCGCACGCGCCATGCACGTTGTCGACGATACCCGTCGCGCCCGCGAGCGCCTTCAGCACCCGCTCGACGACCTGCTCGATGTCGGCCTTGCGCTCGCGCAGGTACTCGTCTTCGATATCGTCGAAATGGCGCGACAGACGCTCGAGCTGTTCGGTCAGCGCCCACTCGACGTTGTAGCGGCGTGTGCGGATCAGGTCGATGGTTTCCTGAACGAGCATCACGTCGTTCAGGATCATCGCGTGAACGTCGATGAACGCGCCCATTTCGCTGGGAGCATCCGCGGCGAGATCGGCGCGCAGTGCGTCGAGCTCTTCATGCACGCGGTGCTGAGCCGCGCGAAAACGCTCGACCTCCCCGTCGATCTGGGCTGGCTCGATCAGATAGTGGTCTACGTCGAGTGCTGCCGGGGCGATCAGATAGGCCCGCCCGATGGCGATACCGCGTGACACGGGAATTCCATGCAGCGTGAATGACACGCGCACCTCCTCTAGTTGTGTAATGCCGCGGCAAACCGCTGCAATGCTCTCAGACTGTACTGGGCATTATAAATTCCGCGCCTTTTTGGAGTATGTCGGGGGTGTGTGCAGCGCAACACGAATTATCGTAATCGGGCGTCATCGGTACCCCCGGTGCCTCGTTTAAAACACGTCGCGCTTAATATATGGTTTAAACATTGAAAACGCATGTCACCTTACGTACTCTTCCCAATGGCCTTCGCACCGCTTCTGCATCGCTTTAATGCCAATTACCAGGCTGCCTCTTTTGGCATTCAAATGTCGACGGCGAAAAAAAACCGCGGACTGAGCCGCGGCATTTTTCCGGTTTGTCGATTGCCAGGAGCGCGGCTTTATTGACCCTCGCCGAATTTATCGGCGATAAGTTTCAGCAGCGCGTCCATCGCGTCCTTTTCGTCGGCACCTTCAGTTTCGATCAGCACGGTACTGCCGATTCCCGCGGCCAGCATCATCACGCCCATGATGCTCTTCGCGTTGATACGGCGGCCGTTGCGGCTCATCCAGATTTCCGCCTGGTAGTTGCCCGCGAGTTGCGTCAACTTGGCCGACGCGCGCGCGTGCAGCCCCAGCTTGTTCACAATAGTCGTTTCCTGTTGCAGCATGTGATGGTCCGAAGCGCGGTTGAATGAAATGGTGAAAGGTGAAACAGCAAAGCGGTTGCAATGCGATTGAAGCTGTTTTGAAGCCGCTCGAATCTGTCGAAACCTTGCGCGCGAACCAGCCCGATTTACAGGCCGGCCGCGTCAGTCTTCTGCGTCAGATCCGCGTTGGCCGGCAACGCGGGAATACAGTCACCGGGCGCCGCGGCGGGCGGCAGCGCCGACAGGCAATCGCACGAGGCGGCCGGCGGCGCGACCGGTTCCGGCGCCGGTCCGATCGCCTGCACGCCCTTGGTCGCGCCGGCGAGCGCCTTGTCGGCGAGCGTGTCGAGCGGTATCGCGCGATAGCAGACCGCACGCACGAGCATCGGCAGATTGACGCCGCACAGCACCCGCACGTCCGGAATATTGGCGAGCCGGCCCGCGATGTTGGCCGGCGTCGCGCCGAACATGTCGGTCAGCACGAGCGCGCCGTTCTCTTCCTTCAGCCGCGCGACTTCCGAATTCGCGAACGCGACGACCTGCGCGGGATCGCAATCCGGCGACACGTCGATCACGCCGATACGCGCCGGCAAACCGCCATAAATGTGGGAAATGCAATCGCGCAACGCGGTGGCGAATGGAGCGTGCGCAATGATCAGAATGCCTGCCATGTCAGCCTTGCTGCAAAAGAACGGCCCCAAACCGTGGACCGGGACTCATGCCCGGTTCCTCACCGCCCCGGACCGGCCGTGGGTCGCGAGGGAGGGAATGCATCGTCAGGAGAGCGGGCATTGTAACAGGCCCATTTTCGCGCCAAATCCGCCGGCGCGCCTGACGCGGATTTGCTACACAGATTGGGGTCGCAGCCGGCCAATCAAGGCGGCTGCGTCGGCATGCCTCGCCAGCGCTGCGTGTCAGCCGACCGCGCGCTCCAGCGCGTCGACGAACATCGCGGCGACGTCGAAACCGGTTTGATCCATGATCTCGCGGAAACACGTCGGGCTCGTGACGTTCACTTCGGTGAGCCAGTCGCCGATCGCATCGAGCCCGACCAACAGCAAGCCGCGCGCCGCCAGCACCGGCGCGAGCGTGTCGGCGATCTTGCGATCCTGCTCGCTAAGCGGCCGCGCGACGCCCAGTCCGCCCGCCGCGAGATTGCCGCGCACCTCATTGCCCTGAGGAATACGAGCGAGCGAGTACGGCACCGCCTCACCGCCGATCAGCAGGATGCGCTTGTCACCCTCCTTGATCTCGGGGATGAATTTCTGCGCCATCACCGTGCGAGCGCCGTCATGGCTCAGCATTTCGACGATCGAACCAAGGTTCATGCCGTCCGCCTTCACCCGGAACACGCCCATGCCGCCCATGCCGTCGAGCGGCTTCAGGATCACGTCGCCGTGCTGCTCGTGGAACGCGCGCAGACGCGCCGGGTCGCGCGTCACCAGCGTCGGCGCGACGAACTGCGCAAATTCGCCGATCGCGAGCTTTTCCGAATGATCGCGGATCGCCTGCGGCTTGTTGAAGATGCGCGCGCCGCCACGCTCGGCCAGCCCGAGCAACCACGTCGACGTCACGTATTCCATGTCGAACGGCGGATCCTTGCGCATCAAGACCGCGCCGAAGCTCGCGAGCGCGCGCGGGGCGGCCGGATCGGCGGCGAACCACACGTCACGATGCAGATCGACCGTGTCGCCGACAATCGCGATCCGCTGCACGTTCGCCTCGACGTCGCCGCCCGTCCACGCCAGGTGCCTGGGCTCGCAGGTGTATACCGTGTGACCGCGGCGCGCCGCTTCGGCCATCATCGCGTAGGTTGTGTCTTTGTAGATCTTGAAATGGCTGAGCGGATCGGCGATGAAAAGAATGTCCATGAAAGTCCTGGTGCGCCCTGAGTGGCGTGACATTGTTCGTCAATATAGTCTTTGAAGACGGCGATGGCGGCACGCATGCCGCCATCTGGCCGTGCGAGGTGGCTTAGACCTGGATCGCTTCAGGATCGGTCTTCTCGAGTTCGACCGATGCGGCGAGCAACCCGAGCCGCGCCACAACGCCGTACATGTAGAAGCGGTTCGGCGGCGCCGCGCCGGGCTTCGCGTGCGCATCGGGCAGCGCCGTATGTTCGAAACCGAGCGGCACGAAGTGCATGCCCGGCGCGTTCAGATTCTGATCGCGCTCGCGGCTGCCGTGCACGCGATAGAAGCCGCCCACCACATAGCGGTCGATCATGTAGACGACCGGCTCGGCAACTTCCTCGCCGATGCGCTCGAACGTGTACACGCCTTCCTGCACGATGACGTCGTGCACGTCGAGGCCGTCTTTGGTCGCGGCCATGCGCGTGCGTTCGCGCTTCGTGAGCGCGGCGACCTCCGACGCGTCGTGCACGGTCATCACGCCCATGCCGTAAGTGCCCGCATCGGACTTGATCACGACATACGGTTTCTCGGAGATACCGTACTCGCGATACTTGCGTGCGATTTTCTTCAGCACGCCGTCGATCGCATCGGCAAGCGCTTCCTCACCGGTGCGCTGCTGGAAGTCGACACCTTCGACGTGCGCGAAGTACGGATTGATCATCCAGGGGTCGATTTCGACCATCTTCGCGAACTTCTTCGCGACGTCGTCATAACACGAGAAATGCATCGACTTGCGACGCACCGCCCAGCCCGCATGCAGCGGCGGCAGCAGATACTGCTCGTGGAGATTTTCGAGCACGGGCGGAATGCCGCCGGACAGATCGTTGTTCAACAGGATCGAGCACGGGTCGAAGTTCTTCAGACCAAGGCGACGCTGCGAGCGCTCGAGCGGTTCGAGCACGAGCTTCTGGCCGTCGGACAGCGCGATCGTGACCGGGCCGTTGATGGTTTCGTCGAGCGTGCCGAAGCGCACGTTCAGACCGGCCTGGCGCATGATCGACGCGAGCCGCGCGACGTTTTCGAGGTAGAACGCGTTGCGTGTGTGGCGCTCCGGAATCACGAGCAGATTCTTCGCGTCCGGGCAGATCTTTTCGATGGAGGCCATCGCGGCCTGCACTGCGAGCGGCAGCACTTCCTGCGGCAGATTGTTGAATGCGCCGGGAAACAGATTGGTGTCGACCGGCGCGAGCTTGAAGCCCGCGTTACGCAGATCGACGGAACAGTAGAACGGCGGCGTGTGCTCCTGCCACTCAAGCCGGAACCAGCGTTCGATAGCGGGTGTGGCGTCGAGGATCTTCCGCTCGAGGTCGAGCAGCGGGCCGTTTAACGCCGTAACTAGGTGCGGAACCATTGATCACTCGCAGACTGGAGAAAAAAGATTGTAGAGCAATTGCCTTTCCCATTTGGGGACGGTTTCTCCATTCGCAAGCAGACTCGAATGTATTCTCCCTATCACGATAATAGACGCGGAAATTTACCGTTCGCAACCGGCTCCGCAAGAAAAAAGCCCGCCATGAAGGCGGGCGAAGTTGCTGCGCTTGCTAATCTTTATTCTTGATCCGGCGGGCCGACAAGCGTGGGCCCGCGAACGTGCAGTTTTCCGTTATTCGACGGCCTCGCCGTGCAGGACCAGGTCGAGACCTTCGCGTTCCTGCTCTTCGGTCACGCGGATGCCCATCACCATGTCGATGATCTTCAGCAGCACGAAGCTCATCACGCCGCTGTAGACCAGCGTCGTCAGCACGCCCTTCGCCTGCAGGATCACGCTGCCGTCCGCACCGCCGATGTCCTTGACCGCGAACACGCCGGTCAGCAGCGCACCGATGATCCCGCCGATGCAGTGCACGCCGAACGCGTCGAGCGAATCGTCGTAACCGAGCTTGTGCTTGAGCCACGAGGCCGACCAGAAGCAGACCACACCCGCGACGACACCGATCACGAGCGCGCCGAGCGTGCCGACGAAGCCCGAAGCCGGCGTCACCGCCACCAGACCAGCGACCGCGCCCGACACGATACCGAGCACCGACGGCTTACCCTTGGCCGCCCATTCGGCGAACATCCACGCGAGCGCCGCCGCGGCGGTCGCCACTTGCGTCGCGAACATCGCGAAGCCGGCACGGCCGTCTGCTGCCACCGCCGAACCCGCGTTGAAGCCGAACCAGCCAACCCACAGCATCGCGCCACCGATCAGCGTGAGCGTCAGGTTGTGCGGCGCCATCGATTCCTTGCCGTAGCCGACGCGCTTGCCGAGCACCAGACAGCAGACGAGGCCCGCGATACCGGCGTTGATGTGCACCACGGTACCGCCCGCGAAGTCGAGGATGCCCGCGCTAGCCAGCCAGCCGCTCGGTTCCCACACCATGTGCGCGATCGGCGAGTAGACGATGATCGACCACAGGGTCATGAATACCAGCATCGCCGAGAACTTCATCCGGTCAGCAAACGCACCCGTGATCAGCGCCGGGGTAATGATCGCGAACGTCATCTGATAGACGCAGTAGACCGTTTCCGGGATCGTCGGCGCGAGGTGGCTGACGGTCAACGTCGTCGCCTTGTCGCCGTGGATATAGTTCATGCCCGCCATGAACAGGCGCGACATGCCACCGATGAACGAGCCACCTGGCGTGAAGGCGAGGCTGTAGCCAATCACGATCCAGACAATCGTCACGACACAGGTGATCGCGAAGCTTTGCATCAGCGTCGCAAGCACGTTCTTCTTACGGACCATGCCGCCGTAGAACAGCGCGAGACCGGGGATCGTCATGAACAGCACGAGCGCGGTGGAGGTCAGCATCCAGGCGGTGTCGCCGGAGTTGATCTTCGACGAATCGACCGAGAACGGCGCGGTCGGTGTGGCCGGCGCGGCGGCGGCCGCGGCGGCCGAAGCATCGGCTGCTGCCGGCGCGCTGGCGGACGCATCGGCGGCGGGGGCCGAAGCGGCCGGTGCAGCGGCCGCAGCGGAGGCTTCCGGTGCGGGCGCGCTCGCCGTCGTATCGGGAGCGGAGGCGGCTGCGGGAGCGGACGCATCGTCCGCGAGGGCGGCGCCGACACCGCCCGCGAGCAGCGAGCCGGCCATCAGCAGGGACATCAATAGTTTGCGCATCTTCGTTTTCCTCTTGTCGCTATCTGTATAGCTATGCTCTGGTCTTTTACAGTGCGTCCGCGCCGGTCTCCCCGGTGCGGATCCGAACTACCTGTTCGATCGGCGTGACAAAAATCTTGCCATCGCCGATCTTGCCGGTACGCGCGGCACGCTCGAGCGCCTCGATCGCCTGGTCGACGATGTCGTCCGACACCGCCGCTTCGATCTTCACTTTCGGCAGAAAGTCGACGACGTATTCGGCGCCCCGATACAACTCGGTGTGGCCCTTCTGCCGTCCGAAGCCTTTGACTTCCGTCACCGTGATGCCCGACACGCCGATTGCCGACAAGGCTTCGCGCGCTTCATCGAGCTTGAACGGCTTGATGATTGCGGTAATTAGCTTCATGAAATCCCTCGCTAGTCGTTGCTGATCCGTTGCTCACCCGTTGCATACCCGTGATTGCGGTCCCCTGCGCTACCGGCAAAAGCGTCCTGGCAGTGCGCGCGGGGCAGTAACAGCAACTCCTGTGCCATGTTGTGTCAGACTGCGCGTCGCATGCATGGCGCAACGCGCCCGGACGGCCTTGTCCGAACGGCCAGCGGCGCGGCGGGCGGTGGCGCGGCCGGGGGATCGTTGCTAGAGTGTTCGAACGTTCTGAACGCGACGGCGCGCACCAAACCCGCTCACGGGGCCGCGGCGGCCGACGCATCGCGCACCAGGATCGCCCATTCGCCGCAATTTGGCATGGACGCAACGAAACATGCACATTTTTTGTGCACCAAGGGGAACACGATGAAACAACCGAACGACGTTTTTAACGACTTCCAGGCTCGCGTCAGCGATCTGTTCAAGAATTCGCCGGCCAAGGATGTCGAGCGCAACGTCAAGGCGATGCTGTCGCAGGGCTTCTCAAAGCTCGATCTCGTCACGCGCGAGGAATTCGATACGCAGACCCAGGTGCTCGTGCGCACGCGCGCGCGCCTCGAAGAGCTCGAGCGCCGCGTCGCCGAACTCGAGCAGAAGCTGCCGCTCACGCAAACGCCGTAAGCGCTGCCGGCAGCCTTCGCGCTGCGCAGTGCCGCACCTCACCGGCAAGCGTGCCGTGACGTCATCAGCGTTTTAGGGGATTTGCGCGCGTCGTGAGCGCGCCGTCCAACGGGGGGAATATGTCGCTTGCCGTGGTGCGCAGCCGCGCGCCGGCCGCTGGCCGCGCGCCCGAAGTCACCGTCGAGGTTCACCTCGCCAATGGGCTGCCGTCCTTTTCGATCGTCGGCCTGCCCGACCTGGAAGTCCGCGAGAGCCGTGAGCGCGTGCGCGCGGCGTTGCAAAACTGCGGTTTCGATTTCCCGGTCCGGCGCATCACGGTCAACCTGGCGCCCGCCGACCTGCCGAAAGAATCAGGCCGTTTCGATCTGCCGATCGCGCTCGGCATCCTCGCCGCAAGCGGGCAGATTCCGGCCGACTCTCTGCTCTATCGGGAGTTTGCCGGCGAGCTGTCCCTGACCGGCGCGCTGCGGCCGATGCGCGGCGCGTTCGCGATGGCCTGCGGCACGGCGCGCGGCGGTCGCACGAGCGCCGCCGCCGATACCTCATCTGAATCGCGTTCTGCGTTGCCGCCTGCCTTCGATCAGGAACCCGCGCAGGCCTTCCACACCCCACAGCTCTACCTGCCCGCCGCGAGCGCGGCGGAAGCGGCGCTCGTGCCCGGCGTCGACGTTTTCGGTGCCGCCGATCTGCCGTCGCTATGCGCTCACCTCGCGGGCTCGCTCGATGCGCGCCTCAGCCCGGTCGCAGCGCCGGAACTCGGCGAGCACGCCGCCGCCCCGGCGCCGGACATGGCCGACGTGATCGGCCAGCGCGCTGCGCGACGTGCGCTCGAAGTGGCGGCGGCCGGCGGCCATCACGTGCTGCTGATCGGGCCGCCCGGCGCCGGCAAGTCGATGCTCGCGGCACGCCTGCCCGGCCTGCTGCCGCCCATGACCGACGACGAGGCGCTCGCCTCGGCCGCGCTGCTGTCCGCGAGCCGGATCGGCTTCAAGCCGTCGCAGTGGCGGCAGCGGCCGTTTCGCGCTCCACACCATTCGTCGAGCGCGGCGGCGCTGGTCGGCGGTCGCAATCCGCCACAGCCCGGCGAGATCACGCTCGCGCATCTGGGCGTGCTCTTTCTGGACGAGCTGAACGGTTCGCTTTCTGCATGCTTTGTCACATATTTTTAACTATTTGTTTTTACTTGATTATTTTGTGTTATCCACAACTTGAATCCGTTGACACTTGTCACCCTAGTGAGATTCGACAATCCTGGCAATCAGCCATCAAAACGATGTCTGTAGTTCGGGAAATGGGCCTGCCAGCTCAGGATGACGAGAGAGCGCTCGCTTCCTTACGAGCAGCTGCAACAGAGTCCTGAAAAATTCGAAGCGAGACCAGTTCCGACACGCCTTCGGACATTCTCGATAGGTGTTGTTCCTGGCACACTCTCAACGAATCTTCCAAAAGGTCTGCGCGCACGCTCTTTTTGGTCAGGGCGAGGTTCGCGAGCTTAGCCTCTGCTCCTTCCAAGTATCGGAGAATAGTGCGCATATTTTTTTGGCCAGTCTCCTTCATGACATCCTTAAGCAGCGTGTGCTTGTCTATCAGCGCTCGCTTAAATTCGTCTTTGTTCAGCATCTTATGTTTTTCCATCAAATAACATAAGCGTTCGACGATAAATAAATTCCGAAACATATGTGCGCAAGTTTGTTCAGAAATTTCGGCAGCTACTTTTAATTCTCGAATGAGCTGGGTGATAGTGTTTTCGGCAAGTCTCTTTCCGGTTGTTGCACTGATGAGAAGAAAACCATCATCGCTCCTATCTCCACATGTAGCCCCTATAACAGTTGACCGAAAATATTTAACGAAATTTAGCACCTCCCTTATTTCGACATGATTTATGTCAATCCTCCTCGTTTCAGGTTTTTTGTGTTTGAGAGTTGTTACCGTTAATTTCGGGCTCGCCATTTTTTCGGCTTGTTCGAAATCGGACACCTTCAAGAGCACTAGCTCTGTACGACGACACCCTAAAATTCTAAGCAACCTTAGAATGACGTGCATCCGGCGTTTTCGATATATCGTAAAATTACCCTGTTTCACGACCAATTTGACTGACGAAGTCAACTTCTTAAGGTTCTCGTCACTGATGGCTTGCCTGGTACGCACCTCACCTCTACGAGGCAGGCCGTCCCGCGCCCAAGATATGCGTGTAACAATAACTCCCGTTGTTTCATCTATGTGCGATTGCGTGACTCGCTCTGCCCGAATTTGTCCGTGTTTAGATACAAGTTCAGGTTTTCCGCTAAATTTCCCGACATATTCCAGGAAATCTAAAGAATCACGGCAAATCTCGTATGGCACCGACCCATTTCGCAATAACCCACTCAATGGATTTCCTGGGATATTTGCCCCGGTAAGCATGTTATTTGCAAATAATGTGAATTGTGCATCGGTCAGGTCGATAAAATCGGTCTTGCTCTGATAACAAAAACGGATTAAGTGCGTTAGATGATAGCCTTTAGTGCGGAGCGTGCCGCCTCTAATTTCAGTTGCGCAATTTTTTTCAAACTGCTCCTGCAGGAAGGCAGTCGCAACAAAGCAAAGACGCCCGTCTGGCCAATTTAAGCAAGAAAGATTTATTGCCGGCTTGAACACCGGGTCTTTATCAATGCCCAAATGCGAGAAGTAATCGAACCGCGCCTCTAGCTTGACTAGCAGTTCCCGGTCCTCGCGATTTGAACTATTCTTCTTTCGTCTCATCTTGTCGAAGCACCGGATGTTTTAAGAAGCTGAACATCGCAAGAACTTCTGCGCGTTCCGTCTTAATCTGTTTAATGAGCGCATCGTTGGGAAATTGCTCCATGATGCTATCTGCATTGCTCAGCAGCCGGCGAACTGCCTTTATGAGCTGCCAGTTGTCAGTTTGTAATTGTTTGTAGCTACGCATGAGGTCCGCCAGTTTCTTCGCGAGTTCTGCCTTACTTCCACGCCCTGGCGTCGAATCATTCTCGACAAAGTTCGTCTGAGATGAAAGAGAGCTAAGCGTTCCTCGTCGCGCGAAATCCAAGGCACCCCAGCCAGCGACAAGCTCCGATTGAGCACGACTCTTGAGGGTGTTCAAGCTACAAGCGAATATCTTGAGCGAGCGGTCTTGGAAGGCAGCAAGCGCCCCCTGCGATGTCACGGCGTCGGCCAAGCCCGGCCATGTAATAAGCGTTTCGGGCTGGGCTTGGGCAATTTGTAGAAATTTAAAGAGGCGCCGGGTCGAGGTGTCCTCTGCTCCTACAATTTCAATCAATCGGTCCTTTTCTATCATATTACCCCTCCCTCAAGAAATGTACCTTGAGGGTCCCGGCACTTCGGAACGCTAATACCTCGTCGATTATCTTGTATCGTGGGTCATGCCGCTTGGAAGCCAAGAAATCCTCCACCGCATCGGCTTCTTCGAAAACGGCATTTCGCGTACCAAATTTCCCGTCAATCAAATCCCTCAAGCTTTCATACGGACTACTTTGGGATTGTTGCAAGCCCTCCACTGCCACATGTGCCTGCGAACGTTCACGTTCGTAAGCGCCGTAGTCGGAATCTAAATACGCTTCAATCTGGCGAAGGTGTGTATGGCCGAGATACCACGTAAGCGTAGCCAAATTGCCGCCACGGTTCCTGTAATAGTCGGTCACAAAGAAGCGTCTAAGCTGATGTTGCCGGATATATGAACGAGTACCGTCTGGATTCAGTGGGAGTTCAATATAATCGATGAATCGGTCTAGAAGGCGATTCATCGAGGCACCAGACAAGACGCATGCACCGTTCGCTGTAACCGTCGAGAATAAATTTGTCGCGCCGGAAATTGCACTGGCAGCGCGCAATTCAGCATGAAAATTCTGGATACAAATAATTACCTCAGAAACTAACGGTGGGATAGGCCTCGACTCGATGTTACGTACTCCCAGAATCCCACTTTTCCGATTGGCGAATACCAGCAAATGTTGCTTTACGTCGACACATTTGTCGCTTTTCAAATCCTGAAGCTCGCCCTGCCTTCTTCCAGTTAAAGCGCCAACAATGAAAAGACATGCGCCGAGCGCAATTTGAGCAAGCTCTACTAAACCTTCGTTGTTACGGAGCGCATAGAAGAATTGCGAAGCAGGGCGCCGATGTTTCTCTTTCATTGTAAGTCGCGAGACACCAGCAAAGTCGCGGGACAAATTCCAGACTTTCACACCGAATAATCGGGTTTTCTCTTCAATAAGGTTGCTGACTCGCTGCCTCGTTGCGAATGTTCTTTCACCCTCCCCCGCAGCGAACGCCGCTTGTATGACTGAGACATAGCTACTTAGTATATGGGGGACCTGCTTCTTGAAAAACTCGATTGCTTTTTCCAAACCGAACTTTACGTGCTCCGGTGAGGGAAGGAGGAAATGTCCCACTCTCTCAGATGCTATTAAAAGTTCGGCGCGCGCAGCCGTGAGCGCGCGAAGAGCAGCCTTGGGAATCTTGGCGCTCATTGCCGACACGAGTCTGAGGCATCTTGCTACCCGTAGATGCGACCGCATGCTCGGGAGAGAGCGTGGTTGCTCCCGGTCAGCAGGCTCGGCGCGTATCGCCGACCTCGGGTACTCGACGGAATAACTTTCCTTTGGGGCCCAGCAAAGTTCCTCCGGAACAGTCAGCTTTGTCGCGTAAGCGGCTATCGTTCCGTTGAAAATCCGAGACGCAATCGACGCCGCATTCGGCTTCACGGTGTAGGGCCACTTTGAGCCGCTGGTACGAGCAAGCCCTTCGCGCCGAAGCCAGAAACGAGCATAGATAATCTCAACTTCACTCAATTCCAACTCGCGGTCGCCCTCCTCGACACGAACCTCCACAATTTCCCGGCTTCTCTTGACGCCCTGACAGATGTCGTCCCAACCGACCGTTTTGATTCCGCGGCGAAGTAATTCTGTGAGTCGCGTTCTCCAATCATAAACTCCCTCAACCGTAGACGAGGCAGCGAATGCAGATAACATCCTCTCAATATCCGATTCAGTCAAACCGGCCAACGCATGCTGATGCAGTTTGAGAGACTCATCATTAAGAAGGAAATAGTCGATTATCCACATTGCCGAGCGAACGCTGTGATAAGTTGTATTATCCGCCCGCTCGAAGCTTTGGGAAGTACTGTCCGGATGCGCTTGAACACAGAGGAAAACACGGAATGAATCCAACAATCGCGCATTCTTAGCTGCGGTCAATAATGACCCATCGGAGAGAGTCACTCTCCAATCAATTTCGAAACTTCCTTTTGTCCCGAAATCGCACTTCCAAACGAGCGCTTTGTATTCGGTTTTTAGAAATCGGGCTTGCCTGTACCGGGCGGCCTTGGGCCGCTCCTGTGCTTCAATCCAAGCCTGAATGTCGATTGGCAAATCACTCATAAATTATCTCCGCCACTAAGGACACGCTTGCCGCTCGACGTCCCTCGTCTAGATATGCGGCTAAATCCGGCCTGGATTCACGTAACGCTTCAAGTTCTGCTATTAGCGGCTCAGCGAGCTCGACCCAGAACACGGCGCCAGGGCGCAGCGGTCTGCTTTCGTGAGCCTGTGCCAAACTGATACTGCAAAACAAAGTCATGACATCTGCGTTGATACCAATCAACGTTGTAGCACCCGTCATGTCTTTCTTATGCTCGGAGGTCTGACCCGGCACGTCACTACTTGTCGGATGTAGCGGAATGCAGTGGTTATGCATGAAACGCTCGAGTGCGTCCTTGTCTTCGAGACCGCTAGCTTCAAGCTGATATGGACTATTCACCAACGCCTCAACGACAAATCGAGTCTGATGTATCCGTATCCACCGGTCCATAAAGAAAATGATGATTGGTTCCGGAATATATCTGCAGACGAGGTTGTATTTGAACTGGACATGGCCCAAGGCTCGCGCAACTTCTGCAGTGTCGTGCGTTTCCAAATATAGCTTCGTCACCATCTGCGACCGAAGTGCCGGCAAGCTAAAGTTTTTGGCAAGATATTCAGCGTACTCCTTGGTGCAGTCGGTAAACTGCTGAAGTTCGTTGACAAACCCAGTCCGTACGATTTTATTGGGTTTGATTTGCGCGCCTATTTTTTTGATTGGTGTGGGATAGCCGAAACCTACTCCGGTCGTCAAAAGGAGATAGCGCGCGCTATCATTTTTTTTATTCTTCAAGTATCGCCTACAGACTCCCGTCAGGCAAATAAGCTTGAGGACAGTCCGTGCTGATTCAAGGTTAATCAAGAGAGATTGTTCCGCCCACTTCTTTCCGCGCCTTCGTTTAAACCCGCGTAGGAAATAGCCTCCCTGAGTGCGGCCAAACCCAACTCTCGACCCAAAAGCATCATAAAGCTCCAATGTTTCTAGAAAACTGGGAGTGAGTTCTGTATTTTCGATTACCAATCTTACTATGAATGAAAGTAAGGTGCCCGTGGTGGGCAATGCGAGCTCGTTTGCCCACTCGGTTAGTCTCCCGCGGTACAACGCGTTTAAACCAAAGTGGCCGTCTTTGTTGCAATCTTCACGAGTCAAGAACCCATGAGTTGTCAATGTGGCTGCTACATTCGCCAACGGCGTCGCGCTCGCCTCACGAAAATTCTGTAGCTTTTCGTCGGCGTGCGTCAATGGGTGGGGAGTTCCCGACTGCCAAATCTGAACACGCCGAAGGTATATATTCCAGACTTGCGAGGATTTCACTACAGACCACTTAAGAAGGGTGTCAACATCCCGCGAAACTTGCTCACGTTTTTCCGCCAGAGCTTCTTCATCTGTAAAAGGCAGCATAACGAACGGAGTTATCGACTTTGTTCGCGTTTCGACCCCATCTATGATTTTCGTATGTGTCTTAGACGCAGGCACACTACGTTCCGGAGGCTGTGCGATTCCGCCTTCTGGCTCGGCAAAAATACCCAACGAAATTAGTCCTTTAGCAAATGCGACAAATTGCCCCCGCCATTGTGATATGGCAGTCTCAATTTTTAAATCAGACTTTTTATTGCGCAGAAAATCAACAGCCAATTCCCGAAAAAAATCCGAACTTGCATCGCTGTCCTTTCGGGCTCGCAAGGTCAGCTTTACATTGCGAACCATAAACGCAGGCAATTGCTTCCTTAACGGCATATTAGGTGTTCTACTAAGAGAAAACATGTGCGCACACGCGATATGGAACTCATGCGTATATCGTTGACCGAAAGCTTTGCGAACCTCGAAAAGGTCGAACCACGTATGGCTTCCGGTCAGATTTGTTCCAGGCCAATTCATCCATACGTCTACAACTCTGAGCTTTACGTAGAGAAACTGATATCGCTCAAGACATCGCTCAAGTGCTCCCGTTACTAGCATGAGCTTAGGTCTATAGCGGTTGAGCCAATTAGAATCTGGTTTCCATGCTGAAGCCTCTAGCAGCAGCAATAAACAACGTGTCAATTCGTATCGACGCGCTTGACTTGCGGCCAAAAAGCGCGGTGAATGCAGGGCGCCCAGAAATAGCTCCCATACAGCCTTATTTTCGCTCCAGTCAGCCCCGGGAAAAGTTACTCCGGTTATCTGCAAAAAACCTTCGAGAAGCAATAAAATTGTAGGAAGCTTTTGAGCAATAGAAGCGCGCACCCGTTCCTTTGCGGACCGGAATGACTCCGTTATCCAGCCCTCCGTCTGTGGTCTGGGATAGGCCGAATATACTCTAATGTCCTCGAAAATCGCCCTTGATTCCCGCGGCGTGTACGCGTTCAGCAGCAGGGCATTAGCCATTTTTCGCTTATTCGCCATGTCCACACTCCCAGTGTGATTCGCGAAAACCAGGCTGGCATAAACGAATCGCGCAAAAAGCGAGGTCGATTTGATTAGAACGTGCCGCGGAGCTTCCAATCAGCACGCCATGCATGGCTGACCGGAGCGTCGTCCGGTTGGCTACAGAAGTGCCTCGCGTCTGATGGGTAGCGAGTCGGGTCTGGCTCGCGCGTGGTCGGCATAGAGGACGGCACAAAGGAGTCGCTGACGACCTTCGGACTGGTTCGAAACCAGTTGGATGGAGGTTCGCTTTCGACGGTCGACGAGCGCAGCACTGCAGCAACGGCTGACTGCAGCGAGGTGTGAAATTCGTGTGAAGAAATTCAAACAGGCAGTAAGACCTAATAGACACGCCGAATCCTCCAAGAGATTTGGATGGATTCGTCCAATGACTACTGCCTCTACCTGTTCAAATTGGAGAAAGGCTTCTAAGGGACAAATATGCTTCCAGTCAGAAAAGTGCCCAACGGTCTTCTTCACCTACTGCCACTTGAACGGCGCGCGAGACCAAGCGTGCGACTGGTTGATGTGAAGATAGTCAAATTCATCGACCTCGTCAATTCCCTAATGAAATGCTCATATAAATCGCTTTGAACCTTCGGTGCGGAGCGGCACGTGGGCCGTACCCGGCAGGCTTTCAGCGACACCATTTGCCGGGGACCGGCGACATTCGCTATGCCCCATAACGTAGCCGGTTGTTCAGAGACGAAAGACCACTAGGCGGCTCTCCGACGACTCAAGACGGTATTGAATACGGTCGGCTACAAATATGACTCGTGCATGAGTCTTTCCAGAAACTGCTGCGCTCACGACCTTGATGTCGTCACTTTGTGCGGCACGAACCTTCATGGCGGACGGAACCTGTTCGGCAAGCCACGCATCAACGTCGCATTCCCGCCACCGCAGCAGTCTGGTTCCACGAATATGCAGCCGTGGCGGCACGGCCAACAATTAGGGTCGCAGGTCTTTCTTTATTCGGAACCCAACATGATGGACCTCATCCTGCACTGCACCCCCACCATTGAGCGCAAGGTCGTGATGAGGTGGTTCAGTCGCCGACTTGCCAGCAAGGTCAGCGCATGGTGCGCAGGGTTGAATCCATAGGTCCATTCGTCAGTTGTCGGCAAGTTCGAGCGACATGGGGCTATTTCGATGCTCGAGGAACGCGCAGGTTACAAAGCGAGGAATATCTGCGGGGGCGCCGCAAAACAGACAACCCAAGACAAGCGCGCCATGTAGTCGTTGCTTCTTTCGCTACGAGCAGTTGGTCCCGCCAGTTTCCCGATGTTTCTCAGTGGTCAAACCGGTACTGAGCTCATCCAGAATCCAACATAAGCCATTGATTTATAAGAATTGTCCGTTCACTTTTTGAAAAGCCGATACATACGGCCAAATATTCAACTGCCTCCCCCGTGTCTCACAGTGTCAGTTTCATGCAGACGGCGCTCGCCGGACAGAGGTGGGCAAACTGAAGGCTCGCCTGTACTTCAGCAGGTGCAGTGGTCCGCGCGGCATCTGTGTATCCAGAGCTTCGGAAGAAGTCGGCCGCCGTCGTCGTAAGTAGCCACAATTCGCAAACGTCCGCCGTTCGCGCTATTAACTCCGCATGGGCCAGCATTCTCGTACCGAGCCCCTGCTTTCGGACCTTTCTGGAAGTAGCGAGCGACCGTAGCAACGCGCTGCGACCAAATCGTTCAAGCCCCACGCTGCCGACAATCATGCCGTCTACGTCTTCCGCGACCGTGAAGTCGTCGAGCAACGCTGCATCGACATCAGCGACCGGCAACCCGTTCTCCGCGAGCAATGCTTTGATGGCATCAAGGTCTTCGCTTCGTGCGGCACGTATCTTCATGGCGGACCTATTATTAGGCGGACAAGGAAACGGGCTCAAGCTGCACTGGTTGCGGCATGACGGCTAACCCGAACAGCCGCAATGAACGCGATTGCTGACAGTATCGAGACGAGAAACACGGTCCACTCAAGGGCTACATAACCATGAGTAAAGCTCCAGATGCTAGCCGCGGCAATCGGTGCTATGCCCTTGGCGACATTCGACGGGAACGAAAGCATGCCGCTGACCGCACCGTAGCCTTCGGTCCACATCAGGTCCTGAACGATGGTACCGCGGAGGATAGTCATCATGCCGTTCGCAGCGCCGTAGCAAAGCGCGAACAGCCATAGAAGCGCGGCCGAGTGACCAGCAGTTATCAGGACAACGGTCGAGAGCGGGAACAGCGTCACGATGACGATGCCCACGGCACTTACATGAACCGTTCGGCCGAAGGCGAACCAGACGGCCCGCGCGGCGACCTGAGCCGGACCGATAAGCGCCATGGTCGTGACGAGCACTGCGTTCGACACGCCGCGCTCGACCATGAGCGGCACCAGATGGAAAGTGAGCGCCGCGAACGTCGCGTAGTAGGCTGTGAAGCACACCGCGAGCGCCCAGAAAATTGGAGAACGGAGCGCGCGACGTGTAGCTGCCTCGTTGGCCAGCTTTACGGCACCATTGGTTGGCCGGGCGCCCGGGTCAGCGCGCGAAGAACGGATTGCCAGCACATGGATAGGCAAACAGATAGTCAGGTTCAGTGCCGCGAGAACTACAAGCGATGTGCGCCACCCGACCGAGCCAACCAGCAACTGGGTCAGCGGTATGAAGACCGTGCTGGCAAATCCTGCGACTAGTGTGATGAGCGTGATTCTGGTTCGGAAGCTTCGCGGATACCGGTGCGTGACGACGGCGAAGACGGGGTCGTAGAACGTCGCCGCCATGGAGATGCCGAGACCAATCCATGCTACAAAGAGCACCGACAGCGACTGCGCACCGGCCCAGAGCAGCAGCATAGCTGCGGCGATGACCGAGCCGACGACCATCACCCTGCGTCCGAGTCCATGGTCAATCCAGCGTCCAATGGGATAGGCAGCGAAGCCAGAAACTAGCAACCCTATCGAGAGCGCGGCATTTGTCGCTGTCCTGCTCCAGCCCATGGTCTGTTCCATGGGCACGACCAGAAGCGAAAAAGAATAGTAGACGGAGCCCCACGAGACGAGCTGCGCCAGCGCCAGGGCCCACGTCACGAGCCTGTCGTGGCTGTCTGCTGGTGCGGTCTTCTGGCTGGCGTTCCCGTCGCGACCCGACATCGTGCTCAATTTTTAGCCTCTCATCTGGCTCAGTTTGTTGATGGCGCCGCTACCGATGCGAAAAGCGTCGCAGCAAAAGAACGTTGTCGAGGCGAGTCTGTGCGCGATGACAGCGGCCACCCGCTCGTGAAGCGGGTCCATACGGCGTGTGGCGGTAATTTGCGGTGCGACCTGTATGGAACCGAGAAAGCCAATTCCCTCCCGATTGCTATATCGCTGAACGCGGCTCGCAACCAGCCGCTCCCGCAGGCTTGCCAACGCCCCGATGACCCCACCTGACTCACGGCGCGTGGTCAAGGCGACGAAAAACGTCGAACCCTCGTCGGCGAGACGATTGCGGACTAACACCAACGGCGTCTTCCAGTCACATGGCGGCCAGACACGGCTCAGGACTCGGGCATCCAACACAAGAACAGCAGCCGACGAGCCGTCCGTAGCCAGGAATCGTGCAAGGTCGAGTTTCTCGTCATCCGCAGCCGATAACGCAATCCCTGAGGTCGCGTACCCTGTTTCCAACTCAAACGCCCTTGCCGCGTCGGCCGGGAAAGACGCATAGCCTGACTTCGGCGGTGGGCGCCCTCCAGCAGATGGTGTCGCTGAGCTCGCAGTTCGCCCGTGTGCCGTCAGCATGACGAATCCCAGCATCGAGCGGCAATGCCACCCTGCTGACAACGGCAAGAGCGGTTCAGTCGGCAACCCGTTTTCGCAGTCCATGGCGGCCTCCAAATTTTCACATTTCCAGAATAACGGAAATATAGTAGAATGCAAGTATCGAAGCGATGATGGTCGTATTCGGCAGGCGCTGCAAAGCAGCCTTGAATCGACCAAACGCCTCCATACAATTGGAAATGTCAAATAGCAGGGTAATGAGATGACAGTTCACGCAATCAATGACGACCGGAGTTTCCCGGCCGCCAGGACAGATTTTTTCGACACCGATATCGCAGCACGCCTCGGAATGGAGGGGCAGCCGCCGGTAAGGATTCTGCTGCTGTACGGTTCGCTGCGTGAGCGGTCGTATTCACGGTTGCTCGTCGAGGAAGCCGCTCGCCTGTTGCAGACGTTCGGTGCGGAAACGCGGATTTTCGACCCGCGCGGTCTGCCGCACGCAGACGACGTCGACGTGAAGAACCATCCGAAGGTGAAGGAACTGCTCGAGCTGTCGCTGTGGTCCGAGGGTCACGTGTGGTGCAGCCCGGAGCGTCACGGCACCATCACCGGTCTGATTAAGACGCAGATTGACCACTTGCCACTTGTCAGCGGTGGCATCCGCCCCACGCAGGGTCGCACGCTTGCTGTCATGCAGGTCAGCGGTGGTTCCCAGTCGTTCAATTCGGTGAACCAGCTTCGTCAGCTTGGACGCTGGATGCGCATGTTCACCATCCCAAATCAGAGCTCCGTCGCAAAGGCGTTCGAGGAGTTCGAAGAGAATGGTCGGATGAAGCCTTCGTCCTACTACGACCGCCTGGTCGACGTGATGGAAGAACTTGTGAAGTTCACGCTGCTGCTTCGCGGCCGCGCCGACTATCTGGTCAACCGTTACAGCGAGCGCGTGCAGGACGGCCGTCCGCTCGACCCCGCGACCGACCTGGCTTCCCGGGCAATCGCCGACCATTCTCGCAAGGACGCTCAGGCGAGTAATCAATAGAGGACTGTGATGGCAACCCTCGATTCGAAGTTGGCAGTCAAAGCGCTCGCGGCGCTTGCGCACGAGACCCGTCTCGCGGTCTTCCGCCTTCTGGTGACAGCCGGACGCTCGGGCATGAGTCCTGGCGCCATCGCTGAAAAGCTGGGGCTGCCTGCGCCGACGCTGTCATTTCACCTGAAGGAGCTCGCAAACGCGGGGCTCATAGAAGGCGAGAGTCAGGGCCGGTTCATCATCTACTGCGCCAGCTATGACCACATGCAGACGCTCATGGATTTCCTGATGGAGAACTGCTGCGCGGCGGAGCAAGCAGAGCAATGCGGCTGCGCGGCCAACGAAACGGAGGCGTAAATGAAGCGATTTCACGTGCACGTTGTTGTCCCGAAGCTTGACGAAAGCGTGCGTTTCTATAGCAGCATGTTCGGCGCGGAGCCTACGGTACTCAAGGACGACTACGCGAAGTGGATGCTCGAGGACCCACGCATGAACTTCGCCATCTCAGCGCGCGGCGGGGAAACTGGCGTCAATCACCTCGGCTTTCAGGTCGACAGTGACGAGGAGCTAGCGGCTCTTCGCGAGCAGGTCGTCGCCGGCAGCGTCGCGGTAGACGACCAGCCTGGCGCCCAGTGCTGCTATGCAAGTTCGAACAAATACTGGACGCAGGACCCGGCCGGCGTGCCTTGGGAAACGTATCATACGCTCGGCGGTATTCCCATGTTCGGGGCGGACAGCCGACAAGCCGCTGCTTCCGCGGCGGGAGGGGCCTGCTGTGGTCCGGCCACTTCAATTCCGGCCGTTATAGAGAAAAATGTGGGGTGCTGCTGAATCTGCGGCATCAAAGCAAACGGCCGCCCAAGGGCGGCCGTCGGGAGGCGCAATTCTCTTCCCGCTTCGCACGGAATTCACTTCAGATGGAACTGATTCCCCAGTGGCGACGGGCATTCACATCCCATGGCGCTTCGTTTCTGGGCAGCGTTATCGCTTCGGAGTCAGGTCACGCAGGAACCGGCTTGCACTTCACCTTCTTCTTCGGCGTACAGGCGGCCGAATCCACTCCCTGGCAACAGTTTTCGGTAAGGAAACCGACCAGGTCGTTCATGCACTCGATTTCCGGCGCGTAGTAGACGAAGCGACCCTCCTGGCGTGACGTCACCAGACCGGCGTGCGTCAGCTCTTTCAGGTGAAAGGACAGCGTCGCACTCGCCAGTTCCAGTTGCTCCTGGATAACGCCCACGCTCAACCCGTCCGGCCCGGCCGTCACGAGCAATCGAAAAATGCCGAGGCGCGTGGGCTGGGCCAACGCGGACAAGGCTTTGATGGCGTCTTTTTCCTTCATGATGAGCAAGTCGTCAAGATAAGTCGATGATTCTAACGCCATTGAGATGTCAGCGGCGCGACGGGTCAGTTTTGTGGGTTGCCTTTCTCGCGAAGGCAGCGCCGCCACCATCACACACAGGCAGGGCCGCAAGTTGGCCGTCACCGGTGAGGTCCTCTGCGACCGTGAAACAGTAGCCGGCTCAACAACGTTGCAATCGTCGCGACAGCTGCGTAACTGAGAGTGGCTGGCGTCAGGCCAACAAAAATCAGGTGAAGGATGGCGGCTGCGGCGAACGTCATCTGCAGAACACCGAGGGTGAGTCGGAGAATCCCCCAGACGAGGTAGTGCTTTTCCCGCGAACTCAGGACCGGCTGGTCCTTCGGGGTAGCGTTGCCCGTCCGGTGCGCACCCCCTGATTCCTCGTGGTGTCTAATAGCCTTCACGTCCTGCCGCCTGTTCTATCCAGAATGCCCGGTTGAAAAACAGTGCCAATGCAATGCTTCACGATGCGCTGGCTACGCCGCGTTCTCCATGTGGTGTGTTAGCGGCAGTCGCGTAAGCCTGTAGCCGCTGCCACGTACGGTTTCGACGATGGCCTCATACCCGACCAGTTTCAGTGCGGACCGGAGCCGTTTGATATGCACGTCGACTGTGCGCTCCTCGATGAGAACATGGTCGCCCCAGACTTGCTCGAGAACGAGAGTCCGGCTGTGGACACGCTCCGGGTGTGTCAGGAAAAAATGCAGAAGCTTGAACTCTGTCGGGCCGAGACGCACTGGTAGCTCGACGCCGTTCTCTTGGACATAGACCCGGTGTGTCGACGGGTCGAGCGTCAGCCCATTTACCGTCACGACATCATTGGTGAGCTGGGGAGCGTACCGGCGCAGAACCGCCTTGATGCGAGCGACCAGTTCCTTAGGGGAGAAAGGCTTGGCCATGTAGTCGTCGGCACCTGCCTCAAGACCATCCACCGAATCCTCTTCCTGCGTGCGGGCCGTTAGCATGATGACCGGCACTTCTCCTGTTCGCGAATCGGCACGTAGCCTTCGGAGAAAAACCAGGCCAGATGTTCCCGGCAGCATCCAGTCGAGGACGATGAGGTCGGGCAACACCTCTGCCACCAGTGCATTCGCGGCATCGACGTCGCGCGCCTGCAGCGGGTGATACCCCGCCTGTTTTATGTTGACGGCCAACAGTTCCGCTATTGCGGGCTCATCTTCAACAATCAGAATGCTCGCAGGCATCGCGTCTCCTTCTTCATTCCTTGCTATCCGAGGAGTCCCGCACGGGATGCTTGCGGGACGCGTGACGGACATCGGTACCTTCGACGACATAGACGATAAATTCGGCGATATTCGTCGCGTGGTCGCCAATACGCTCGATAGCTTTCGCAACAGACAGGTAGTCGAGGCTGACCGAGATGCTCCTTGGGTCTTCCATCATGTAGCTCACGAGTTTTCTTACGAGGGCCCGAAACTCCTCGTCGATGGCTTGGTCGTCCTGGACTATCTGTGCCGCTGCGGCGGTATCCAGCCGCGCAAATGCGTCAAGCGCCCGACGAAGCATATGAGAAGCCAGCTCCCCGGAGCGTTTGATTTCAGCGATGTTGATGGTCCGCGATGCGCCGTCCTCGGCAATGTGGCGCGTCCGCTTCGCAATCTTTCGTGCTTCGTCGCCTGCACGTTCGAGATTGGTGACGGTCTTGGAAACAGCCATCAGCAGCCGCAGGTCCCGAGCGGCAGGTTGTCGACGGGCGATGATGTTGCTGACTTCTTCGTCAATATCAATTTCCATCGCGTTGAGCCGGTGCTCGTCCTCGACGACCCGCTCCACGATTGCCATATCGAATGTGTCCAGCGCGTGCATCGCCTGTGCAATCTGTGATTCCACCAGTCCGCCCATTTCAAGCAGCTTGGTGGACAGTAGATTCAGGTCAGCATCAAACTGACTGGAGAGATGTTTGTCCGACATGTTCGCCCCCTAGCCGAAACGGCCGGTGATGTAGTCCTCGGTGGCCTTTTCGGTCGGCTTGGAGAAGATATGTTCGGTGGCGCCGAATTCGACGAGCTTGCCCAGATGCATGAAGGCCGTCTGCTCGGAAACGCGGGCGGCCTGCTGCATGTTGTGTGTGACAATGACGATGGTGTAGTGCTTGCGCAGCGTGTTCAGCAGGTCCTCAATCTTCCCGGTAGCCATTGGGTCCAGCGCAGAGGTTGGCTCGTCGAGCAGTAACACTTCAGGGTCAATGGCCAGCGCGCGGGCGATACACAGGCGCTGCTGCTGTCCACCTGAAAGGGCGAGCGCGCTCTGGTCGAGCTTGTCCTTCACTTCGTCCCAGAGGGCACCTTGTCGCAGGGCAAATTCGACGCGCTCGTCGAGTTCGCTGCGTGTCAGCGCCTCGTGATGAGTGATGGCCAACGCAACGTTGTCGTATATCGACATCGTGAAAGGGGTGGGCTTCTGAAAAACCATACCCACCTTCAACCGCAATTCATTGAGCTTGAAGCGCGGTTCGAGGATGTTTTTTCCGTCCAGTTCGACGCTACCCGTGGCCGTCTGGTCCGGATATATCGAGTACATCCGGTTCAGGACGCGCAGCAATGTGGATTTGCCACAACCGGACGAGCCGATAATGGCCGTCACCTCGCGGTCCGGAAAATCGACATTGACGTCGTACAGGGCCTGGCGACGTCCGTAATGGAAGTTCAGTCCGCGCACACTGATGCGCGCTTTGGTCGTATGGGCGGATGGCATCTTAACGGGAGGCATGAGCGCGATTGAAGAAGGTGCGCGACAGGATGGCCAGCGCCAGTACGAAGACCGTCATCAGGAAGGCGCCCGCCCACGCGAGCGTATGCCAGGCTTCATAGGGGCTCATCGCGAACTGAAAGATGACGACCGGAATATTGGCGAGCGGTCCGTTTGGCGTGGTTGACCAGTACTGATTGTTCAGTGCGGTGAACAGGAGCGGTGCAGTTTCCCCGCTGATGCGCGCAATGGCCAGTAGCGCGCCCGTGACGATACCGGCGCTAGCAGCCTTCAGCAGAACGCGCGAACTGATTTTCCAGCGCGGAATGCCCAGCGAGAGTGCCGCTTCACGCATGCTGTCCGGGATGAGCTGGAGCATCTCATCCGTCGTGCGGATGACCACCGGCAACATGATGATGGCCAGTGCCACGGCACCAGCCCAGCCGGAAAAATGCCCCATCGGCCGGACGATGAGTTCGTAGGTGAACAGCCCGATAACAATCGACGGAGCGCTCAGCAGAATGTCGTTGACGAACCGGACGACGGCGCCCAGGCGCGTTCGACGCGCGTACTCCGCAAGGTAAATTCCCGCCATCAATCCGAGCGGCACGCCGATAACCGATGCGATGCCTATCATCAGGAAGCTGCCGTACAGCGCGTTCAGCAGGCCGCCTTGCTGACCCGGCGGAGGCGTCATCTGGGTGAAGAGACTTGGGCCCAGCGCCGCAAAACCGTTGATAACAGTGGTCGCCAGAATCCAGAACAGCCAGAAGAGGCCAAAGACCGTTGACAGAATGGACAGCACGAACACGATGTTGTTCGTGATTCGCCGCCGCCGGAATTTCCCCATGTCGAAGCCTTCCATTACTTTGCCCCTTCCATGCGGTTTAGTCGCAAGAGCAGCAGCTTCGCGAACGCGAGGACGATGAACGTGACCACAAAGAGGACAAAGCCGAGGGCGATGAGCGACGACAGATAGATGGGCGAATCCGCTTCGGTAAATTCATTAGCAAGCGTCGCGGCAATGGAGTTGCTAGGACCCAGCAGCGACACACTCAGGTCATGCGCATTGCCGAGGACGAACGTCACCGCCATGGTTTCACCCAATGCTCGCCCCAGTCCGAGAAAGATGGCGCCGACGACGGCGGAGCGCGTGTACGGCAGTACAACTCCGCGAATCACTTCCCAACGCGTCGCGCCCAACGCGAACGCCGACTCCTTGAGCATCTGCGGCGTGGCGTCGAAGACATCGCGCATCACGGCGGTAATGAACGGGATTATCATGATGCCGAGAATCAGGCCAGCCGGCAGCATGCCCAGCCCGATGGGAGCGCCCGAGAAGAGCGGACCAATCAGCCATGCATTGCCCAGGGTGTTGATGAGCCATGGCTCAATATGGTCGGCGAGAACGGGCGCAAATACAAACAAACCCCACATGCCGTAGATGATGCTCGGAATTGCCGCGAGCAATTCGATGGCCGTGCCGACAGGACCCTTCATCCAGCTCGGTGCAATTTCGGTGAGGAACATCGCGATGCCGAAGCTGATTGGAACGGCGATAAGCAACGCGATAAGGGAACTGACCAACGTGCCGTAAATCGGAATGAGCGCACCGAACTTGTGTGCAACGGCATCCCAATCGGTGCTGACAAGGAAACGCCAGCCGAAGGTCTGAAACGCGAGACGGCCGCCCCATAGCATTGACAGCGCGGTGCCCGAAAGAAGGACCAGCACAAATACCGCAGCAGACAGGGTCGCAAACCAGAACATGCGGTCCGCTGCAGCGTCAGGCAGCCAGCGTTTTCGCGTACGAAAGGTCAACTCGGTTCCGAGCACGGTGCCTTTGCGGCGCTCACCGTTTAGCCCTTTCGCCAGTTCTTCAGCAGTGGTAGGCATCAGCTTTTCCTCTACCGGTGGCGCTAAGCTGTCGGCCGGCGCCACAGTGGACTGCGGGAGCGTCAGAACTTGAAGTTGGTCGACCAGTACGACTCAATCTGCTTAACGAGCGGTTCGGGCAGCGGAACATAGTCAAGCGACTGCGCCTGCTGTTGACCCTTCTCCAATGCCCACCTGAAAAAGTCGATGGTCGCCTTGGATTGCGCGGCGTTCTTGGGCTGCTTGTACATGACGATGAACGTGGTGGCAGTCACCGGGTAGGCATCCGGGCCGGCTGCGTCGGTCATCACAAGGTCAAAGTCCTGCGCCTTCGTCCAGTCGGCGGTCGCCGCTGCGGCCTGGAACGACTTGGCATTCGGTTCCACGAAATTGCCGGCTTTGTTCTGGATGGAGCCGTACGTCATCTTGTTCTGCAGGACGTACGCGTACTCAACGTATCCGACGGAATTCTTCAGGCGGTTTACGTATGCAGCAACGCCTTCGTTCCCCTTACCTCCCACACCGGTCGGCCAAGCGACCGACGTACCTTCGCCGACCTTGCTCTTCCATTCGGGACTCACCTTCGAGAGGTAGTTCACCCAGTTGAACGTGGTCCCGGAGCCGTCTGAACGATGCACCACCGTGATATTTGTATCCGGCAACTTCAGGCCCGGGTTGATTTTCGCGATGGCCGGGTCACTCCACTTCGTGATTTTGCCGAGATAGATATCGGCGAGAACCGGGCCGGTGAAGCGAATCTTGCCCGGCGCAACCCCTTCGATATTGACGACTGGCACAACCCCGCCAATGACTGAAGGGAATTGCCCCATGCCTTTTGCGTTCAGGTCTTCAGCGGTCATTGGCATGTCGGTAGCGCCGAAATCCACGGTTGCGGCCTTGATTTGTGCGATGCCACCGCCAGAGCCAATGGACTGATAGTTGACCTTGGTGCCGGTATTCTGGTTGTAGTCCGAAGACCACTTTGAGAGGATGGGGTACACAAAGGTCGAGCCTGCCCCTGTGATTTCTACCGCGTGAGCAGCGACCGCAAAGGTTGCAGCCACGACAGCGCCCGCCAGACGTCGCACAAACTGGGTATTCATTTTGGTCACCCTCAGTAAGTAAGCATCGTTTCCATAAAACTAGATACGTTATGCCTGTCGGGATGCTAAGTATAGTTCGTGACATTCGGGTGACAAGTTCGGGCCTGCGTGAAATTTCTGTGACAACTCGTGAGCCCCGTCCTTCGTGGTGCATCATCCGCCCCGAGGAACTTGTCGGAACATATCATTTCCATTATATTGGAGATGTTGATATATAACGTGCCATCGTCCGGCATCGGACTGGAGAACCTCGTGACCGAACATCGCAAATACAACGTACTCTTCCTTTGCACTCACAATTCTGCGCGCTCCATTCTCGCGGAGGCTGCGCTCAACGACCTCGCCGGCGACCGTTTTGTTGGTTACAGCGCTGGCAGCCATCCGGGTGCCGCACCGAATCCGTTCGCGCTTGAGCTGCTTCGTTCGCAGCACATCCCGACTGAAGGGCTTCGCAGCAAGAGCTGGGATGAATTTGCCGAAGACGGTGCGCCGCACATCGACTTCATCTTCACGGTCTGCGACGACGCAGCCGGAGAGGTTTGTCCGATATGGCCCGGTCATCCGGCAAAGGCGCACTGGGGCGTGCCGGACCCGTCGAGGGTCGAGGGTAGCGATGACGAGAAACTCAGAGCCTTCCTGCAAACATACGTGCAACTGCGCAAGCGTATCGAACTCTTCGCGAACCTGCCGTTCGAGAAGCTCGACCGTCTCGCCGTGCAGCAGCAGATGCAGGGCATCGGCACCTCGTTGCGCGAGAAAGGAGAGTAACGATGGCAGGCAGTCAAACCGTCGCGAAGGCCGCCCGGCGCGAACCCGGCGGCATCGGCTTCTTCGAGCGCTATCTGTCCCTTTGGGTCGCACTGTGCATTGGGGCAGGCATCATCCTTGGAAAGCTGTTGCCTGGTGTCGTTCATTCGGTATCGAATCTTGAGTTCGCCCACGTCAACATCCCGGTCGGCGTTCTCATCTGGGTCATGATTATCCCGATGCTGCTGCGTATCGACTTTGCGTCGCTTGGCAAGGTGCGCAGCCAGGTGAAAGGTATCGGCGTAACGCTCGTTGTAAACTGGGCGGTGAAACCGTTCACCATGGCGTTCCTCGCCTGGGTGTTTGTCCGGCATGCCTTCGCGTCACTGCTGCCCGCCGACCAGCTGGACAGCTACGTCGCCGGTCTGATTCTGCTGGCTGCAGCGCCGTGCACGGCCATGGTCTTCGTCTGGAGCCAACTGACAAAGGGCGACCCGTACTTCACTCTGTCGCAGGTTGCGCTGAACGACCTGATTATGGTTTTCGCGTTCGCCCCTGTGGTGGGCCTGTTGCTTGGCATCTCAAACATCACTGTGCCGTGGGACACACTGCTCACGTCGGTGGTGTTGTACATCGTCATCCCAGTCATCATCGCGCAGATTCTTCGCAAGATTCTCCTGCGCAAGGGAGAGCAGCATTTCCAGCGAGCGCTGGCGAAAATTGGTCCGTTCTCCATCTCAGCACTGCTGCTAACGCTGGTGCTTCTGTTCGCCTTCCAGGGCGAACAAATCATCGCACAGCCGCTGGTCATCCTGCTGTTGGCGGTGCCCATCCTGATTCAGGTTGTCGTCAACGCGTCGCTGGCTTACCTCGCGAATCGTCAACTCGGCGTCGCACATGACGTTGCGGCACCATCGTGTCTGATTGGGGCGTCGAATTTTTTCGAACTGGCGGTCGCGACGGCGATTAGCCTGTTCGGTCTGAAGTCGGGCGCAGCGCTGGCCACCGTGGTCGGTGTGCTTATCGAAGTGCCGGTGATGCTCGCCGTCGTCAAGGTGGTCAACTCATCGCGACATTGGTATCAACGCGTTTCCTAAACCCGTGCGCCGCCGGACGCATCAAGAATGCGGACGGCGGCAACAATAGGAAGCCGTCTGCCCTCCAGCCGGTGAAGCTAGTGGGGGGTTGCCGAGAGCGCGTCCAGAATCGGACAGTCAGGGCGGGAGTCGCCCTTGCAATGGCGCACTAGATGTTCAAGCGTTTCCTTCATCTCGTTCAGTTCCCGAATCCGGCCGTTCAGTTCAGCGATATGTTCCTTTGCAATACGCTTGACCTCCCTGCTGGGTCGGTCGCGGTCTTGCCATAGGGCCAGTAGTTCGGAAATTTGACCGGTGGCAAATCCGAGTCGACGTGCCTGTTTCACGAAACGCAGTACCTCGACGTCGTTCGACGTGTACACGCGATAATTTGACGCCGTCCGCAAAGCTGGTTTGATGAGGCCAGCCTCCTCGTAGTGCCGAATCATCTTCGCCGGCATCCCTGAAGTTTTTGCTGCCTCCCCGATATTCATGGCGACCTCCGTCATCTTTGCAGCCTGCGAAACGCTCCACAACACCAGTATTGACCGTGACACTATGTCAAGGTCAAGGTCAGCTTTGCGGATGAGTTTTCGGTAAGAACTGGCGATTTCTGAGAAGTCTTCCGGATTACTGCCGCCGAGCGACAGCCTGAGAATTGCCCAAACAAGCTAGCGCATTTTACGGACAGTAGGAACCGGCAACGGCGACGGGATGTGTCGCTATAAGGGAGTAAAGGGGCCACAGCGACGATGAACGGAATAGTCATGTTGACGGGAACCAGACCGAACATCTTCTGCAGTATTTGGCGTCACCATTTCTGCGACATGCATCGCGAAGCTGGTGTTCCGCGATTTCAAGGGTTACCGAAATATCAGAACCTGAAGTTGGTCGACCAATAGGACTCGATTTGCTTGACGAGCGCATCCGGCAACGGAACATAACCAAGCGACTGTGCCTGCTGTTGCCCCTTTTCCAGTGCCCACTTGAAGAAGTCGATGGTCGCCTTTGATTGCGTACCGTTCTTTGGCTGCTTGTACACGACGACGAACGTCGCGGCGGTTACCGGATAAGCCTCCGGCCCGGTTGCGTCGGTCATGACGAGGTCAAAGTCTTGCGCTTTGGTCCAGTCAGCGGTCGCGGCTGCCGCCTGGAACGACTTGGCGTTCGGCTCCACAAAATTGCCGACCCTGTTCTGAACGGAGCCGTACGTCATCTTGTTCTGCAGGACATATGCGTACTCGACAAAACCGATGGAATTCTTGACGTGGTTCACATAAGTGGCGACACCTTCATTGCCGTTTCCCCCTATGCCCACCGGCCACGCGACAGACAAACCTTCACCAACCTTGCTCTTCCATTCCGGACTGACCTTCGAGAGGTAGTTGACCCAGTTGAACGTCGTACCCGAACCATCCGAGCGATGCACCACCGTGATGTTCGCATCCGGCAGCTTTAAACCGGGGTTGATTTTGGTGATGGCCGGGTCGCTCCACTTCTTGATTTTGCCCAGATAGATGTCGGCAAGAAGCGGCCCGGTGAAGCGAATATTGCCCGGCACAACACCGTCGATATTGACGACCGGCACGACCCCTCCGATGACCGTAGGGAACTGCCCCAGCGCCTCTTTTTTCAGGTCCTTACTGGACATCGGCATGTCGGTCGCGCCGAAATCTACTGTCGCGGCCTTAATTTTCGCGATGCCGGCGCCGGAACCGATGGACTCGTAATTGACCTTGTTGCCCGACGCATGATTGTAGTCCGCAGCCCATTTCCAAAGGACGGGATACACGAACGTAGAACCAGCCCCCGTGATGTCTGCCGCGTGGGCAGCGACCGCAATGGTTGCAGCCACGACAGCACCCGCCAGGCATTGCACGAACTGCTTGCTCATTGCGGTCATCCTCGGTAGGAAGCATTAATTCCATAGTACTAGATATATTAGGTATGACGGGATGATAATGTCAATTGGCAGAACTTCACTGATAAGCGCGCCGTCATCAGGCGGGCGCCGTTCCATTCTTGCGCCGACGTTCTCATTCGCGCCCTTGAGCAGTAGATGAAATGGATGGGAAGCCGCTACTAGACGGCGGTCCGGTGACTTTCCAGTGAGTTGTGGGTTCGCCGCCAGCTGACGCCGCGGTACAGTCGCGAGAAGACGACGGCAAGAACGAATAAGAACCATGCATCGCTTATGCTGTGGCCGGTTAATCAAGCTGCAACAACGGCCTGAATCGGGTCTTTGCGTTCCAAGGCGAACGAAGTCCTTACTTAACCGGTGGTCATCCTGCTTTTCGCAGTTCCCATCCTGATTCAGGTGATTATCAATTCGTCGCTCGCTTATCTGGCGAAACGACAACCGGGCGTACCGCACCACGTCGCTGCTCCAGCCTGCCAGATTGGCGCATCCAACTTTTTTGAGTTAGCAGTTGCGACAGCGATTAGTTTGTTCGGGCTCAATTCTGGCGCCGCATTGGCGACTTTGGTGAACGTGCACATCGAAGTACGGTCATGCTCGTCGTCAAGGTGGTCAACTCATCGCGATGCTGGTACCAGCGGACATCGTGACCGACGCGCAGCCGCCTTCCCCTGTGAAGGCGGCTGTCGTATCGATGTGGCGACCGACCGATGTCGCCATCGAGTCACGGTACCGCTTCCGCCTGAGTGCGAACGCGAAAGAATTTCTCCACAGGAATGACCGCTACCACCCCGTCTCCAATCGCGCCGACATGTGCGATTTCCATGATGGTCTTCACAAGAGCGTCGACGTGTTCTGCCTGTGCAAAGATTTCAACCTTGGCGTGTTCTGTCGTCCAGTCGTCGGCGAAGAGATTCGGGTGCGCGCCGAATCCCCGTACTCTGGTAACAGTCAAGCCATGAATGTGAATGGCGCCAAGCTTCCGTTCCAGTACTTCCACTGCATCGGGCCTAACAACGGCAACAACGCATTTCAGCTCCATGTCGCCCTCCTCAACGATTGATTGTTAGCGAAACCGTCTCCCGCTAACCGTTTGGCGCCCACTTCACATCCACGGCAGCCTGAATCTTGCCGGCGTCCTGAACGCCAGCTTGTGTCATCTGCCAGGCTATCTCTGCCGTGCCCTGGCAAACCGCGCATGTCACCGCCATCTGGTCTTCGAAGCATTGAAGATTGGAACGGTGTACGCCGCGATTTTCACAACCACACCAGCAATAGAGTTTGTTGAGCGTCGCAGGAATCTGCGTCGCAACCCAGTAGGAATGCCTTACGTCCTTATCAGCAAACTGATTCGGGTTCAGCACGTGTGACGCATCCGACCGCCCACCGGGAATGATGCGCAACCCATCAGGACGCAACATCCCCACATGCCACGCAGTTTCCGAATGAACCTGCTCCTGCAGACCCGCTTTCCCAGTCGCGGAACCGAGTATCGAGTGCCGTGGAAGGAACGGCCCCAGAAGAATCGCCGCAGGTACCACAAGAAGCAGCGCGACCAGCAGCGCCACGAGGCGCCCCCTGGCCGAAGTGAGTCCCGGGGAACGCGCCGAGGGCGCCTGATTCCCCTCTTCTTTGTGTATCCGACTTTTCATTGCACCTCTCCTATTTCACAGGTCAGCGCTATTGCCAGAGACGCATCGCCTCAGTGCACGAGCGCATACCGTGCATCATGCCTACATGCATCACAGCCATGCCGACGATACCGAGCACAGCGATGAGACCAATGACGGCGAAAATGACAATGACGACGTTGAGAATTCGAGCGTTGCCGAACATGAACTCCTCCTTCGCATCGGTCGCGGAGCAGCATGACGGACAGCAATATCGCGCTACTCCGCGTGACTCGAGTGTGGCGTTATGAATCAGGTCCCGATTTGAGTGCCGTTACCGTTTCACTCTGTACGTCCGGCTTCCCGGGACTGGACCGTATACCGCGCATCATGAGCAGCATCGAGAGCGGACACACCAGTACGCAGGCCACCAGGATGAAGGGCGCGATAGACCCTCTGAACTGAGGCAGCGCCCAATATCCGATGGCAATAACAAGCGCGAGTGCTAGTGCGGTCGTCACCATCGTCTTTGTGTTGCACTTCATAAGTGTTTCCTTTCTGAAATTGGATTGGGTAATAGTGTCGGGAAGAAATCCGCATCACTTCGACGGAGACGTACCGGCCTGGTCCGAGTACTTGAGCATGATGTCGCCCATCGCCTTCATCATTTCTCCATGCATGCGCATCGCGGTCTTCGGGTCCATGCCCATATTCCCGCCCATCATTGGACAGCTGCCCATCATGCCGCCGCCCATCCCTCCCATTCCCATGCCGCCCATCATGTTGGAGCTGTATTCCCGTGTTTGCGGTGGATGGCTCGGGTCATTGCCGGTCCCACTGGCAGCCATGGCCAAAGCGCCCGTACCCAACGAGAGTGTCAACAGGGCAGCAGTCAGTAGTGATTTCGCGTTCATATATATCTCCGGATTCGGTTAAATCGTGATGCTCACAAAGCAGTTGTCGTGGGACGAGCCGACACCCTCCACGTTCACGACGCGCGTGCGCGCACAACGACGCGAGGCCGTTCGAAACTCGTCGACGAGGGAACTACAGGGAGCGAGGCGGAGGCGCTGGCAGTTCGGGGATGAACTGCGGCATGAGAATGAGGTTGGTGGCCCTGTAGACGGGCGAAGCAGTTACAACTGCCGTCTTGTGCGTCGTGGGTAAGACAGCCATGCCGCAGGCGAGACCGCTCAGGCTGCTGTGACATGCAGGCTGCGAACCCGTTACATGGGCTCTTGCATCTTGTGCGCACGCCACCAAGCCCGTTGTATGCGGTGCTTTTATCTGCGACTGCATTGTCGACGACGACATCTCCGGGCAAAGCGCCACCTGCGCAGGGTAGCCGAGCAGCGGCAGCCACGCGACGAGCAGGCAGGCGACAAGTTTGGCCCAGAATTTCATCATTTCAGTATAGGTGGTCCACGCGGCATCGCCAAAGGACGGCATGACGCTGGCGCGCTACCCGGTAGGTCACTGGCCCCAACGCTTTAGATGCGCGAGGAACGCGTCCGCGCCGACAAAACCGACCAACTGTGCATCGACCTGCTGACGGCCACTCCGGTCATAGAAAATCAACGCTGGTGGCCCGAAAAGCCCAAAGCGTCTCAACATGTCTGCGTCCTGAGGTGTGTTCTTCGTCACATCGATACGCAGCAGTTTCCAATGCGAGAACTCACCAGCCACGCGCGCGTCGGTAAAGGTAAATCGCTCGAGTTCCTTGCAACTGATGCACCAGTCAGCGTAGAAATCCACCATGACTGGTTGGCCGCGTGCCGATTCAAGCGCCCGGTCGAGTTCGGCGGTCGACTGTATCGGTTCGAAATGCACGTCGCTGACCGTATGAGTCTGTGTCCCCCGCGTAACACCGCGCAATGGCTGAAGAACGTCAAAATTCCCCGATGCGATGCCGACCAGTTGGGCAATCGCGGCGACCAGCAGCAGTACACCAATTGCTTTGCCCACGCGAAGCACGCCGTGTGAGTTCGGCGGCAGCGGGTCGATGGCGCGCAGCATCATGGCGCAAGCCGCTAGCAGCAAAGCGACCAATGCCATCAGCAGCCAATCCGGCAGTAGCGAATAGACGAACCACAATGCTGCTGCAAGCAGCATGACGCCCAGCGTGTTCTGAACGGCAACCATCCAGTGGCCAGACCTGGGTAGCACGTGTGCGCCGAACGTGCCGACGAGCAGCAGCGGAATACCTATTCCGATGCCCATCACGTACAAAGCCAGCGCTCCACCGACGACATCGCGACTGTTAGCGATATACAGTAGTCCACCGGCAAGAGCTGGCGTCGA